>CANJYE010000011.1 GCA_947479055.1 Erythrobacteraceae bacterium
AAAACAGCGAGAAAGGATCAAGCGAAAGACTATCGAACATCGGCGCTTGCAACACCGCAAGCTAGCCGCCTAACATCAACCCCCAGACGAGGCCCGCACTCCGCTAATTTACGCTGCAAATTGCGCCAAATGTTCTGACGACGGACACTGCGAGGCGAGCGGCATCCACCTCCTCTGGCTTGTCCGGAGGGAAGTTGTGAATTCCGACGCCTACCACGCGAAATTTTGCCTTTGCACTTAACTGATGGTTTTGGAAAACTCTGTAGGAGTAAACCAATCTTATCGCCTTGTGCATCGTCCCTTTTTCATAAATTAACGACCATAATATCAGCTCACGATAGCAAGAGGGTATGTCAGATACAACCGGGGGATCTTCCGCCTTGAGGAATCCAATATAAGGGCTATCATGTATGCTTACGACCGCGTCTTTGCCTTTATCGTAATTTTGATATTCGATTTTTCTGAGTTCTTCTATTTCTTTTTCAATCGGAACCGAATCTCTCAAAAATTTTGAGATTTCTTCAGGCCTCTTTACCCGAAATGCATCTTTCAGCAACTCGGGCAGTATACCTCCCATGACGGTGGCCTGAGTCTGGTCCGTGACGCCAACGTCTTTAATGGGAAAGACATGGAGTTCGCACTGGGCCGCTTCGCCCGACTCAGATGCATAGGCAGTTGTCGAGAGAGAAAGTAAAACGCCGGTAGCAAAAAGCCTGGACCAAAACTCTCCGCATCCCATTGCCGTTCTCCTCCCGCGTACTAGCGCTAGGTCAGATTAAGCACGCGCTATGAAGACTCAAGGCAAGGAAAGTCTTTACCCCCAGTCCCCCCGCACCATATCCGCCGCCTTCTCCGCGATCATGATCGTCGGCGCGTGGGTGTTGCCCGAGGTGATGCTGGGCATGACCGAGGCGTCCACCACCCGCAGGCCTTGCAGACCATGCACCTTGAGCCGCGCGTCCACCACCGCCATCGGATCGCTGGCCGGGCCCATCTTGGCCGTGCCGCAGAAGTGATAGCCCGACAGGCCCTGGCGGCGGGCGTAGTCCATCAGTTCGTCGTCGCTCTGCACCGCTGGGCCGGGCATCAGTTCTTCGGTGACATATTTGCCCAGCGCCTGCGTGCCGAGCAGGCGGCGGATCAGTTTCTGGCCCGACAGCAGCACGCGCCGGTCGTTCTCCGCCGTCAGATAATTGGGCTGGATCATCGGCGCTTCGAACAGGTCGCGCGAACGCGCGCGGATGAAGCCTGTGCTTTCGGGGCGCAACTGCCACGCGCCCAGCGTCATCCCCGGCACCACGTCGAGCTTGCCAAGGAAGCCTTCGCGAAAAGATCCGGGGGTGAAAGTCACCAGCATGTCCGGCCGGTCGAGATCGGGGTGCGATTTCCAGAAGATGTTGCCCAGCACCACGCCCATGCCGATGATGCTCGGCTGCCGCAGCAGCCAGCGGATGCCCTGGCCGATCAGGCGGGGGCCGCGCGCCATGTCGTTGATCGTCACCGCGTCATGGACTTTCACCACGGTGCGCGGGGTGAAATGATCGTGCAGATTCTCGCCCACGCCGGGCAGGGCATGGACGACGGGCGCGCCAATGGATTTGAGCAGCTCAGGATTGCCGACGCCCGACACCTGCAGCAGGCGCGGCGTGTTGATCGCCCCGCCGCACAGGATCACTTCGCGCAGTGCCTTGACCTCACGGAAGGTCGAGCCGTTGTCGGTGGTGTAGCGGATGCCGGTGGCGCGGGTGCCGTCGAACAGCACCTGCGTGGCGCGTGCGCCGGTGCGCAGGTCGATCGCGCCGCGTTTCAGCGCCGGGCGCAGGAAGGCCTGGCCAGGGGCCATCCGCCGCCCGCCGCCGATGTTGTATTGATAGATGCCTGCCCCGGCCTGCGATGCGCCGTTGTAATCGGGGTTGCGCGGGATGCCCAGCTCGCCCGCCGCGCCGATGAAGGCGTCGACCAGATCGTTCTTGAGGTCCAGCCCGAAGATCGGCATCTGGCCCTTGTCGCCGCGCCACTGGTCGCCCCCTTCGCGGCGGCTTTCGCTCTTGCGGAAATAGGGCAGCACATCGTCATAACCCCAGCCGGGATTGCCCATTTGCGCCCAGCGGTTGAAATCATCGGCCTGGCCACGGACATAGATCATGCCGTTGACCGCGCCGGAACCGCCCACCACCTTGCCCTGGATCGCGGGCACGGAGCGCCCGTTGATCGCGTCGCCCGGCTCGCTCATGAAGCCCCACGTCAGCTTGGGATCGAAGATCACCTTGATGAAGCCGGCCGGGATATGGAGGAAAGGATTGAGGTCCTTCGGCCCGGCTTCCAGTAGGCAGATGCGAACGCCCGGAATGTCCGAAAGCCGCGCCGCCAGCGTCGATCCGGCGGAACCCGCGCCGACGATCACGTAGTCGTATGTCTCGCTCATTTCGGTTCCCCCGCGCTGGCCGCGATATCGCGCCCGATGATCAGCTTCTGCACTTCGGACGCCCCTTCGTAGATCCGCATCGGCCTGACTTCGCGATAGAGCCGCTCGACCACCGAGCCATGGGTGACACCCAGCCCGCCGAACAGCTGCACCGCATCGTCGATCACCTGCTGCGCGGCCTCGGTCGCGACCATCTTGGCCATCGACACCTCGCGCGTGCAGCGCCCGCCCGAAATGTCCTTGGCCCAGGCCGCGCGGTAGACCAGCAGCGCCGCACCCTCGACGGCGGTGGCCATTTCAGCGAGCTTCGACTGGACGCCCTCGATCGCGTTCATCGGCTTGCCGAACATCTCGCGGCTGGCAGTCCGCTCCACCGCCTCATCCAGCGCGCGGCGGGCAAAGCCGATGGCCGCCGCGCCGACCGAGGCGCGGAAGATGTCGAAAGTCTGCATCGCCAGCTTGAACCCGCCGCCGGGTGCGCCGATCAGCCGGTCCGTCGGCACCCGGCAATCGGTCAGGGTCAGATTGCCGCCGGGATGGGCGGCGACATAGCGCTGCTGCTCTGTGACCAGACCGGGGGTTCCGGCATCGACCAGGAAGGCGGACAGCCCGCGCGAACCGGGTGCCTCGCCGGTGCGGGCAACGATGATGTAATGGTCCGCGATCCCTGCATTGGTGATGAAGGTCTTGTCACCGTTGAGCACCCACTCGACGCCGTTGTGCAGCGCGGTGGTGGTGATATTCGCCACGTCCGACCCGGCCACCGGCTCGGTCAGGGCAAAGGCGGCGATGGTGCGGCCCGAACGGGCGGAAGCGAGCGCGGGCGTGTCATGCGCGCCGGACAGGGCGAGCGCGCCGGTGCCGATGCCCTGCATGATGAAGACGCTGTCGGCCAGCCCGCCGCTGCGATAGCCGATGATCTCGCGGGCAAGGCAGATCGACCGCAAATCAAAGGCTTGTCCTTCTCGCGGAACCACCAGTTCGAGCAGGTCCTGCTCCGCCATCGAGGCCAGCAGCGCGCGGGCCGGGGCTTCGAAATCCTGCGTGTCGTGATCGACATGGGGGATGTCCCAGGCCAGCAGTCGCTCCGCCAGCGCGCGGTGGCGATCCTCGAAGAAGGGGGTTTCCCACAGCGGCGAATAGCTCATTTTGCGTCTTTCACTATGCGGAAACGGGGGATCGCGCCACCTTCGACCGGGTCGAATAGGACAGACAGTTTCGCCCCGGAAACAATGTCTTCGATGGAACTCTCGACAATGTTTGTGATGATGCGGATGCCGGGTGCACCATCCGGCTCGACCACGGCGGGAACATAGGGGATGCAATCCGCCAGTTCCAGCAGGATCGCCCGTTCGACCACGGTATGGCTGTAAAGCGTGGCAGTGCCGGGCAGTTCGATCCAGTCGATCTGCTGCGAGCGGCATTGCGGGCAGAACGGCGTTGGTGGCATGCGGAAAGTTACACAATTTTCGCATTTTGCTGCGACAAGCTTACCTTGCGCGGCAGCATCCCAATAGGGCTGGGTCCACTGGTCGGTGACCAGCGTGAACAGGCTGTCGGGTGGGCGTTGCGCGGTTCGGGGGTCAGGTCGGCTCATGGCTCGCTCCTCAGGATCAGGCCGCTTACCGGCAGGTTGGAGGGGCCGCCGGTGACAAGGCAGGTGCGGGCACCGGCCACCTGATTGTGGGCAGTCCCGCGCAACTGGTCCACGGCCTCGCGCACATGGCTCATGCCCCAGATGTAGCCGCCGGAAAGCTGGCCGCCGTCGGTGTTGATTGGCAGGCTGCCACCGTCATAGCGGATCGCCCCGCTGGCGACGAACGGGCCGCCTTCGCCCTTGGCGCAAAAACCATAATCTTCCAGTTGCATGATGACCTGTGATGAGAAATGGTCGTAGATCTGCGCGACGTCGATATCGCCGGGGCCAAAGTCGCTCTTGGCGTAGAGCCGCCGGGCGATGGTGGCATGGCCGGAAGAGGCGAAACTTTCGTCCGGCATGCCCATCCAGTAGATCGAGCGGCCCCAGTCCACGCTCGCGCCATGTTCGCAGGAGTGGATGAAAACCGGCCTTGCGGAGAGGTCGCGCGCCCGTTCTGCAGCTGTCACGATCACCGCCACCGCGCCATCGGTCTCAAGGCAGAAGTCGAACAGGCAATGCGGCTCGGAAATCATCGGCGCGGCGAAATAATCCTCGCGGGTCATCGGCTTCTGCATCCGCGCGTCGGGATGGCCGACCGCATTGGCACGGATCGCCATGGCCACTTCGGCGAAATGATCGCGGGTGGTGCCGTAAAGGTCCATGTGCCGCCGGGCGAGCAGGGCGAACATCTGGCCCGGTCCTGCGAGGCCTGCCGACTGGTAGAACACGCTTTCGGGGGTCGCGTCATAGGTCGATGGCATGGCGCCATAGCGCAGCGTCGCCTGCTGCACCCCGCCGACCACGACCACGGTCTTCGCCTGCCCGGAAACGATCGCCGCCGCCGCCAAGCCCAGCGCTCCGGCCGATCCGCCGCCGCTGCCAGTCAGCGTGGCGCTGAAACTCACGTCCCTGATGCCGAGCGTTTCCTGCAACGCGCCGGTGTCAAAGCCGCCCGCGAAATAGGCGAAGCCGTCAATGTCTGGTACGTCGATCCCGGCATCGGCAGCGGCGGAGATGATCGCCTTGCCGACCATTTCTTCCAGTGTCTGCGGCAGCGATGCGCCGCGCTTGTAATAGGGGGTTGCGCCCAGCCCGACGATGGCGGTGCGGTCCTTGATGGTGAAGTCCGTGCTCATTTCGCCTCTTCCGTCGGGACCGTGCTCCACTTGCCGCCGCCTGCGACCTTGTCCGGGGTCAGGCTGCCGTCGAGCAGGGCGATGTCTTCCGCGCTGAGGCGGATGTCGACCGCGCCGGCGTTTTCTTCGAGGTATCGGACATTCTTGGTGCCGGGGATCGGCACGATGTCATCGCCCTTGTGGTGCAGCCAGGCCAGGGCGACCTGCCCCGGCTTCGCACCATAATGCGTGGCGATTTCCGCCACACTGTCCACCAGCGCGACATTGGCGGGAAGATTGGCGGGCGCAAAGATTGGCGCGTTGCGGCGCAGATCGTCGGGAGCGAGATCATCGACCGAGCGGATTCGGCCGGCCAGAATGCCCCGGCCCAGCGGGCTGTAGGGCAGGAAGGCTATGCCCAGTTCACGGCAGGTCGGCAGTATCTCGCGTTCGATATCGCGCGCGAACAGCGAATATTCGGATTGCAGCACGCTGATCGGGTGAGTGGCATGGGCGCGGCGCAGGATTTCGGGCGAGACTTCCGACAGGCCGATGCCCCTGATCTTGCCTTCTTCCGCCAGCCGGGAAAGGCCGCCGATCACTTCCTCGATCGGCATCGCCGGATCGTGGCGATGGACGTAGTAGAGATCGAGATGATCGGTGCCGAGCCGCCTGAGCGAAGCTTCGCAGGCTTCGCGCGCATGGGCCGGGCTGTTGTCCAGTTCCCGGTCATGGGTGCTGCCGAGCGGAGCATCGGGATCGCGCAAAATGCCGAACTTGGTGGCCAGCAGCACCTTGTCACGCGGGACGGACCTGAGGAAGCGGCCCAGCAGTTCCTCATTCGCGCCCTTGCCATAGAGGTCGGACGTATCGAGGTGGTTGATCCCCAGTTCGACCGCGCGGGCCAGCACGGCCTGCGATTCCGCCTCGTCGCCCGCGCCGTAGAATTCGGACATGCCCATGCAGCCCAGACCTTGCACGGAGCTCAGCAGCCCCGAGGCGCCCAGCGGAACCTTGCGCATCCGCTCAGCCCTTCTTGCGTTCGTCTGCGAGCTTGCAGCCGGCCTTGACGCGGTCCCATGTCTTCGCGCTGTTGCCCATCTCCCGCAGTTCCTTCTTCTGGACCTTCTGCGAGGGGGTTTGCGGCAGGATTTCGATCAGTTCAAGGTAGCGCGGCACCATGAAGCCGGGCATGCGCGGATCGCACCAGGCGATCACCTCCTCGAACTGTACGGTCTCGCCTTCCACCGGGACGATGAAGGCCTTGACCTCGTCCTCGCCGCCTTCCTCGTCGGCCTTGGCCGCCACTACCGCGCATTCGGCCACGGCCGGGTGCGAGCGGACCACCGATTCCACTTCGAAGCTGGAGATATTCTCGCCCCGGCGGCGCAGCGCGTCCTTCACCCTGTCGACGAAATAATACCAGCCCTGCGCGTCGCGGCGCAGCGCATCGCCGGTGTGGAACCACAAATTGCGCCAGGTTTCCGCGGTCTTGTCGGGCATGCCGAGATAGCCGTTGCACATGATGTAGGGAATCTTGTTGCGCACCACCAGTTCGCCGATCTCGCCCTCGGGCACTTCCTCGTCGGTTTCGGGATCGACCAGCCGGATTTCGAAGAACTGGTCCACCAGTACGCCCGAGGCACCTGCCGGGCGCGGGGCCTGCCACGGGGTCTGGAACACGTTGGAAATCTCGGTCTGGCCGAAGCCATCGACGAAAGTGATGTCACCGAACCGTTCGACGAACCGCGCGCCAAGGTCGGGCGCCAGCGGGGCGGCATAGATGCGGCTGACCTTGTGCGCCTTGTCCAGATCGGAAGGCGGCTGGGCGAGGATGAAGGACATGGTCGCGCCCAGCAGGTTGCAGACCGTGCTGCCCGAGCGATAAAGCCGACCGATGAAGTCAGACGCGCTGAACCGTTCATAGAGCACGCAATGTGCGCCCGCGATCAGGCTGGGATAGACGGTCAGGAACTGGGCGTTGCCATGGAACAGCGGGAATGAAGTGGAATAGGTATCCTGGTCGGTCAGTCGCGTCAGGTTGGCGTCTTCTTCCGCGAAGAAGTGGAACTGGGAATGCGACATCAGCACGCCCTTGGACAGGCCCGTGGTGCCTGAAGTGAACAGCACCGCCGCCGTATCGCGCGGGCCGACCGGAATGCCGAGGTTGCTGTCGTCGTCCTCGTACAGCGCCTCGAACCGGCTGGTGGTGATGCGCTGGAACGCGGCAGGTTCGCCTTCGCCGACCAGGATCACATGTTCGGCATGGCCGATCTGGTCTTCGATGAAGGCCAGCCGTTCGGACAGGGCAGGGGTGGTGATGATGATGCGGGGCCTGGACAAGCCGACCTGGTGTCGCAGGATTTCGCCCTTGTAGCTTTCCCCCACCGTCACCTCGATCGCGCCGAGCTTGGCCAGGGCATACCAGGCCAGCACATATTCGAGCGCATTGGGCATGAAAATGACGACATAATCGCCCTTCTTCACGCCCATCTTCTGGAAACCGCGCGCGATGCGGTTGGCGGCGGCGTTCACCTGCGCAAAGCTGTGGACCTGACCGGCGTCGGTCCATTGCAGGCAGGGCCGGTCGGGCCGGACGCGGGCCTGATGTTCCAGCACGGTCGGCAATGCCCATTGCTCGCGCGGGAAATGCGGCTCGAAATGGGGATAGGTCAGGACATTGTGTGCCATGGGGGTGGCCTCTCCGGCTGGCTTGTTTTCAGGCTTTGGCGGATACACGCAAACCTGTATAGACATCAACTGCAATTTCGGACACGAGAGTCGGAATGGGGCATCGCCGGATGCGCCGCGGGATGAGGCAGGAACCATGGCTGGAACGCTCAAATTCACCATTAACGGCAATCACTTCGTTCATGACGGAGGGTTCGAGGCTCTGGTCGCCTTCGTGCGCGAGGCAGAAGCGCTGGGCTATGATTTCATTCGCCTTGTCGATCACGTGGTGGGAATCGTCGCGGAAGAACATCCAGACCTGCCGCCGACTCCCTATACCCATCGCAGCCAGTTCCAGGAGGTGTTCACCTTCATGTCCTACCTGTCCGCGATCACCAGCCGAATCGGCTTCCTGACCGGCGTGCTCGGCCTGCCGCAGCGCCAGACCGCGCTGGTCGCCAAGCAGGCGGCGCAGGTCGATTATATGTCCGGCGGGCGGCTGATCCTCGGGGTGGGTATCGGTTACAACCACATCGAGTTCGAGGCACTGGGCGAGGAGTTCAAGACGCGCGGCGCGCGGGTGGAAGAACAGGTCGAGGTGCTGCGCGCGCTGTGGACGCAGGAGGTGGTGAACTTCGAAGGGCGCTGGCACAGGCTACGCCATGTCAACGTCAACCCGCTGCCAGTGCAGCGGCCGATCCCGATCTGGATGGGGGCAGGGCGGCAGGCCCAGCCGGTGCCGCCGTCCAAGGTGATCGAGCGGATCGCGAAATATGCCGATGGCTTCATGCCGCTGTTCCGGATCAACGATGCCACCGGCAGGCTGGAAGACGATGCGCTGGCGGCGCTGGCGGAAATTCGCCGGATCATGGCGGAACACGGGCGCGATCCGGCCTCGCTCGACCTCGAGGTCGGGCTCTATCCGCATGGCAAGGACGCCGGGCGGGTGATGGAGGAAATAGCCTATCTCGAAGCGCAGGGCGTCACCCATGTCCACGCCCGCTTCCCGGATCGCGCGCTGGACGAACAGATCGCATTCCTGCGCGACTTTGCAGCGATCCGCGATCAATATGTGGCCGGACGCTGAAAGACGGTGAGGAAAGGGATGAGCTGCTACCTGATCGCCGCGATCGATATCGAGGATCGCGAAACCTACGGCAAATATGAGAACGCCGCCGCCCAGGTGCTGGCCGGGCGCAGCGACATCGAACTGCTGGCAATTGACGACAGCCCGTTCTTGCTGGAGGGGGCAATGCCCGGGCAGCGTATCGTCCTGCTGCGCTTCCCGTCAGAGGAAGTGTTCAAGGAATGGTACCACGGTGAAGGCTACCAGTCGGCTATGCAATTCCGCAAACTGGCTTCGAAGACCGCGTTCCTGCTGGGTGCCAAAGGCATTGAGCCGGGCTAACTTTGCCCGGACACGTGCCTGCCCGCAATGTAGCCAAAGGTCAGCGCCGGGCCCAGCGTGGAGCCCGGCCCGGGATAGACCCCGCCGAACACGCTGGCCTGATCGTTGCCGACGGCATAGAGGCCCCGAATAGGTGCACCGGCGGCATCCAGCACGCGGGCGTGTTCGTCGGTGGCGAGTCCCGCGAATGTGCCGATTTCGCCCGGCACGACCTTGACCGCGAAGAACGGACCTGTCTCGATCAGGCCAAGGCAGGGATTGGGGCCAACTTCCTCGTCGCCCTGATAAAGGTCGTAAGTGCGTTCGCCGCGCTTGAAGTCCAGATCCTTGCCGGTGCGGGCGTATCCGTTGAACTTCTGCACGGTGGCTTCCAGCCCGGCGGGATCGATCCCGGCTTTCTTCGCCAGTTCGGCGATGCTGCTGGCCTTGATGAGATAGCCGTTGCGGACATAATTGCCGCGCGGCACCGGGAACGGGCGGACAAAGCCCATACCCCATTTGTCCACCGCCGATTTGCTCGCCACCAGCCAGCAGCACGCCTCGCTGTCGCCCGCCTCGGCGCAGACCCGCATCATCGGCGGGACGAAATGGTGGTAGGATGCGCTTTCATCGACAAAGCGGTTGCCGCGCCGGTCCACCGCGATGAAGCCGGGCTTCTGCCGGTCGACCAGATGTGGCCAGGTGTTCTCGAAGCCGGTCTTGCCGGGAAGGACCGAGACCGGCATCCACGCGCCAACATTGGCGACCTGTCCGTTGAACGCCCCGCCCGCCTTTTCAGCGGCGGCGATGCCATCGCCGGTGTTGCCGGGAGCGGCAACGGTGGCGTGATTGGCCGTGCTGCCGAGCGGCGGATAGGTTGCCTTGCGGCGCGCTTCGTCGCCGGAATAGCCGCCGGCAGCCAGGATCACGCCCTTGCGTGCGGTGACGTGGATATCGCCCTTTGGGGTCGTAACGATTGCGCCCGTCACGCGCCCGCTGGCGTCCTTGACCAGTTCCTTCATCGGCGAGGACAGCCACATCGGAATACCCAGGTCGCGCGCGGATTTGATGAAACGCGCAATCAGCGCGCGGCCGCGCACCACCTGTTCGTCATGGCCGTAGCGGGTCACATCGTAGAAGTGGCGCAGCATGCGCTTGACCACAAAGCCCATCGACTTGATCGAGCGGCCGGCGCGCATAAATTCCTTCATTTCGACGCTGGAGCCGATGGCAAGGCCCATGAACAGCATCTGCGGCAGCTGGTTCTTCAGGATCGCGCGATCATCGCCCAGCTTGGCCAGTTCGTAATCCATCGAGCCGATGCCACGGCAATCGCCCGATTCGGGCTGTTCGGAATAATAGTCGGGATAATCCATCCCGTAGAATTTCACGTCGGTTTCCTGTTCGAGGAACGAGATCATCCGGGGGCCGTTGTCCAGGAATGCGTCGAGCCTTGTCGGGTTCACGTAATTGCCCCCTTCCGCCACGACATAGCTGCGGGCCGAGGCGACGGCATCTTCCATCGGGCGTCCGCGCACCACTTCGGACGAATGGGGATTGCCCGGAATCCAGAGCATTCCGCCCGATGTGGCGGTGGTCCCGCCCAGCAGCGCTTCCTTTTCGATCAGCAGCACATCAAGGCCTGCCTTGCGGGCGGTAACGGCGGCGGTGAAGCCGGCCCCGCCGCTGCCGACAACAAGAACGTCGCAAGCGGTTTCGCTGGGATTGCTCATGGGTGACTGCCTCTCCGGACTGTTGCGGGAGTGGCGAACGCGGTTCGCCCGCCAATCGCGCCCCGACGTGCATTTTCCTGCCGGAGGTGCTATCCATGCAAAGTTGTTTATGCAAGTTTGTAATGACTGCTTCGGGCGGATCAGGGGGATGGGGATGACGAAATCAGGACACAGGTCCGGCGCGGGAGCGATCCGGTGAGCGTGGGCAGCTTCACCCGTTCCGCCGGGATCGCGACGCTGGTGATCGGCGTCATCAGCGGCTTCATCCCGGCGCTGCAAAGCACGCTGCTGCCGCAGCTGGTCAGCGAAGGACGGCTGACGCTGGCCGAGCTTGGCCGGGTGGCGATGGCCGAAGCGATCGGGACGCTGGTGGCGGTCAGCCTTGCCACCGCCCTGCTGCGGCCTGAACGGTTGCGGTTGCTGGTGGTCGCCTCCGCCGTGATCGGCCTGGCGCTCGACCTCGTGACGCCGCAGCTTTCCGGCAGCCAGATCATCGCGGCCCGATTCGGCCACGGGCTGTGCGCGGGCGTGCTGCTGTGGGTGTGGGTCGGTTTCCTGACCCGGATCGACAATCCGGCGCGCTGGATCGCTATCTATGTGACCGTGCAGGCAGCGGTATTGCTGGTATTGTCCTATGTCTTCGCGGTGATCCTGTTGCCCTGGGGCGGGGCGATGGGCGGCTTTGCCACGGTGGCGATACTTTACGGCCTGATGGGAGTGCTGGCCTTGCTGATCGCGGATTCCTACCCGCCGCTCGGTGACGCCAGCGAATCGGTCATGCCCGGGCTGGCGGGTTTCGTCGGGTTGACGGCGGTGTTCTGCCAACTGGCCGCGATCCTGGCGCTGTGGGTCTATGTAAAGCCGTTCGGGCTGCAGATCGGAGTCGGTGAACAGGAGGCCGGTGTCGCGATGTCGATTGCGCTGGGATCGCAAATCCTGGCCGGACTGTGCGCGGCGGCTTTCGCCGGAAAGATCAGGCCGGTGCATGCGCTGGTCGGCACTTCCGTGGCGAGTATCGCGGCGATTGCCGTGCTCGGCTCGGCCAGTTCGACCATGGCCTATACTGTCGGCGCGGTCGGTTTTGCCTTCCTGTGGATGTTCGTGCCGCCGTTCCACATGCCCTACCTGATCGAGATCGATCCTTCGCGCCGGGCCGCGCTGCACATGTCGACCGCACAGCTGGCCGGGGTGGCGGCAGGCCCGGCGCTGGCTTCGCTGATGGTCAGCCAGCACGATGTGCGCGGTGCCCTGCTGCTCGCGGCGCTGCTCTATGGGCTGGGCGGCCTGATCGTGGCGGTGACCGCCGCGCATGGCCGGATGAAGGGCGCAGCTTGAATGACCTGGCGTGGAATGCCACAATAGGCGCGGAGACCCAATTCCAGTGGCCAGACCAAGATCCTTCGACGAAAACGATGCGGTGGAAACCGCGTTGCAGGTGTTCATCGCCAAGGGCTATGAAGGCGCGTCAATTGCCGAACTGACTGCTGCGATGGGGATCAACCCCGCCAGCCTCTATGCCGCCTTCGGCGACAAGCGCGGCCTGTTCGAGCGGGCGATGGATGCCTATGCCCGCCACCGCGCGCCGATCGTGGAAGCTGCGCTGTCTGCCAGTCGGATCGAGGATGTGGTCGGCGGGCTGATGCATGCCTATGCCGATGCGCTGACCGACGCGAAATTCGCGCCCGGCTGCCTCTATGTGCAGGGCGCGCTGTCCTGTTCGCAAACCAGCGAGCCGGTCAAGCAGGTGCTGGCCGCGCGCCGTCTCGCGATCGAACCGGAACTGGAACAGCGCTTCCGGCAGGCGATGGTGGCAGGCGAGCTGCGCCCGGATGCCGATTGCCGGGAACTGGCGCGCTATGTCGCCACGCTGTTGCAGGGCATGGCCGTGCAGGCTTCGGGCGGCACTGCACGAGCGGACCTTCATGCCATGGCCGATGTGATCGCCAGCCAGTTCCGCGGTTCGCTGGCCTTTCAGGCGGCCTGATCCGCGCGCACGCAATTTTCTGGAGCGATCGTTACAAAATTCGATTGACGCATTGCCCCCCGTCCAATTACTGAGCGATCCACCAACGCAGCAGGAGTTTTTGGGACAATGGCCGGCCGGATGGATGGCAAGGTGGTAATCGTCACCGGCGGCACCCGCGGCATGGGCGAAGCCGAAGTGCGCGGGCTGGTGGCCGAAGGGGCCAGGGTCGTGTTCGGCGGGCGCGACGAGGGTGCGGGCAACCGGATCGCGGCTGAACTTGGCGGCCATGCCGCCTATGTCCGGCAGGATGTCTCCAGCGAGGATGACTGGAAGCGGGTGGTGGCGATCACGCTGGACCGGTTTGGCGCCATCCACGGTCTCGTCAACAATGCCGGTGCACAGGCTGCTTCGCCGATCGCCAAGATCAAGCAGGAAGACATCGACTATCTTTACCGTGTGAACCAGCTCGGCCCGATCCTTGGCATCAAGCATGTCGTCGGGCCGATGCGCGAGGCGGGCTGCGGCTCCATCGTCAATATCGGCTCGCCCGCCGGGGTGAAGGGCCTGCCAATGCTGACCGCCTATGCCGCCAGCAAGGCTGCGTTGTCCGGCGTCACCCGCACCGTCGCGGTCGAACTCGCACCCCATGGGATCCGCGTCAATCTTGTCGTGCCCGGCTTCTTCGATACCGACCTGTTGAGCGAAAACACCGGCGGCAAGAGCGCGGAACTGGCCGAACGCTATGTGCCGATGCGCCGCATTGCCCAGCCGCAGGAGATGGTCGGCACCATCCTCTACCTCTTGTCCGATGACAGTCTCTATACCAGCGGCACCGAAATCCGGGTCGATGGCGCCTACACCATCTGAAACCAGTCCAGATAACAAAGGGAGAATACCGATGTCTGCCAATCCCGATCCGAAGCAGGTTGTACTCGACATGTTTGCCTGCATGGACAGCGAGGGAACCCGCGTGGCCTTCCCGCGCTATTTGCACCCCGATGTCATCAAGTACGATACCGGCATGGGCAGCAATGTCGGACTCGACATGGTGATGACCGGCCTTGAAGCCTATCTTGAAGTGTTCGACCGGCCCAATGTCCATGCCGACATCAAGAATATCGCAGCGTCCGGCAATGTCGTTTTTGCAGAACGGGTGGAAACCAATTTCAATCCCGAGACGGGCGACAAGTTCGTGGGTGAACTGGCCTCGGTGATGGTGGTTGAAGGCGACAAGATCATCCGCTGGTCGGATTATTACGATTCGTCCGAATACCGCTATGGCCGCGCCATGCCGCGCGTGCCCTCGATCCGTAAGCTGATGAAGATGTTCGGCGAACTGCACAAGACGGGCATCACCATGCGCACCCGCCTGTGGGATTATGCCGAGGCACGCTACTTCGGCAAGTCGCAGTAAGGCCGGTCCGCTGCCGGGCGGGGCAATGGACTTGCCGCGCAAATGGCCATAGTCTCCGCTTGGGACAAAAGGGGAGACGGCCATGGCAGGAACAGACGGCATGCTGGCCGAACCGCCGCTGATGGTGGACGATCCCGATGCGCAGGCATGGGACGATGTGGCCGATGTTGTGGTGGTCGGCTTCGGCGGAGCGGGGGCTGCCGCCGCGTTGCAGGCGCGCGAAAGCGGGGCGGACGTTCTCGCCATAGACCGGTTCGAAGGGGGCGGGGCCACCGCCTACAGCGGCGGGATCATCTATTCGGGCGGCAACACTGCGATCCAGCGCGACGCCGGGGTGACCGACGATGTCGAGGAGATGGTCCGTTATCTCGGGCTCGAAGTCGGCAACACCGTCTCATCCGCCACGGTGCGGCGCTATTGCGAAGAAAGCGGCGAGACGATCGAATGGCTGATCGGCCATGGCGTGCCTTACGAAGGCTCGCTGTTTTCCGACAAGACCGCCTATCCGCCCGATGGCTATCACCTCTATTATTCCGGCAATGAACAGGTGGCGGGCTTCAAGGAACACGCAAAGCCCGCCGCGCGCGGCCATCGCCCGGTCGGCGCGGGGATGACTGGCCACGTCATGTTCGAGGCGCTGCGCCAGGCCGCCGGGGCGCAGGGCGTGCGCTTGCTGAACCATGCCCCTGTCACGCAACTGGTGACCGACGCCAGCGGCACGGTGATCGGCGTGGTGGTCAATGCATTGGACGAAGGCGGGGCGCAGCGGCATCAGGCGCAATACAAGCGGGTTGTGCCGATGCTGCCGTTCAAGAACGGCACGATCGAGGATGCCCGCCGCAAATCCGCCGAAATCGAGCGGGCGAGCGGCCAGCGGCGGATGATCCGGGCGCGGGCGGGGGTGGTTCTTTCCACCGGCGGCTTCGTCAACAATCTCGACATGATGAAGCGCCACACCCCGTTGCTGGCGAAAAACTACCGGTCGAGCCTGCGGCTGGGCTCGCTTGGCTGCGATGGCAGCGGCATTCAGCTGGGCCAGTCGGCCGGGGGCGACGTGGCGCGGCTCGATCACATGCTGATCGCCCGCAACCTTGCCCCGCCGATGGCGCTGCTGAGCGGCATCCTCGTCAACAGCCAGGGGGAGCGATTCATCAACGAAGGGACCTATTCGGGTTTCATGGGCCAGGCCATCACCGAGCAGCCCGATGTCACCGCCTGGCTGGTGGTGGATGGCGCGATCCTGCGCGAGGCGTTGAAGCAGATCGTCACCGGCGGCTGGACGCTGTTCATGTTCAGCGGGCCGCAATTGCTCAACATCCTGGCCGGCGGGACCAGGCGCGGGCGCACGCTGGAAAAGCTGGCGGGCAAATGCGGGATCGATCCCGAAGGATTGCGCGCGACCATCGAAGGCTACAACCGGGCCTGCGCTGCAGGCCGCGATCCGCTCGGCAAGTCGAAGGATTATCTGCGCCCGATCGAACGGCCTTCGTTCTACGCGATCAACCAGTCGATCTGGGCGCGGATGGGGTTCACCATGCTGTTCTCGCTCGGCGGGCTGAAAGTGGAGGAGGAAACGGGCGAAGTGCTGGACACCAGCGGCCAGCCGATCCGCCAGCTCTACGCCGCTGGCCGTGCGGCGCTGGGGCTGTGCTCCAATTCCTACATCTCGGGCCTGTCGATCGGTGACGCGGTATTTTCCGGTCGCCGCGCGGCGCGCCATATTACCGGTCGGCTCAACCCTTAGGCCTGCCGGATCATCAGCTTCTGCGGTCCCCTCAGCGGGAAGGAAATGCCGTAATCGACCTCACCGAGCGCATAGTGCCGGGTCAGGTCGAACAGCGTGTTGAAATAGCCCTTGCCTTCCAGCCGGGCGAGCTCCTTGCCCATGCAGGTGTGGAAGCTATGGCCGAAGCCGACATGCCCTTCGGTATCGCGGCGGATGTCATAGGCATCGGGATTGTCCCAGCGGTCGGGATCGCGATTGGCCGCGCCATAGATCATGATCACCTGATCGCCATTGGGGATGGGCACGCCGCCCACAAGCGCATCGTCGGTCTGCGCCCGGCGGAAGGCGAAGTGGGTGACATGGTCATAACGCAGCGCCTCTTCCAGCGCGCCGGGCAGCAGGCTGCGGTCGGCCCGGACCTCGCGCTGGATCGCGGGATGGCGCCCCAGCAGGACCATCGTGTGGCCGAACCAGTTGGCAGTGGTCTCGTTGCCCGCCACCAGCAGCAGGCGGCAATTGTCGACCATGCCTTCCTCGCCGATCTGGTCCTCTATGCCCGACGCCACCATCCGCCCGATCAGGTCGTCCTGCGGGTGGCGCCTGCGCCTGGCGATCTCTTCGCGCAGCAGATTGGCGACTTCGGTCTGGGCCTTGACCCGCCGCACTTCCACCGGATGTTCGGGCGGCAAGGCGTATCCGGTCATGTGGGTGATATCGTCGCTCCACCCGGCAAAGCTGGCGTAATGTTCTTCCGGCACGCCCAGCAGGATGGCGGTGATTTCCACCGGCAGGGCGCGGTTGACCGGGGCCATGTCCACTTCCTCGCCCGCTGCCAGCCGTTCGGCCGCCGGGGCGATCAGGCGCTGGCTGGTGGCGGCGATCTGCGGCACCAGCCGTTCCAGCGCCTGCTTGAGGAAAGCCGCGTTCCACACGCTGCGGATCGCGCGGTGCAGCTTTCCGTCCTGCGCAAGTAGCGAATAGCGCCCGAAATTGTGCGAGACGATGCCGCCCTTCATGGTGAAGTTCTTCTCGTCGCGGCAGATCGCGACGATATCGTCATAATGAGGCACGATCCACGACTGGTAGGTGTCATGCCAGATCGCCCGGCCGGAATTGCGGATGGAGGCCAGCAGCGGATGGGGGTCCGCGTTGACTTGCGGCGTGTAGAAATCCCATCCGGCCGAAGCGGTTGCCGCCTGAGTCATGGTCCGTGTCTCTCCCTTGAACGTGCAGCATCCTCCAATCGCTCCGATGGTTCAAGCCGCGCGACTTGTCTGGCCTTGATCGATTGGGACCCGGCTTGAGGCGCGGGTGACATTCCCCTAGACCCTATGTGGGAGAGTTGGGGCACCGTTCGGGCGCGCCGCTGGCGAAACGGGCTGATGACGGCAACACGACACATTCTGCGGCAGAAGGAGCTGGGCCAGTTCCTGCGTTCCCGGCGCGAGCGGATGGTTGCGTCGCAGGAACTGATCGCCCGCCATCCGCGCCGTCGCACCCCCGGCCTGCGGCGCGAGGAAGTGGCCGAGGAAGCGGGTGTCGGGGTCAGCTGGTACACCTGGCTGGAACAGGGCCGCGACATCAAGGTTTCCGCCACCGTGCTGCGCCGGATCGCGCGCGCGCTGCGGCTTGATCGTGAGGAGACCGGCCATGTCCTGCGGCTGGCGGGCTTCGGCGTGCCGGAAGAGCCGCCACCGGTTGCCAGCACGGTCCGCCCCACGCTCCAGCGGGTGCTCGATGCGATGGATTACATCCCCGCCTATGTCCACAATGCCCGCTGGGACCGGATCGCCTGGAACGATGCCGCGCTGGCGCTGATGGGCGATTTCGCCAGCGATCCGCCCGAACAGCGCAACACCGTCTGGCGCACCTTTGCCGATCCCGCCGTACGGGCCTATTCCGAAGACTGGGAACAGGTCGCGCGGATCGTGATCGCGGAATTCAACGCCAGCGTCAGCCAGCAGTTCGACGATCCCTGGCTGATGGAATTCGTTGACCGGATTTCAGACCATTCATCTGAATTCCGGCGCTGGTGGGCGACGCGCGAGATCATCGCCCGGCAGGAAGGGGAAACGCGCATTCTCCACCGCACTGCGGGGCGGCTGCATCTTGAACGCTCGGTTTTTCAGGTGCCCTATGACGCCAGCCTCAGCCTGGTGATGTTCACGCCGCTGGCGGTGGACCGCACGCCGGAACGGCTGCGTGAACTGGTCGATGGTTACCGCGCGAGGCGTGGGCAAAGGGAGGACAGATGAGCCGGAATATCACCCCTGCGGTTGGCGGCGATCCCGCCCCCAGTCCTGCCGAACTGCGCCGGATCATCGGCGCGACCATGATGGGTCAGGTGACCGAATGGTATGATTACGCGGTGTTCGCGCTGGTCGCGGTCCAGATCGGTGCGACCTTCTTCCCCGACCAGAGCGAGAGCACGCGGCTGCTTTCCTCGCTGGCGGTGTTCGGCATCGCCTTCATGGCCCGGCCTTTGGGTGGAATGCTGATCGGGCGTTACGGCGACCGGGCCGGACGGCGCAGCGTGCTGGTGGCCAGCCTGATCCTGATGACTGCGGCGACCACGCTGATGGGGCTGTTGCCGGGTGCAGGGCTGATCGGCATCGCCGCGCCGGTTCTGCTGGTGCTGGCGCGCTTTATCCAGGGCATATCGGCGGCGGGGGAATCCACCTCTGCAATCACCTTCGTGGCCGAAAGCGTGCCGACGAAGCGCCGTGGCCTGCTGGTTGCACTGCTGTTTACCGGCAGTGCCGGTGGCTATCTGGTGGCCAATCTGGCGGTATGGGCGGCGCGCGAGGCGGTGGGCGTGGCGGCGTTCGACCAATGGGGCTGGCGCTTGCCTTTCCTCTTCGCCCTGCCGCTCGGGCTGACTGGCCTCTACATTCGCAGCAAGCTGACAGAATCGCCGGTGTTTGAAAGCCTGCTGGAAGAAGGGGCGATCTCGCCGACGCCGCTGGCCGACACATTCACCAGCGGGCTCGGCCAGACCTTGCAGGCGATCGGCATTTCGGCCTTGTCCTTCGTCGCCAATTATCTGCTGGTCGCCTACATGCCGACCCATCTGGCGCAGGTCGGGTTCGGGCCTCGCGATGCCTCGATCATCGGCGCGGCCAGCACCGCGACACTGGTGGTCAGCTATCCTTTCATGGGTGCCCTGTCCGATCGGATCGGGCGGCGGGCGGTGATGCTGGGTGGAGCGGGCTTTCTCGCGCTGTTTGCCTGGCCGCTGTTCGCGGTCACGATTTCCGGCACATTTGCGCCGACCTTGCTGGCGGTGGTGCTGCTCGCCCTGCCGACCGCCGCTTTCATCGCCTGCCTTGGCCTTTATTGCACCGAATTCATCGACAAGTCGCGGCTGATGACCACATTTTCCAGCGGCTTCAACATCAGCAGCGCGTTGTTCGGCGGGACCAGCCTGTGGGCCTTCGCCATGCTCACACAGGCGACCGGCGATCTGCGGATGCCCGGCGCGATGGTGGTGGCTGCGGCGCTGCTGAGCTTTGTCGCGATGCTGACGATCCGGCCCGCGCCCCGTTAGGCGTCTGCGAGAATCATATTTCCCGCGCGCGCGCCGATCATGATCGCGGCGGCGTTGGTATTGCCTGAAACGATGGCCGGCATGACCGAAGCATCGGCCACCCGCAGCCCCGACAGCCCCCGCACCAGCAGGCGCGGATCGACCACCGCACCCGCATCGCTGCCCATCCGGCAAGTGCCGACCGGGTGGAACATCGAGCCGGAATTGACCCGGGCGAAGGCCAGCAGGTCCTCGTCGCTTTGCACTGTAGCGCCGGGCAGCGTTTCGCGGGCGATTGCCGCCACTGGCTGTTCGGCAAAGATCCGGCGCATCATCCTGAGGCCCGCCACCATCAACCGTTCGTCATCCGGATCGGCGAGGAAATTGGGCTGCATCAGCGGCGGCTCGCGCCAATCGGCGCTGCGAAGCCTGAGCCAGCCGCGCGATTTCGGGCGGAGTGGCGATGCGGCAGTGGTCCAGCCGGGTCTTGCCCCCGGCACGATCTTCGCGGCGGGCGACATCTCGATAGTATAGGGCTTGAACATCAGCTGTATGTCGGGCCGGTCCAGGGCGGGGTCGGACTTGAGGAACGCGGCGGCCTGCGACGCGCCGATGGTCAGCAGCCCGTCGCGCTTCAGCAGATAGCGCAGCACTTCAGGCACCAGCCGGGGGCCGCGCATCTGGCGGTTGATCGATTTGTCGGCGGCCACTTCGCTCAAGTGCTGGACCAGCATGTGGTCGTGCAGATTTTCGCCCACGCCGGGCAGGTCGTGCACCACTTCGATCCCCAGATCGCGCAGCTGCTGTGCCGGACCGACGCCTGAGAGCAGCAGCAGTTGCGGCGAATTGACCGCGCCCGCGCTCAGGATCACCTCGCCCGCGCGGATCGTCCTGGCTTGCCCCAGATGGAACAGGCTGACCCCGCAGGCGCGCGTGCCTTCGAACAGGATGCGCTCCGCCTGCGCGCCGGTCAGGACTGTGAGGTTGGCCCTGCCCTTCGCCGGGCGCAGGAACGCCGCCGCGCTGGAGGCGCGCATGCCATCCTTGATGGTGAACTGGTAGAATCCGGCGCCATGCTGGTCCGCGCCGTTGAAATCGGGCGTAAGCGGATAGCCCGCCGCGCGGCAGGCATCGATGAAGTCCTCGGACGACGGGTGGCGGAAGCGGGGGTGGGTGATCGTGAGCTCGCCCTGATCGCCGTGCCATGCGCTGGCCCCGTCGATATGGCGTTCGAGCGCCCTGTAGGCGGGCAGCACATCGTTCCAGCCCCAGCCGTGGCAACCGGCGGCCTCCCAATCGTCAT
Organism: Erythrobacteraceae bacterium; assembly: GCA_947479055.1. Classification (GTDB taxonomy): domain Bacteria; phylum Pseudomonadota; class Alphaproteobacteria; order Sphingomonadales; family Sphingomonadaceae; genus CANJYE01. The sequence goes on from CANJYE010000011.1 coordinate 20,905, forward strand.
AATCCTGAGCCTGTCCGCGGATATAGATCATCCCGTTGATCGCGCTCGACCCGCCCAGTGTGCGGCCGCGCGGCCAGTAGATCGCCCGGTTGTCGAGATGGGGCTGCGGCTCGGTCATGTAGCCCCAGTTCAGCGTGGGATGGACATAGGTCTTGCTGATCCCGGCCGGGATATGGATGAACGGGTTCCAGTCTCGCGGGCCGGCTTCGACCAGCAGCACGCTCATGCGGGGATTGGCGGACAGCCGGTTGGCCAGCGCGCAACCGGCCGAACCCGCGCCGATCACGATGGCGTCATACTGGTCCTGCGGCAATGGCTGCGCTCCTCTTTACCCGATCCGTCTGCAAGCCAAGACTTGTCGCGGCTGGAAGCGATGCCTAGCAATCTTGCGCAAGCCGGGGAAGCGCGGCAGGTTGTCTGGCATGGACATCGGCGCGATCAGGATACAGCCCGTCATCGACGGCTACCTCACCTTCCCGGCAGAGGCGGATTATCCGCAGCCGGGCTCTCCCGACTATGAAGCGCACAAGGAGACGCTCCAGCCCGATGGGCGACGGCGGATGACGCTGGGCGGATTTCTCGTCCGTCTGCCACAGGCACCGGAACGGCTGATCCTGGTCGATGCCGGCAATGGCCCCTCCACGGGCGAGGTGTTCCGGCCGCTACCGTGCGGTTGCCCGGCCGATGCGCACCCGGCGATCCGCGCCTGGCACGATCATGCGGGAATGGACGATACCGCGCGGCAGGGCCATCTCGACTGGCTGGCGCAGACCGAAAGTTCCTACGGCCAGTTGCTCCACAGCCTGACCGGGCTGGGGGTACAGCCGGAGGATATCACCGATGTGGTTCTTTCGCACCTTCATTTTGACCATATCGGCTGGCTAAGCCATGATGGCGCGCCGACCTTCGCCAATGCCACGATCCGGGCCGAACGCCGCGACCTCGCGCATTTCCGGCAGGCCGGGCAGGCGATCGACGATGGAGTCTACCAGGCCGCGTGGAATGTCCGCTCGACTGCCGAAGTGCTGGCCCCGGTGATCGACCGGATCGAACCGTTCGATGGCGACAGCGCGATCGCGCCGGGTTTCGACGCGATGTTCACGCCCGGCCACACGCCCGGCCATTCGATCTTCGTGCTTTCCGACGGGCAGGCGAGGGGCATGTTGCTGGGCGACATGGTGCATTGCCCGCTGCAACTGACCGACCGCGATTTTTCGGTGATGGCCGATATCGACGCGGCGCTGGCCGAACAGCAGCGCGAACGGGTCTATCGCGAGATCGTGGGCGAGAATCTGCCAGTCGCCGCCGCGCATTTTCCGGGCCTCAGGTTCGGGCGGGTGCTGGAGGGGCAGGGCCGTTCCGGCTGGACCTACGTCTGAGCGCAAGGGAGAGAGCATGGCCAATCTTGAAACATGGGACCGCCCGGTCGAACCGCCGCTGGTGGTCGATGATGCCGATGGCGTGGCATGGGCCGAGGCCGCCGATGTGGTCGTCGTCGGCTTCGGCGGCGCGGGGGCATGCGCGGCGATCGAGGCGCGGGAGAACGGGGCGGACGTGATCGCGCTCGACCGCTTCGCCGGGGGCGGCGCGACCCGTTACAGCGGCGGGCTGGTCTATCTTGGCGGCGGCACCCCGGTGCAGCAGGAAGCCGGGGTGCAGGACACGCCCGAGGAGATGGCCAGATATCTCGCGCTGGAAGTGGGCGATGCCGCATCGCCCGAAGTGATCCGCCGCTACAGCGAAGGCAGCCCGGCGGAATTCGCCTGGCTGACCCGCCATGGCGTGCCCTTTTCCGGGCCGATCTACACCGGCAAGGCGGTGCTCGCGCCGGAAGGCTATTTCCTGCAATATTCCGGCAACGAGAAATCCCCGGCCTACGCCAGGGTCGCCAAACCGGCCGCGCGCGGGCACCGCACGGTGGGGGTGGGCTTCACCGGCTATGCCTTCTTCGATCCGCTGCGTGAGGCAGCGCAAGCGCTGGGCGTGCGGGTGATGACCCACAGTCCGGTCAGCCGGCTGGTGATGGACAAGGCCGGCCGCGTCATCGGAGTTGAAGCGCGGGTGCTGGACGAGAGCAAGCGGGTTGAGCACGACGCGCTCTATGCCAGATGCAACCCGATGGCCCCGTTCAACGCCAGGCCAGCCGCCGAAGCATCGCGCGCGGCGGGCCAGCTGGAGGAAGCCCATTCGCGCACCGTCCTGATCCGCGCCCGGCGCGGGGTGGTGCTGTCCACCGGCGGCTTTTCCCACAACCACACGATGCTGGGGGAGCATGTCCCGCTGGTAGCGCGCAATGTCCATGCGACGATGCGGATGGCCTCGCTCGGCTGCAATGGTTCGGGCCACCAGCTCGGCACGTCGGCGGGAGGCGAGGCCAAGGGCATGGACCATATCTATCTTGGCCGGATCATGGTGCCCGCGCGCTATGTCCGTGGCGCGATGGTCAACCGCCGGGGGGAACGGTTCGCGGCGGAGGATGCCTATAATTCCATCCTCGGCGCGGCGATCATGGCCCAGCCGGACGGGGAAGCCCGGCTGATCCTCAACGCCCGCGATTTCTGGGCGATCGTGCGCGAATGCCTGTTCAGCGGCATGGTGTTCCTGCGCTTCTTCGGCGGCGCGGCGATGCTCAACATCCTGTTCGGCGGGACCAAGCGGTCGGGATCGCTGGCGAAACTGGCGCGCAAATGCGGGATGGACCCGGCGGTGCTGGAACAGACCATCGCCCGCTACAACGCCCCCGCCAATGGCGAGGACGAATTCGGCAAGCTTGCCGACAATTGTGGGCCGATCCGCGACAGCAGCTATTACGCGGTCAATTTCTCGATCAGCAATACCTTCGCTTTCAGCCAGTTGTTCACGCTGGGCGGGCTGGCGGTGGACGAGAACAGCGGGCTGGTGCTGCGGCCAGATGGCAAACCTGTTTCCGGCCTCTATGCCGCCGGGCGGACGGCTTTCGGGCTTTGTTCCAACAACTATGTCAGCGGGCTGTCGCTGGGCGACAATGTGTTCTCGGGGCGGCGCGCGGGCAGGCACGCGGCGAGCGCGGGATAGATATCCTGTTACCAACAGTCCCATGATAAACATTGGACTGCCACCAGTCTGCCGGAACCTTAGTATCGGGTCTTGAGGGTGCCCCTGGCGTGGCCGTGATCGCACGGCGCGGACGGCGTCCCTGGAATTGATGAGCAGGAGCGCTGGACATGAAATTTGGCATTTTCGCGGAACTCGAACACCCGCGCCCCTGGACCGAGAACGGCGAGAAGGAGCTGTTTGACAACACGCTGGAACAGATCGAGCTCGCCGACCGGCTGGGCATCGATTACGCGTGGTCGGTCGAGCATCACTTCATGGAGGAATATTCCCATTCCACCGCGCCCGAAGTGTTCCTGGCCGCCGCCGCCGCGCGCACAAAGAACATCCGCATTGGTCATGGCGTCCGCCTGCTGCCGACTGAATATGCCCATCCCGCCCGGATCGCAGAGGCCACCGCCACGCTGGACATCATCTCGGGCGGGCGGGTTGAATTCGGCACCGGCGAATCCGGCTCGCGGATCGAGCTGGAAGGCTATGGCATCGATCCCGACAGCAAGCGCGCGCAATGGACCGAAAGCATCGAACAGATCGCCGACATGATGGCGATGGACCCCTATCCGGGGTTCAATGGCAAATTCTTCTCCATGCCGGCGCGCAATGTCCTGCCCAAGAGCCTGCAGAAGCCGCATCCGCCGATGTGGGTGGCCTGTTCCAACAAGAAGACCATTCACCTCGCCGCCCGGCTGGGGCTGGGTGCGGCATCGTTCACTTTCCTTGATCCGGCAGACGCCAAGCAGTGGATCGACGAATATTACGAGATTTTCCGCACCGAATGCGTGCCGATCGGCCATTCGGTCAATCCCAATATCCTGCTGGTCACCGGCTTTGGCGTTCACCAGCAGCAACAGGTGGCGATGGACCGTTTCCTCGACGGTATCCGCTTCTTCCAGTACGCGCTCAACCATTATTACCGCACCGGCGACCACCAGCCGGGCCGCACCGACCTGTGGGGCAGCTATATGGCGGAGCGCGAGGAACTGCTGAAGGCCGATCTCGATCCGTTGCTGATGCGCAATGTTGCCAACAGCCGGGGTGCGATCGGTTCGGTTGAGACCGTGCGCGAACATATCCGCAAGTTCCACGATATCGGCGTCGACCAGCTGGTGCTGCTGCAACAGGCAGGCAAGAACAAGCACGAGCATGTCTGCGAATCGCTGGAGCTGTTCGCGAAGGAAATCATGCCGGAATTCCACGAGGAGGAGGAAGAACGCCAGAAGAAGAAGGCGTCCGACCTTGCCCCCTTTATCGCCAAGGCGTTCGAGCGGAAGGCCGACAAGCGCCCGCTGCGGATGCCGGACGAGGACGTGCCGATCTTCCCTGCGGTGGATTATGTGCGCGGCTTCAACCGCACGCAGCCCTATCTCGGGAGCGTGCACGATCCCAAGGCGGCCGAGCGGCTGTAAGCGGGCGGCGGGATAGGCTATCGGCAGGGCCATGGCATTGCGTGCGATCAGCTATGTCGGCGAAAGGCAGGGCAGCAAGCCCGCGCCTGCCGCCATGGCCGAACGGCGCAGGGCGATGAACGCGCGCGGCGATCCGGTTCCGGCTGGCGTCTCACTGGTCTCGGACGAAAGCGGGCCGGGCCGGAGCGAATGGGTCCTGCCCGAAGGGCTGCGCAGGCCGGGGACGATCCTCTATTGCCACGGCAGCGGCTATTCCAAGGGTTCGCCCGCCAGCCATCGCCCGCTGGTGGCTGCAATCGTGCGCGAAAGCGGGATGGCCGCCTATGCGCTCGATTACCGGCTGGCGCCCGAACACCGCTTCCCCGCCGCGCTGGAAGATGCGCTGGCGGCCTATCGCCGCATGCTGGACAAGGTCGGGGCCGATTCGCTGGCGCTGGTTGGCGATTCCGCCGGGGGCGGGCTGGTGCTGGCCACGCTGCTGGCCGCGAAGGAGGAAGGGCTGGCGATGCCCGCCGCCGCCGTGACGCTTTCGGCCTGGACCGACCTTGCCGTCACCGGCGATCCCCGGCCCGATCTTGGCGATCCGCTGGTAACGCAACCGATGCTGCGCGAGGCGGCGGCGCTTTATCTCGATGGGGCCGATCGGCGCGATCCCTATGCCTCGCCGCTGTACGGCGATCTTTCCGGCCTGCCACCGCTGCTGATGCAGGTCGGCGGGCGGGAGATCATGCTGGAGGATACCAGCCGCTTTGCAGCCCGGGCGAAGGCGGCGGGCGTGGCGGTGCGGCAGGCGATCTATCCCGGCATGGCCCATGTCTTCCAGCTGAGCCATCCCGAAGCTTTCGAGGCCGGGACTGCGATCACCGAACTGGCGCATTTCGTGGCGGGCTGGATGCCAGGCAAATGAAATACGGCGTCACCATCCCGCAGGTCGAGATTGGCCGCGATCCCGCCCCGGTGCGCGCGCTGGCGCAGCGGGCCGAGGCGCTCGGCTATGATTACCTCATGCTCTACGACCACGTGCTGGGCGCGGACATGGACATCCACAAGGACTGGCGGCCAAGGAACGGTGCCCCGCCGATCTACACCAGGGACGATCTGTTCCACGAACCGCTGGTGCTCTACGGCTATCTCGCCGCCGTGACCGAGCAGATCGGGCTGGCCACCGGGGTCATCATCCTGCCCCAGCGCCAGACCGCTCTGCTGGCCAAGCAGGCGGCGGAAGTGGACGTGCTGTCGGGCGGGCGGCTGCGGCTGGGCTTCGGCACCGGCTGGAACGAGCTGGAATATCAGGGCCTCGGCATGAATTTCCATGATCGCGGCAAGCGCAGCGAGGAACAGATCGCGGTGCTGCGGATGCTGTGGACGCAGCCTTCGGTCAGCTTCAAGGGCCAGTGGCACGAACTGGACGGTGTCGGCATCAATCCGCTGCCCGATCAGCAGCCGATCCCGATCTGGCTGGGCGGGGCGGCCGATGCGGTGCTGGACCGGGTCGCGCGGCTGGCCGATGGCTGGTATCCGCCATCCTCCCTGCCGGAAGAGCGGCTGAGGGACAGCATCGCCACGCTCCATGCCTGTGCGACGCGGGCCGGGCGCAATCCGGCCAGCATCGGGATCGAGGGCATCGTCCGCCTGCGCGACCGGACGATGGACGAATGCATCGACAATGTCCTGATGTGGCAGCGGCTGGGCGCCAGCCGGGTGACATTCAACACCGAATCCCCGATCATGTGGAACCGGCTGGGCGGCAACCGGCCCGATCGGGAAAACGCCGGCATGTCCCACCAGCAGCGGCTGGAACGGATTGCAGAGTTCAAGCAACGCGTGGACGCGCTGTGATGGCGCGGGCCACCAAGGAGAGGAATGCAGCGATGAGCGACGGCGAGGTCTTCCAGATCAACACCGAGATCAACGAGCAGGAGATCGCCCGCGCGCGCGAATTCCTGAACGTGCCGCTGCGCATCCAGCAGTACAACCACGAGGCGACCCGCGACACGATCCGCCACTATGCCTATGGCGTGGGCGACGACAATCCGCTGTGGTGCGATCCGGCCTATGCGGCGCAAGGCCCGCACGGCGTGATCGTGGCACCGCCGACCTTCTACTACACCTTCTTTTCCGCCGGGATCACGCCCTGCTTCGATGGGCTTCAGGCCTTCTTCGGCGGCGGCAGGTTCAAGGTTCACCGGCTGGTCCGGCGCGGCGAGGAAGTGGTGGCAACCGCCAGGCTGGTCGACATGTACGAGGCCAGCGGCAAGACCGCTGCCAAGATGGTGATCCAGGTCGGCAATGTCGCCTATCACACCAGGGACGGCGAACTCTTGTGCGAATATGAAAGCCGCGCGATCCGCACACCGCGCAGCAAGGGTTCGGGCGGCCCGACCCACGCCCCGCGCGAGGCCTATCGCTACAGCGATGCGGAATATGCCGCGATCGAGGCGGAGGTGCTTGCCCAGACCCGGCGCGGCGCGGATGCGCGCTATTGGGAAGATGTCGCAGTGGGCGAGGAACTGCCCGCCCGCGTCAAAGGCCCGATGAACATGGCCACCTACATGTCGTACTATGCCGGCAACCTCAACGGCGCGGGCTATGTCGCTTGCGAGATGCAGTGGCGCACCCGCCACAACGCGCAGCACCACCCGGAACTGGTCCCCAACAATCGTGGCCTTGGCTGGCTGATCGAGCAGACCTGGCCGGGCGTTGCCCATACCGACGACAAGACCGCTCGCGCGGTCGGCATGCCGGGGGCCTATGACAATGGCTGGAACCGGCTTGGCTGGATGAGCCAGGTGGTGACCGACTGGTGCGGCGATGACGGGCATCTCGATGAAATCGACGTGCGCGTGCGCAAGCCCAACATCATGGGCGACACCACGTGGTGCAAGGGCAAGGTCACGGCCAAGCGGGTGGAGGATGGCCAGCACATCGTCGATGTCGAGTTGACCGGCACCAACCAGCTTGGCGATGTCAACACCACCGGCACCGCCAGCGTCATCCTCCCCTCGCGCGCTGCCTGACGATGCTGCCGCTGGAAGGCATCCGGGTCCTCGCGCTCGAACAATATTATGCCGGCAATATCGGCAGCCTGATCCTGCGCCGTTTCGGGGCGGAAGTGATCAAGGTCGAGATGCCCGGCGCGGGCGATGCCATGCGCCACATCGGCCCTCGCGACGAAGGGGCGGACGGGCACAGCCGCAGCCTGTCCGAACTGCGGGTGATGCTGGGCAAGAAGAGCGTGGCGGTGGACATGGGTACGCCGGAAGGCAAGGCAATCGTCCTTGGCCTCGCGGCGAAGAGCGATGTCGTGTGGTCGAACATGAAGCCGTCCTCGCTGCGCAAGCTTGGCTTCACCTTCGAGGCGTTCCAGCAGGCCAACCCGGAGATCATCTATACCACCCTTTCGGGCTTCGGTCATGACGATGTCGTGCCCGACGGGCCGATGGGTGATTGGGTGGCGTTCGACATCATCGCGCAGGGGCTGGCGGGGCTCCAGTTCCGGGTCGAGACCGAGGGCGAGAGCGACGAGCCGCGTTACAACGGCCTCGCACTGGGCGATCAGGTCACCGCGCTGCAAGCCGTGATCGGCACGGTGATGGCGCTGTACAAGCGAAAGCGGGATGGCGGGGCACAGCGGGTCGATGTGGCGATGCACGATGCGATGCTGCAACTGAACGAGCTGTCGCTGGCCTTCACCGACTGGACCGGCAAGCCGCCCTCGCGCGGGCGCTCCAGCACCAGTTCGCCCTATGGGGCGTTTCGCAGCAAGGATGGCTTCGTCAACATTGCGGTGGGCGGCACGCCCGTCTGGCGACGCTTTGCCAGGGCGATGGGGCGGCCCGAACTGGCCGACGATCCCCGCTTCAGGGAAGCGCGCAGCCGGGTGGCCAACAACAGCGAGCTGGAAGCGATCGTCACTGGCTGGAGCCTGTTGCACACCACCGATGAAGTGGTCGCCATGCTCCATGCCGAAGGCGTGCCCAGCGCGCCGGTCTATACCCTGCCGCAGGTGCTGGAGAGCCCGCAGGTGCCAGCACGCAACATGCTCTACACCATCGACGATGCCGCGATCGGCCCGCGCCGGGTGCTGGGCAATCCGATCAAGCTGGCGGGCGTGCCGGACGAACCTTCGGGCACCGCGCCCGACATTGCCCGCGACACGCGCGCGGTCCTGGCCGAACTGCTGGGCATGGACCAGTCGCGCATTGAGGAACTGGCCTGCGCCGGGATCGTCGGGCTGCCGGCATGAGCAAGGCGCGCATCACCGGAGCTTTTGACACCGCCGTGGGCGAACTGCCCGGCTCGACCTGCATGGGCCTCCATGCCGAGGCCGCCATGGGCGCAGTGGCGGATGCCGGGCTCAGGCTGGCGGACATCGACGGGGTGATCTGCGCCTATTCCTTCACCGAACCGCATCTGATGCTGGCCTCGGTGTTCTGCGAGCATCTGGGCATCCACCCCGACGTCAATTTCGCGATCCAGGCAGGCGGGGCGACCGCCGCGATCATGCTGATGCAGGCCGCCGCGCTGGTCGAGAGCGGGCAATGCCGCCATGTCCTGATCGTGGCGGGCGACAATCGCATCACGGGGATGAGCCGGGATGGCGCGGTGGCGGCGCTGTCCGAAGTTGGCCACCAGCAGTTCGAGCGGCCCTATGGCATCTCGGTGCCCGCCTCCTACGCGCTGGTCGCGCGCCGCTACATGGACGAATACGGTGCGACGCTGGAGCATCTCGCTGCGATTGCGGTGCAGCATCGCGAACACGCCATGCGGCACCCCAAGGCGCAGAAGCGCGGAGACCTGACCATTGCCGATGTGATGGCCTCACGCATCATTTCCTCGCCGCTGCGGATCTTCGATTGCTGCCTGATCTCCGATGGCGGCGCGGCGCTGGTGGTAAGCGCCGCCGATGCCGCCGCCGACACGCGGCAAGCGCGCGTCGATATCCTCGGTTGCGGGCAGGGCCATACGCATGAACATATCAGCCAGGCCCCATCGCTGACCGACTTCGGCTGCAAGCAATCCAGCGCCATTGCCTTCGGCAGGGCGGGAGTCGCCGCGCGCGATATCGACGTGGCGGAAATCTATGACAGCTTCACCATTACCCTGCTGGTGGAACTGGAATCGATCGGATTCTTCGAGCGCGGCGCGGCCGGGCCAGCGGCGCTGGACGGCGCGCTGGGCCTGGGCGGGAGCCTGCCCTGCAACACCCATGGCGGCTTGCTGTCCTACGGCCATTCCGGCGCGGCGGGGGGCATGTTCCATATCATCGAGGCGGTCCACCAGTTGCGTGGGACTGCCGATGCGCGGCAGGTGAGTGATGCAAAGCTCGCCTTCATCCATGGCGATGGCGGCATCCTGTCTGCCCATTGCTCCGCCGTGCTGGGGAGGGTCTGATGGGCATTCCGCTGCCAAAGACCAATGCCGATACGCAGCCCTATTGGGATGCGGCTGCCGAGGGTCGGTTGATCTATCAGCACTGCCTTACCTGCAACAAGTCGCAGTTCTATCCGCGCAGCCTGTGCGCCACCTGCCATGGCGGCGCGCTGGAATGGCGGGAATCCCAAGGGCAGGGCACTGTCGCGACTTTCACCGAAGTGCTGCGCGCGCCAACCGCCGCGTTCAAGGAACTGGCCCCCTATGTCATCGCGCTCATTGATCTGGACGAGGGTTTCCGGATGATGGTCAACATCGTCGAAGGCGACATGGAAAGGCTCGCCATCGGCGCGCGCACCCGCACGGTTTTCCGGGAAGTGGACGGCATCACCCTGCCGCAGGGAGCGCTGGCATGACGGACAAGGTGATGCTCTTTGCGGACTTCGTTCCGGGCGTCCTGCTCGCTGAAGTCGATGACCACATCAGCGCTGAACAGCTTGCCGAATGGGCCCAGCTTTACCCGTGGGACAAGGCCAGCGAAGGCTTCGTCCCCACAAGCCTTGCCACCGTTCTTCTCATGCGTAGCTATCACAAGGCGATCCCGCATCGCCCGCCGGGCAATATCCATGCCGGACAAAAGATGCAGTTCCTGTCCTCGATCCGGCCCGGCGAAACCGTGACGACTATCGTTGTCTGCCAGGCGGCGGAGCGCAAGGGTGAACGTCGCAAGCTTGAGCTTGGCGTCGTCGGCCGGGGCGAGGACGGGCGCACGGTTTACACAGGTCTCATCACACTGTTCTGGGCTGCATGACATGAACGCGAAAACGCTCGAACCCGTCAGCCTTGCGGTCGATGAGGCCGCCATCCAGCGATACGCCCGGATCACTGGCGACTATAACCCGATCCATGTCGACCCCGCCTTCGCCGCGAACACCGAAATGGGTGGAGTGATCGCTCATGGCACGATGTCGCTCAACCTCATCTGGCAGGCGCTGGAAAAGACGCTGGGCAGCGCGGTTCTGCCTTCGGTCGAACTCGAAATCCGCTTCCGCCGGCCGGTCAGGCCGGGCGATGTGATCGAAGGCGGCGGCGTGCTGGATGCGGATGGCACCAGCTACAGCGTGTGGGCGCGCAACCAGCGGGGGGAGAACGTGATCGAAGGAACAGCCCGGCTGGATGGAACGGCGAAACCCGTTCCGCTCAGCCCAGGTTGATCCAGACGGACTTGGTCTCAAGGTACTGATAGAGATGTTCGATCCCGCTTTCCCGCCCGATCCCGCTGGACTTGAACCCGCCGAACGGCATGGCCGGGTCGGTCGACTGGTAGCAGTTGATCCAGACCGATCCGGCGCGCAGGCCCTTGGCCATCTTGTGCGCGGTGGACAGATTGGTGGTCCACACCCCGCTGCCGAGGCCGTATTCGGTGTCGTTGGCGCGGCGCATCACATCGTCGATATCGCTGAACGGCAGGGCGGAAATGACCGGGCCGAAGATCTCCTCGCGGGCGATCGCCATCTCGTCGCGCACGCCCTTGAACACGGTCGGGGCAACGAAGAAGCCCTTGTCGTAATCGCCCCCGGTCAGCCGGGCGCCGCCGGAGAGGGCAATCGCGCCCTCGCTCGGCCCGCTGGCGAGATAGCGCTGCACCGTCTCCAGCTGGCGGGCGGACACCACCGGGCCGATTTGCGTTTCGGGCAGCGCGCTGTCGCCCACTTTCAGCGCCTTGCCAAAAGCGGCGACCCGTTCGACGAATTCGTCATAGACCGGTGCTTCCACGAACAGCCTTGTGCCGGCCGAGCAGATCTGGCCGGAATTGGCGAACACCGCCATCGCCGCCCCGGGGACGGCGGCATCGAGATCGGCATCGGCAAAGACGATGTTGGGAGACTTCCCGCCCAGTTCCAGGCTCAGCCGCTTGAAATTGCCCGCGCTCGCCTCGATCAACCGGCGGCCGGTGCCGGTCGATCCGGTGAAGGCGACTTTGTCCACCCCCGGATGCGCGGCCAGCGCCGCCCCGGCCTGGTGGCCATAGCCGGTGACGATATTGACCACGCCAGCGGGCAGGCCCGCTTCCATCAGCAATTCGCCCAGCCGCAGCGCTGTCAGCGGCGCTTCCTCGGACGGCTTGAGCACCACGGTGCAGCCGGTGGCCAGCGCCGGGGCGATCTTCCAGACGCAAGCGACCAGCGGCCCGTTCCACGGAATGATCGCGCCGACCACGCCGATCGGGTCCTTCAGCGTGAAGGAGGCGAAATTGCCGGGCATGGAGTTCTCGACCGTCTCGCCATGCAGCGCAGTGGCCATTCCGGCGTAGAAGCGCAGCATCCCGATCACCCGCTGGCGGCGCATCCGGGTGACGCTGATCGGTGCGCCCATGTCGAGCGTGTCGAGCCAGCACAGTTCCTCGAAGTTGGCGTCGATCAGATCGGCCCATTTGAGCAGGATTTCCTGCCGCTGGAACGGCTTGAAGCGCGCCCATTCGCCTTCGAAAGCGGCGCGCGCGGCGGCAACGGCGCGGTTCACATCTTCCGCGTCACCGGCGGCAAAATTGGCCAGCAGTTCACCGGTGGAGGGGTTGAGCGTGGCAATGGTCGCGCCTCTTGCGGCGCTGACCCACTGGCCGCCGATCAGCAGCTTCCTGTCCTGCCCGTCGAGGAAGCGGTGTCCCCGGCGGCTGTCGGGCGTGGCGTCGTTCATGATGTCCTCTTTCGCTTCAAACTTCCTGCCCCGTTCCTAGGGGCGCAGCCGATGCAATTCAACGCCCGGCGATGTGTCCGTGATGGCACTGGCCCACGCCGGGATTTCGGATACACCAATCGAGGGCCAGCCGGGACACATCGGCGCCTTGCAGAGCGAAGCTTGGCAACAAGCCTGAAAGGAACTTCATGACCGACGTGCCCCGGACGAGCGAGGAACTGCACCTGCTCAAGCAGAAATATCTGGAGGAGCGCGACAAGCGGCTGCGCCCCGAAGGGCTGGGCCAGTATCGCGAGGTTGACCTGGCCGGGGCCGAATATGGTGACGATCCCTATGCCCCGCCGATCGAGCGCGCGGCGATCGAGCGCGAGGTCGATGTGCTGATGATCGGTGGCGGCCATGCGGGGCTGCTGGTGGCCGATGCGCTGATCAAGGGCAGAGTCGATGATTTCCTGATCGTGGAGAAGGCCGGCGGCTTTGGCGGGACATGGTACTGGAACCGCTACCCGGACTGCCGCTGCGATATCGAAGCCTATATCTACATGCCGCTGGTCGATGAAGACGGCGTCATGCCCAGCCAGAAATATGTCCGCTCCTCCGAAATCCGCGCCAATGCCGCGCGGATCGGGGCAAAGCTGGGGCTGGGCGACAAGACCCTGTTCCAGACCGGCGTGTCCTCCGCCCGCTGGGACGAGGCGGCGATGCGCTGGGTGATCGGCACCGACCGGGGCGACACCATCCGCGCCCGCTTCGTCTGCCTTGGCAGCGGGCCGATGAGCCGACCCAAACTGCCCGACATTGCGGGGATCGAGCGCTTCAAGGGCCGCACCTTCCACACCTCGCGCTGGGATTATAGCTATACCGGCGGGGATGAGACCGGGAACCTGACCGGCTTGGCCGACAAGCGGGTGGCGCTGATCGGGACTGGGGCATCGGGGGTGCAGGTGATCCCCCGGCTGGCCGAATCGGCCGGCCATTTCTACGTCGTCCAGCGCACCCCGGCGGCGGTTGATGATCGCTACAACCAGGTGACGCAGGTTGATTGGTGGAACAGCCTGAAGCCCGGCTGGTGGGAAGAACGCGCCGCCAATTTCGCCGGGATTTCGGTAGGCGAAGCGCCAGGCTTCGATCTGGTTGCGGACAACTGGACCGCGCTGTTCGCCAAATTCAACTCCGCTGCGGCAGCCGCTGCCGCCGCAGGCGTGCGCAAGGAAGTGCTGTCTTCCTCCGAAGCGGTCGACTTCGCGATCATGAATGCCATCCGCAACAAGATCGACGAGCGGGTGCAGGACAGGGCGACAGCCGAGGCGCTCAAGCCGTGGTACAATTATTTCTGCAAGCGGCCGCTGTTTCTCGATGGCTATTACGAGACTTTCAACCGCCCCAATGTGAAGCTGGTCGACACGCAGGGGCGCGGGCTGGACGCGGTGACCGAAAACGCCATCGTGTTCGACGGCAAGGAGCATGAGGTCGATTGCATCATCTATGCCTCCGGCTTCGAAGTGGCGGTGCCGCTGGACCGCGCGGGCGGGTTCGAGCTGTTCGGCCGCGACGGGGTCAGGCTGAGCGAGCACTGGCAGGACGGGATGGTCACGCTCCACGGGCTGTTCACCGATGGCTTTCCCAACCTGTGCATGATCGGCGGGGTGCGGCAGGCCTCGTTCAGCTGGAACGTCTCCTACATCCTCAAGCGGCAGGCGGAGCATTTCACCCGGGTGGTGAAGCATTGCCTTGGCTCGGGCAGCCGGGGCTTTACCGTCCGCCAGCAGGCCGAACAGGAATGGCTGGCCGAACTGGATCGCGCGTCAGCAGTGGACATCATGTTCCTGTCCGAATGCACCCCCGGCTATCTCAACAACGAAGGCAGCGATGTGGCGGGGGGCCTCGCCTCTCAGGGCTATGGCCGGGGCGTGCTGGCCTATGCACGCCAGCTGGAGGAGTGGCGGGAGAAGGCGATGGGCAGCGATCTGGAACTGCTGGGCTGAGTGGAGCTGGCGAGGGGCGTTCTGCCATCGTGGCGCTGCGCTCCCCTCCCCATTGGGGCCGGGCTATCGCATGTTCCCGGTTTTTCCCGCATTCGTCGCCCTGAACTAGTTTCAGGATCCATCTTGCGGCAAGCCCGGAGCCAGCCGAATTGCTGCAATCGTGAGGATTTCGCCCGAAATCCACGCTCCGGGTGCGCGGAGATATGGATCCTGAAACTAGTTCAGGATGACGAAAATGAAAGTTCGGGTGAATATGCGATAGACCTCCCCGCCGGGGGAAGGCACGCGGGCCGGATTATCGTCTAATCCTTCTTACCGAAGGCGGCCAGCCGCTCCCTCGCGGCCGGATCGACCCCGGGGTGGGTATCGCGTTCATGGGCGAGGCCGCGGGCGAGGTCCCAGCCGTCAGTCTGGTTCAGCACGCGCTTGTTGTGGAAGTGCGAAAACCAGCTTTTGGAGAGGATTTCGCCGAGATAGCCTGCGACCCTGTCGGCGAATTCCCCCTCGGCGAAGCACTGGTCGGCCAGCCCCATCGCCAGCGCCGCCTGCGCATCGTAGCGGCGGGTGGTGAACATCATTTCCCTGGCTTTCGACAACCCGACCCGGCGGGGCAGCCGCTGGCTCATCCCCCAGCGCGGGGACAGGCCGAACTGGGCGTGGGTATCGCCGAACTGGGCATTGCCCGACGCGAGGATCAGATCGGCGGCCAGCGCCAGTTCGAGCGCGCCGGTGAAGCAATAGCCATGCACCGCCGCGACCACCGGCACCGGCAGCGCGGCCAGCCGGTCGATCACCTGCGGCTGGCGGCCGGGGCCGGTCTTCCCGATCCTTGTGACGTCATTGCCCGCCGAAAAACACGATCCCGCGCCCTTGAGCAACACCGCGCCGATCCGGCCCGATGCGGCTTCGATCGTGTCGAGATGGCGGTCGATCAGATCGAACATCTCCGGCGTCAGCGCGTTGCGTTTGTCCGGCCGGTTGAGCGTGATGGTGGCAAGGCCATCGCCGCTTCGTTCGAACAGGATTTCTTCGGACATGGCTGTTCCCGGTATGGCGCGAATCGGCGCGATGGGAACTTAGAGCATTGGCCGTAAAACGGCAGCCTGCTGGCAACATCCAAATGTCTCAAGACCGTCACCCTGAACTTGTTTCAGGGTCCATCGCGCGGCAAGCTCGGAGCATGCCGTATTGACACAATCCGTAAGGCATCCTCCCGCAGTCCACGCTCCGGGCGTGCGGAGAAATGGATCCTGAAACAAGTTCAGGATGACGGAAAAGGGAAGCGACTTGCGTTCCATGTGGCAAAGGTCAGAACTCTGGCGGAAGAATGTGCCATGGTGCCCGCTAGTGGATTGATTTTGACATTTGCATCCCGCTAACCGGATAGCACAGTCGCAAATGTCAAAATCGTAAAATCCACTAGAATCATAAGATTGCTAGTGGTCCGAAGAGATTCTGACATTTGTCCACCACCTAGCCGATAGGGATGCAAATGTCAGAATCGGACCACTAGGGGAACGGGGAGGGACGCAATTGACAGGCAATCCGGTCAGGCAGTCGGAATGGCAACGCGGCTGGCGTCCGCTGCTGGCGGCCTTTGCCGGCAATGGCGTCGGCTTCAGCATGTTCCTGATGGTCTCGGGCATTTTCATCATCCCGATGCAGCAGCAATTCGGCCTGTCGCGCACGGCGGCCAGCCTCGGCGCGATTGTCGGGCTGGCGGTGGCGTTCCTCACCCCGGTGGCTGCACATTGGGTGGACCGCTATGGCCCGCGCCGCTTTGCCATCGCCGGGCTGCTGGGGCTGGCGTCGGCTTATGGCCTGATGGCGGTGCTGCCGGCGCATCCGGTGATCTTCTATGCGCTGGCGGCGATGATGGCGCTGGCCGGGCCGATTTCCAACCCGATGATCTATTGCCGGGGCGTGGTGACCTGGTTCAGCCGCAATGCCGGGCTGGCTTTCGGGATCACCATGTGCGGCACCTCGCTGATTACCGCGATTGCCTCGCCGGTGCTGAGCGATGTGGTGGTGCACCATGGCTGGCGCTGGGGCTATGCGCTGTGGGGGACGATCGTGGTGGTCTGCGGACTGCCGCCGGTCATCGTCTGGTTCCGGCAAAACCCGCATCCCTTGGCCGAAGCAATCGAAGCGGCGGACCGCGCGGGTTCGGCCAGCAGCGCCCGCCAGGCAGCGCGGACCGTGCCGTTCTGGCTGGTGTTCGGCTCGCTCGCCTGCGCTGCGCTGGCGGTTGGCGGAATCATCAGCCAGCTTTATCCGATCCTGATCGCCGCTGGCTATTCGCCCGAACTGGCGGCAGGCACGGTCTCGTTCTACGCCATCTCGATGGGCGTGGGGCGAGTGATTGCCGGATCGCTGCTCGACCGGTTCGATCCGGTCTGGGTGGCCGGCGGGAGCCTGTTTCTGGCCGCGATAGGATCGATGATTCTGCTGTTCGCGCTGTTCGGTGGCGGGCCTTGGATGCTGGCCTTTCTCGCTGCTTTCATGCTTGGCTGGGGGCAGGGCGCGGAAGGCGATTACATCGGCTTCTTCACCCAGCACCTGTTCGGACGGCAGGCCTTCGCCGCAATCTACAGCTGGTTCAACCTCGCGGTGGGCAGCGGACTGGCGCTGGGTGGGCTGCTGTTCGCCCGGATCTTCGACATCTACGGCAATTACCAGCTGGCGGTGACGATCGGCGTCGGGCTGTGGCTGGCTTCGGCGGTGCTGATGCTGGGTTTGCGCTGGTTTGCCCGCGCTTGCCCCCGTCTTGACCGCGCTTGACCGCGCTCAATCCAGGCAAATGGCCTTTTTCTTGCCCGCGACGTGTGAATGTTATAGGCTTTTTGCAATAGGATTGGCCCATTACGCCTGCCGGAGGGCACGCCTTTGCTGACCGATGTTCCGAAAATCCGGACCTTCATGGCGATTGTCGAGGAAGGCTCGTTCACCGGTGCCGCCAACCGGCTGAACACCGCCCAGCCGTGGGTTTCCAGCCAGCTCCGCAAGCTGGAGGAGATGGTCGGGCTGAAGCTGGTCGAACGCTCCAAGGGCAAGACGGTGCGGATCACTCCGCAGGGCCGGGAGCTTTACCGCATCGCCGAACGGCTGTTCGCCTCGCTGGCCGAAGCGGAAGAGCAGATCCGCGAACTGAGCCAGGTCGTGCGCGGCAGGCTGGTGCTGGGGGTCGATCCGATCACGCTCTACATCCCCGAACGCAACCGGCTGCTCGCGCTGTTCATGGCCAAGGAAACCGATATCGATCTCCAGATGGTCAGCCGCACTCCCAACGAATTGTTCGAAGGGCTGCGCCGGGGCGAGCTCGATCTGATCCTCACCAGCGCGCCTTTTCCCGAGGGTGACCGGATCGAGATGCTGCCGCTGTACGAATATGATCTGAGCCTGCTGGTGCCCAAGGTGGCGGCCCATGCCTACAGCCAGCTTGCGCCCGGCAGCCTGCGCGGGGCGGAAATCATGGTGTTGCAGGACAGCTACCACACAGGCATCTTCCCGTGGTTGCGGACCACGCTGGAACCCTATGGGGTGCGATGGCGCGATTGCCCGGAACTGGCCTTCCCGGCGCTGATGCAATTCGCCACGCTGATGGGCGTCGCCACGCTGGTGCCGGACTTTTCCGAAACCATGCCCGAAATCAGGGACGGGATGGAGGTCCGCTCGATCGACGATCCCCGCCTCACCGTCCGCTGGGGGCTGATGCGGCGGGCCGGGGGGCCGCGCAAGACCGCCGACCGGCTGTGGCGGATGGCGGCGGAGCACAGGTTGGCGGAGTTATAACAGATCACTATAGGTTGCGCTGGCGATAGGTATTGGACTTGCACTCCCAAAAGCCGCACATTTACCCCATCACGCGATCGTCCGGTTAGGGCGACGCTCATTCGGGATGGAGAGTGCGATGAAGGTCGGTGTCCTTTTTACCTTTCAGAATTTCATGGACCAGGTTTCGGACAAGGAATCCTACGAGCGCGATCTGGCGCTTGCGGAACTGGTCGAGCCGATGGGCTATGACTGGATCAGCGCGGTGGAGCATCACTTCACCAGCTACGCCATGTCGCCCGACAATTTCGGCTTCCTTGCCTATATGGCCGCCAAGACCGAGCGGATAGGGCTGATGCTGGGCGCGATCATCCTGCCGTGGAACGATCCGCTGCGTGCGGTGGAACGAATGATCATGCTCGATCATTTGTCCAAGGGCCGGGCGCAGCTGGGCATTGGCCGCGGCCTTGCGATTCGCGAATACAAGGCCTTCGGCATCGACATGAACGAAGCGCGCGACCGCTTCGATGAATCGGCCGAAATCATCGTCAACGCACTGGAGACCGGGATCGTCTCCGCGCATGGCCAGTTCTATTCCTATCCGGAAGATCTGCCGATCCGCCCCGGTCCCTATGCCAGCTTCAAGGACCGATTCAATTGCGTCGCCATGTCGCCCGACACCGTGCCGGTCTGCGCGCGGCTGGGCGGCCGGCTGATGAGCTTCGCGATCAAGCCGTGGGATCAGCTGGCCCCGCAGTTCATCGAATACCGCCGGTTGTTTGAGCTGCACCATAACCGCCCGGCGCTCGATCCGATGTGCGTCGATTCCTGCTTCTGCGACGAAAGCGCGGAGAAGGCCGAGGCCAAGGCGCGCGAGTGCATTTCCAACTACTATCTGACCGTGATGGACCATTACGAGATGGCGGGCGCGCATTTCCGTGATCTCAAGGGCTACACCGGCTATGCCGATGCCGCCGACATGCTGAAGTCGGTGGGGATGGAAGCGGGCGCGGAAGGCTATTTTCACGCCAACATCTGGGGCACGCCGCAGCAGATCCTCGACCGGCTCGACCAGCGCCGCGACCTGATCGGCCATTTTGACCTGATGCTGTCGCTGTCGTTTGGCGGCCTCAGCAAGGACGAGGTGACCAATTCGATGCGCCTGATCGCCGAAAAGGTGATCCCCGAAGTCCATTCGTGGAAGTGAGCAAGATGCACGATTTTCTGGGATATGCGCCGGGCACGGCGATGGTCGTCACCGGTTCGGGCAGCGGGATTGGCGAGGCTATCGCCCTGACGGCGGGCAAGCTCGGGCTGAAAGTCGCCTCGTGGGACCTTTCGCCCGAAGCGGCGGAACGCACGGCGGCGGCGATCCGCGCTGCCGGTGGCGACGCGATTGCCTGCGCGGGCGACGTCTCCGACAAGGCCGTGGTGGCCGATGCCTGGGCGCGCACCACCGACGCCTTTGGCGCGGTGGCCTGCCTTGCCGCTTCCGCTGGGCCGCCCAGCTTTGGCGACAAGGATTTCACCTCCGCGCTCAACCTTGCGATCGACTGCATGCGCCTGCCGACCGAAGGCTGGCTGGAACAGCCCGATGCCGGTTCGCGCGCGGCGATCTATCTCTCCTCCGTGCAGGGGCCGCGCTATGGCGCGGGGGTGCCATGGTACACGGTCGCGAAAAGCGGGATCGACGGCTACATGCGCTCGCTCGCCGCGATGCGCCCGGGCGGCATCCGCGCCAACGCCATCTTGCCCGACTGGCTGCGCACCGCTCGGACCGAACAATATATCGACGCGACCGGCGGCGACGGTTGGGAAACCAATCCGATGGGCCGGGTCGGCTATGCGCAGGATTCGGCCAATGCGGCGATTTTCCTTCTTTCGCCCGCCGCAGACTACATCAACGGCATCTCGCTTGAGGTCGATGGCGGCGCGAAGCTGCGTTCGATGGCCTGGATGCGGATGTGGGAGGCCTCGAAATCTAGCTGACCAATACCGCCCGATTATGCTGTGCGTGCCAGGGATCGCGGAAATCGCGCAGCAGGTTCTTGCGGATCTTGCCGAACGGGGTGAGCGGGAATTCGCGCACCACGAACATCTGCTCCAGCTGCTTCTGCTTCGCGAGACCAGTTGCAAGGATATGCGCGTTCAGTTCCTCGCGGGTGAAGGGGGCATCGCCCTTCGGGATGACGAAGCCCGCGATCCGTTCGCCCAGCCGGGAATCGGGATCGAACACGCCGACCACGGCCACCCGGTCGATCGCCGGATGGGTCTGCAGCGCGTCCTCGATTTCCTTGGCGCTGATGTTCTCGCCGCCACGAATGATCAGGTCCTTGATCCGCCCGGTTATGACCACATTGCCGTCGGCATCGATGAAGCCCATGTCGCCGGAACGGAAAAAGCCGTCGGGGTGGAAGGCCTTGGCGTTGTCATCATCATGCATGTAGCCCAGCATCAGCGCCGCGCCGCGCATGCAGATCTCGCCCTCCTTGCCGGGGGGGAGCAAGTTGCCGTCCTCGTCCCGTGCTTCGATTTCGAAGCCGTTGGGATAACCGTCGGTAAGTGCGGCTGATTTGAGGTCGAACGGCCCGGGCCGCCGCATCGAGGAATTGGGCGCTTCGGTCATCCCGTAGCAGCGATGGGCAATCCGGCCCGGTTGCCCGGCGACGAAATCCTCGATCACCTTGGGTGGCACCGCTGCCCCGCCGCAGGCAAACAGACGCAGGCTCGGCCAGTTCCAGCCGGTCTCGCGGGCATGGCCGATGATATCCTGAAGGAACGCGGTCGCGCCGGTGGCATGGGTCAGCCCCAGCGTCCGCACCAGTTCGGCCGCTTCGGCCACGTTCCAGCGCTCGACCATGGCGGAGGGGGAGCGCATCACGATCGGGAACAGCACGGCGTAGATGTAGCCACCGAGATGGCCGACCGGCCCCAGCACCAGCGCCTTGTCATCATCGCGCAGGCCGTAATTGTCGGCAGTGTTGCGGGTGCAGGTGGCCAGCGTGCGGTGGCTGTGGCGCACGCCCTTGGCCCGGCCGGTGGTGCCGGAGGTGTACATCAGCATCTTGAGGTTGTCCGGCATGACCAATGTGGTGGAGCGAAACTGCGGGTCCCCCGTCGCGACCAGCGAGTCGAACGTCACCGGGCCATCCCCGCGCAGGGTGATGACATGGCGCAGCGCGGGCAGTTCCTGCTGAAGCGCCAGCATCATCGCCAGGTAATCGTGATTGCCGAAGGAGGGCGGGATAAAGATTGCCTTCGCTTCGCAATCGGCCAGGATCTGGCGAAGCTCCGCCTCGCGATAGATCAGCACCACCGGATTGATCACCAGCCCCAGCGCGGCGGCGGCATAATCGATCGCGATCGCTTCGGCCCAGTTGGGCATCTGGGTGCTGATCACGTCGCCCTGGCGCAGCCCCATGGCGGCCAGTGAGCACGCCAGCGCGCGGCCCTGCTCGGCAAGGGCCGAGGAGGTCCACCATTGGCCCCCGGCAAACAGCAGCTGCTTGTCCGGCGCTTCTGCCGCGATGATGTCGAGTTGTTGCGCGGTGGTCAGTGCGTACCAGTCATCCATCATCTGATTTTTGTCCTCACCCGGTGCGGTTCATGCACGAAGGAAGTGCCCTTTCTTGCATTCGTCAGACAATACAGCATCGGTTCGAGCGGCCAAGCCTGACGAGTGGTTAGCTGTCGTCAGCTTTCTCCACATCTAATTTTGCCCGTCCTCCCCAAGAATCGGCCATAGCGGTTAAGGCGATAGGCGATGACAAAGCCCGACAATAGCGCCACTACTGACGCCGAAATGGCCGATCTGCCAGACGAGACCTTGCCGCTCGATGCCTGGCACCGTTCGCGCAGGGGCCGAATGGTGTCGTTTGCGGGCTATGCGATGCCGATCCAGTATGAAGGGATCATGGCGGAACACCTGTGGACGCGCGACCATGCCGGGCTGTTCGATGTCTCGCACATGGGTCAGCTCGAACTGAGCGGGGAGGGTGTCGTTGCCGCACTGGAAGCGCTGGTGCCCGGCGATATCGCCGCGCTGGCGCCAGGGCGGATCCGCTACAGCCTGCTGCTGAACGCGGATGGCGGCATCCTGGACGATCTGATGATTACCAATGCCGGCGATCACCTGTTCCTGGTGGTGAACGGCGCGACCAAGTGGGACGATATCGCCCATCTGCGCGAAGAACTGCCCGATGAAATCACGATCAACCACCTGGACGAGCATGCCCTGCTGGCGTTGCAGGGGCCGGAAGCGGCAGCGGCGCTGGCGGCGCTGGTACCGGATGCCACCGGGCTGTTCTTCATGGAAGCCGGCCAGTTCACCTGGAACGGCGTGCCGCTGGGCATCAGCCGCTCGGGCTATACCGGCGAGGATGGCTTCGAGATTTCGCTCCCGGCCGAGCGGGCGGAAGCTTTCGCCGATGCGCTCTGCGCCTTGCCGCAGGTCAGGCCGATCGGGCTTGGCGCGCGCGATTCACTGCGGCTGGAAGCGGGTCTGCCGCTTTACGGCCACGATCTGGACGAGGGGGTGACCCCGGTCGAGGGCGATCTGGCCTTCGCGATTTCGAAACGTCGCCGGGCTGAGGGCGGTTTCCCCGGTGCGGACCGGATACTGGCCCAGCTGGCCGGGGGCGCGCCGCGTCGCCGGGTCGGGCTGGCGATCGGGGGACGCCAGCCGGTGCGCGAAGGTGCGCCGCTGTTCCTTGGCGGGCAGGACGTGGGCGTGGTCACCTCGGGCGGCTTTGCCCCCAGTGTCGGCGCCCCGGTTGCGATGGGCTTCGTCGCTGCTGCCCATGCCGCGCCCGGCACCGCGCTGGAGGCCGAAGTGCGCGGCCGGAGGATCGCGGTCAGGGTCGCTCCATTGCCCTTTATCCCCCACCGCTACCACCGCAGAGGAGGCTGACGCATGAGCCGCTATTTTACCGATGAACATGAATGGATCGACGTGGAAGGCGATATCGCGACCGTCGGCATCACCGATTACGCGCAGGAACAGCTTGGCGATATCGTGTTCGTCGAGCTGCCCGCACCGGGCGCAACCATCGAAGCGGGCAAAGAAGCGGCCGTGGTCGAATCCGTAAAGGCGGCTTCGGACGTGTTCTCGCCGATCAGCGGGGAAGTGGTCGATACCAATTCCGACCTGGAAGACGATCCCGCGCTGGCCAACGCCAGCCCCGAAGCCGACGGGTGGTTCTTCCGCTTGCGGATGAGCGATCCGGCCCAGCTTCAGGGCCTGATGGATGATGCCGGCTACAAGGCCTTCCTCGAAACCCTCGATTAAGGCTGCGGTTCCCCGATGCGTTACCTCCCGCTCAACGATGCCGACCGCGCCGCGATGTGCGCGAAAATCGGCGTGGCTGCGATCGACGATCTGTTCGTGGACGTGCCGGCCGAAGCCCGCCTCACCGGCCCGATTGAAGGGCTGCCGCCGCACGCCACCGAACTGGCGGTGGAGCGGCACATGGCGGCGCTGGCCCGGCGCAACCTTTCCGCCGGGGACGCGCCGTTCTTCCTTGGCGCGGGGGCCTATCGCCATCATATCCCGGCCAGTGTCGACCATCTGATCCAGCGCGGCGAATTCCTGACCGCCTATACGCCCTACCAGCCGGAAATTGCGCAGGGCACGCTGCAGATGCTGTTCGAATTCCAGACCCAGGTGGCGCGGCTGTTCGGCTGCGATGTCGCCAATGCCTCGATGTACGATGGCTCGACCGCTTGCTGGGAGGCGATCTCGATGGCGCGGCGGATCACGAAGCGGGGGCGGGTGCAGCTGTCGGGTGGGCTTCATCCACATTACGTCTCGGTCGCGCAGACCATGGCCCGCTTCACCGGCGATGTGCTGGATGTCGCCGCGCCTGATCTTTCCGCCGCGAACGACAGCGAGGCGCTGATCGCCGCGATTGACGAGCGGACAAGCTGCGTGGTGGTCCAGTATCCCGACATCCTTGGCCGGATCGGCGATCTCGCCGCGTTGGCGGTAGCCGCTCATGCCAAAGGCGCACTGCTGGTGGCGGTGGTGACCGAACCGGTGGCGCTGGGCGCGATCAGGAGCCCGGGCGAAATGGGCGCGGATATCGTGGTGGGCGAAGGCCAGGCGATCGGCGTCGGCCTGCAATTCGGCGGGCCGTATCTCGGCCTGTTTGCCACCCGCAAGGAATATGTCCGCCAGATGCCGGGCCGTCTGTGCGGGCAGACGGTGGATGCCGAAGGGCGGCGCGGCTTCGTGCTGACGCTCTCCACTCGCGAACAGCATATCAGACGCGAGAAAGCGACTTCCAATATCTGCACCAATTCAGGGCTTTGTGCGCTAGCCTTCTCAATTCACATGAGTTTGCTGGGCGAACAGGGGCTGCGCGCGCTGGCCCTGCAGAACCATGCCCTTGCCACTGCGGCGGCGGACCGGCTGGCGCAGGTGCCGGGGGTCAGGGTTGTCAATGACCACTATTTCAACGAGTTCACGATCGAACTTCCCACGGAATCGCGCGGCGTGGTCCGCACGCTGGCTGACCGGGGCATTCTCGCCGGGGTGCCGCTGGGCAAGCTCTATCCGGGCCATGCCGCGCTCGCCAACGGGCTGGTGGTGGCGGTGACCGAGACGACCACGGCGCAGGATGTCGAACAGCT
The DNA here is from genome assembly GCA_947479055.1 of Erythrobacteraceae bacterium. Classification (GTDB taxonomy): domain Bacteria; phylum Pseudomonadota; class Alphaproteobacteria; order Sphingomonadales; family Sphingomonadaceae; genus CANJYE01. The sequence goes on from CANJYE010000011.1 coordinate 45,860, forward strand.
GGCGGTTGCCCTTGCGGAGGTGCTGTCATGAGCCTGAACCCCACCGGCTGGCGCCCTGAATTGAGCCCAGAATTGACCGGGGCCGAAAGCGGCGGCCAGCCGACTTTCACCGGCAACCGCGCGTTGATGCTGGAAGAACCGCTGCTGTTCGAAATCGGCTCGATCACCACCACCGGGGTGGATTTCCCCGCCATCGACCCATCCGCAGCCAACCGCCTCGGCGGGCTGGAGCGCGCTGGGCCGATTGGCCTGCCCGGCCTGTCGGAACCGGAAACGGTGCGCCATTACACCAGGCTGAGCCGCCAGAACTACGGGATCGATCTTGGCGCGTTTCCGCTCGGCTCCTGCACCATGAAGCACAATCCGCGCCTGAACGAGAAAGTGGCGCGACTGCCCGGTTTTGCCGATCTCCATCCGCTCGCCCCGGTCTCGACCGTGCAGGGCGCGCTGGCGGTGATCCACCAGCTGGGCGAATGGCTGAAGACGCTGACCGGCATGCCCGGCGTGGCGATGAGCCCCAAGGCCGGCGCGCATGGCGAGCTGTGCGGGTTGCTGGCGATCCGCGCCGCGCTGGAGGCGCGCGGCGATGCCCGCGCCGTCGTGCTGGTGCCGACCAGCGCCCACGGCACCAACCCCGCCACCGCCGCCTTCTGCGGCTATGCGGTGGAGGAAATCCCGGCGACGGCGGAAGGCCGGGCCGATCTGGCGGCGCTGCAGGCCCGGCTCGAGTCGGACGTGGCGGCGGTGATGATCACCAACCCCAACACCTGCGGCCTGTTCGAGCGCGATCTTGGCCGGATCGGCGAGCTGGCCCATGCGGCCGGCGCGTTCCTCTATTGCGACGGGGCCAATTTCAACGCCATCGTCGGCCGGGTTCGCCCGGGCGACCTCGGCGTTGATGCGATGCACATCAATCTGCACAAGACCTTCTCTACCCCGCATGGCGGTGGCGGGCCGGGCAGCGGGCCGGTGGTCTTTTCAGAGGCGCTCGCCCCCTTCGCCCCGCTGCCGGTGATCGAGCGGGACGGGCAGGGCTACCACCTGGTCGAGGAGGAAACCGCCGGCGATCATCACGCCTCCAGCTTCGGGCGGATGGTGGCGTTCCACGGCCAGATGGGCATGTTCACCCGCGCGCTGACCTATATCCTCAGCCACGGCGCGGACGGGCTGGCGCAGGTTTCGGGCGATGCGGTGCTCAACGCCAACTATATCCTGCGCAGCCTTGAAGACGTGCTCGACGCACCCTTCGCCGCCTCGGGCCCCTGCATGCATGAGGCGCTGTTCAGCGACAAGGGCTTCGGCGAAGGGCTGACTACGCTCGACCTTGCCAAGTCGCTGATCGACGAGGGCTATCACCCGATGACGATGTATTTCCCGCTGGTCGTCCATGGCGCGATGCTGGTCGAACCGACCGAAACCGAAAGCAAACCCGCGCTCGACCAGCTGATCGGCGCGCTGCGCCACCTGGCCGAACGCGCGCGCGCGGGCGATGCGACGATGAAACAGGCCCCGTTCTTCGCGCCCCGGCGGCGGCTGGACGAAACGCTGGCGGCAAGAAAGCCGGTGCTGGTGTGGGAGGGGTGAGGGCGAATTGAGCGCAATTGGCCACTGAAACCAATTCTGTTCGGTTTGCAGGGAGTCTGGACGGCACTCGAGGTGCGGTCAAACACAGAAAGTCGGCCCTCCTGCGAGGACCGACCTTCCGTATTGACTGGCCAACCGATTATTGCGGGGTCTTGTCCATCTTGTCGGCCTTATTTTCCATCGCGTCGGCCTTGGCATCACCGGTTTCACGAACAGCAGCGGCCTTGTCTTCCTGTGCGTTCTCGGCAGCGGAATCGACGCCATCCGTGACCGGATCCTTGGCATCGGCGCTGTTTTCCATCGAGTCTGCCGTGGCATCGGCAGAATCCCGGACAGCGTCCGCCTGCTCTTCAGCGGCATTTTCCTTCTTGCTGTCGCAGGCGGCGACGCTCAGGGCCATTGCGGTCAAAGAGACGATCATTGCCGATTTCATAAGTACTTTCATGGAGAACTCCCGTTGCATTGGATATGAATAGTCTGGTCGCGTACGGGTGCCGCTGACATGCGCGACAACGACACCCGAAACGACGATGTGGTTCAGTTCTCAGAAAGCTGAACGGCAGCTAAACCTCCCGCTGCGCCTGTTGTTCCGGATGACTCCGCTTTATTATCTTCCTGGTACAGTGGCCCGAGATGATGTGGTGGTTGTCCACACAATCCCATTCGGAATTTAAAGGTCCTGGCAGGAGTTTTCCGATCTACAAGCCTCACGCGCGGTACAATGGAACCTTTCGATTTGCCGCGCGAATCCGTGCTGATATGGTGCCCGAAGGGCTTGGCCGGGGAGGAGAGAGCAATGGAGCGCAATGCCGATGTCGTGGTGATCGGTGGCGGCGGCGCTGGGATGAGTGCGGCGCTTTTTGCCAGTTCAGCGGGCGCTTCGGTCACCCTCCTCGAAGCGGACTCCAAGCTGGGCGGCGCGACGGCACTCAGCGATGCGGTGATCTATGCGGCCGGCACCAGTGTGCAGCGGCGGCTGGGGATCGCGGACAGCGCCGATGCGATGTATTTCTACATCATGACGCTGAATGCCTGGCAGACGCGCCCGGACATCATCCGCATCCTGTCCGATCGCAGCAGCGAGGCGATAGAGTGGGCGATGCAACTGGGCGTCGGCTTTGACTGGGTTGCCGAGTCGGGGGTTGATGGCGTCGCTCGCGGCCATTGCACCAACGGCGGCGGCGCGGCGCTTTGCGCGGCGCTTGCCGCCGAGATGGCGCGTCACGATATCGAGGTGTGCCTGGGGGTAAGGGCGGAGCGCCTGCTGACCGAAGGCGGGGCGGTTACCGGGGTGCATGCAGACGGTGTTGATTACCGGGCGAAGGCGGTTGTCGTGACGACGGGAGGCTTCGGCAACAGCCCGGAGATGCGCGCCCGCCATTTCCCCACAGCGGCCCAGCATGGCAGCTGGGTCTATGCCGTCCACCACAACGCGCCCTTCATCCTGGGTGACGGGATCAAGCTGGGCGAAGCTGTCGGCGCGGCGATTTCCGGGCACGACACCGGCCTGCTCAATCCGTCGGCCAACCTCGTGCCCTTCGTGATCGAAGCCTATCTTCCCGACTGGATCATGGTCGTCAACGACTATGGTCGCCGCTTCATGCCCGAGAATATCTCCTATGCGGTTTCGGGTTACCTGATGAACCAGCAACCAAACGCCCATGCCTGGGCGGTCTTCAGCGAAAGCGCGCTGGTGGCCGGAACCGAGGCCGGGCGCGAATTGACCCCCTACCGCAGCGGCTTGCTGTCCGAGACTTGGAACGCCGGGCGGATCAGGGGCGAGGCGGAAAATGGCCGCGTCCGCAAGGCTGGATCGCTGGCCGAGCTGGCCGAAATCACGGGTACCGATGGCCTGGGCCTGGAAGCGACGGTGGAGCGCTACAACGCGGCTTGCCGGGAAGGGACCGATCGCGAATGGTCCAAGCAGATGCGGCCGGAGTTCGTGATCGACGGGCCACCCTATTACGCGATCGAGCTCAAGGCATCATCCATCGGCCAGACCAGCGCGGGCCTGACGATCGACGCCGACGGGCGGGTGCAGGATGCCCACGGCCGACCGATCGCCGGGCTTTATGCCGCTGGCGAAACGCTCGGCTGCGTCCAGGGTCGGCGCTATGCCGGGGGCGGCATGGGGATCGCCAGCGCGCTGGTATTCGGACGCCTCGCTGGCGAGGAAGCGGGCAAGTTCGCGAAGGGTGGCAGCGCGCAGGAAGTTTGAAGGGCGGCGCAAACTGCCGCTGGTGCAAAAGGGCGATTGCGGGCATCAGATGGAGTGTGATTCCGGACAATCATTCCGGGACGGAGCGGGAGTGACTGATGGCAGCAGTGGTAATCACCGGAGCCAGTCGTGGCATTGGCCTTGCCACCGCGCGGGAATTTGCCCGGGCGGGGGACCATGTCCATGCCATGTGCCGCAATCCCGCAGGCGCGGGCGATCTGCACAGCCTTGCCGCCGAAACCGGCAATGTCACCCTGCACCAGATGGATGTGACCGATTTCGCCTCGATCGACCGGGCCGCGGCTGAAATCGGCGATGCGGTCATCGATGTGATCATCAACAATGCCGGGATCGTCGGCAATTTCGAGCATCAGCATATCGACAGCATGGATTACGATGCCTGGCGCCATGTGCTGGAAACGATGATGCTGGGGCCGCTGCGGGTGACCCAGGCGCTGATGGGCAATCTGGCCCGCAGCAAGGCGGCGAAGATCATCTTCATTTCGAGCGAGTGGGGATCGTCCGTCTATGATTCCAAGGGCCTGTATCTATATGCCTATGCCAGCGCCAAGGGCGGGCTGAACCGGGTGGCGCAGCTGATGGCGGCACAGCTGCGCGAGCGCAATATCATCGTTGTGCCGATCCATCCGGGCTACGTCCGCACGGATATGGCGGGGCCGATCGCGGATATCTCGCCGGAAGAAAGCGGCGCGGGCATCCACAGCGTGACCAATTCGCTGACCATGGCCGACAGCGGCAAGTTCTACAGATGGAATGGCACGATCCATCCCTGGTGAGGTTGCGGGGCTATGCCAACCCTTCGGTCAGCGCGGCGGCCGCAGCGGGCGAATCGTAATACCACACCCGCCCTTCGCGCAGCGTGCCATCGACGATCCGCCAATATTCGGAGGTCAGCACTTCCACCGGTTTGCCGCTGCCGGGCGCCTTGCCGGAATTGCGGATGATCAGGAGAATGCCATCGCCGCCCGGCTCGTCGAGGAAGGAGAGGCATTCGGTCCGCAGGTCCTGCCAGGCGGCCACCACATTGCTGACTAGCTGGACGAAGCCATCCGGCCCGCGATAGACCCCGCCATAGGGCATGCCCGGATCCTCGTGGACGACGAAATCGGGGTGAACCAGCGTGGCGATCTCGCTAATCCGCCCTTCGTGCATCAGGCTCTCGACCGCGCGCATGACCGCGATCTTGTCTTCGAAGGTCATGCTCACAGCAGGTCGCACACTTGCTTGCTGTCGTGCCACATTGCATGGATTTCCTTGACCTTGCCATCGCCAAAGCGCCAGTATTCTACCAGCGGCATGGTGAAGCTGCCCTTGGCGGTGCGGCCGTGCAGCGTGCACTGGAAGGCGAGCATGTCCTTGCCATCGGAGAAGATGCTGCCCGGCTCGACACTGAATTCGAGAAAGGTTCCCATGATCGCGCGCATCAGCGCCGCAAAACCGGAAGGCCCCACCCAGTCTCCGCCGAACGGCAGCGAGGGCGCTTCGTGCACCACGCAATCATCGGCGATCAGATCGCCCAGTTCAGCCTCTGTCATGGTCGCGAAATTCTGCTGCACCGCGCTGGCGACGGCGAGGGGGTCGAATGGCTGGCTCATGTCTCTCTCTCCATTGCGCTTCCATGGCGCTCTGCATTGTTGCTATGTCGGGGCGAAGGACGTGTCAAAGCGATCCGCAACAATCTCGGGAAAGGATGCTTCATGAGCGACGGGGGCCTGGCCGATCGGCTGGCGAAAGTGGAGGCGCAGCTGGCGATCCAGCAATTGGGAGTGCGCTATGCCCGCGCCATCGACGCGCGCGATATCGAGGGGCTGAGCGAGCTCTATTCCCCGACCTGCGATTACACCCGGTTCGGCTTCAGCGACCAGACCGGGCCGGAGGGTGTGCGGGCAATGTTCGACAGCGATGGCATCCTTACCCAGTTCTACCGCTCGATGCATCAGGTCTGCGGCCATGTGATCGAACTGGACGATGCCGACAATGCCCATGGCACGGTCTATTGCCGGGTCGAGCACGAGGATGGCGACGACTGGATCATCCAGCTGATGGTCTATTTCGACCGCTATCGCCGGGTCGATGGTGTCTGGTTGTTCGAGGAGCGGCAGATGGCCTATTTCCACACCGGCGATCCCCGCCAGACCCCGCAGGAGGTGGGCTTCAACAACTGGCCGGGCTGGGAGAACTCCGAAGTAATGTTCGCCCCCGCCCTGCCGCATATCTGGCCGACCTGGGGGCCGTTCTGGGAACGGCACGCGGCGTTTGTTGCCCGGCGGACGGGGCGCCCCTGATCGCCTGTCAATCCATGCCAGGAGTACCGTAATGAACGACGATGCAGCCAGCCGGCAGGCCATTACCGACGTGATCCATCGCTATTGCCGGTCGATGGACCGGATCGACGCGGAGCTGGGCTATGGCGTCTGGCACGAGGGAGGCACTGCCGATTATGGCCCTGTTTTCCAGGGCACCGGACGCGGGTTCATCGACTGGGTGTGCGAATTTCACCGCACGCTGGACAGCCATCACCATCAGGTCGGAAACATCCTGATCGACCTGCGCGGCAATGAAGCGGGGAGCGAGACTTACATCACCGTCAATTTGCTGGCGAAGGAGGAGGCCGATGGCAAACGCACGATCAGGACCGGCCGTGGTCGCTACCTCGATCGATGGTCGCGGCGCGACGGGCGTTGGGCGATCGACCATCGCCACTTCATCCTCGACTTCGTTGTGACGCATGGAGTGGATGTGGTGACCGGCTGGTCGCACCGCGACAGCAACGATCCATCCTATGGCGTGCTGGCCGCGCAGGGCGCAGCCTGAAGGACGGGTCCGCGCGGTTGCGATCACCCTCGCCACTGGACATAATGCGGGCGACGTCGGAGATTGTCGTAAACACGCGGTGACGGGGCGGTGGCCCGGCGGGACACGGCGCGTGGCACCGTAATTCAGGTGAGTTTGGGGGTTAAGTCATGTGTCACCGTAACCCTCGGCCTTGATGGGGGCGGGGCTATCACCCCGGGGACACGCGTGTCCCCGGCCGAGGTGGCGACTGCAGAGTGGCGGGGCGGGCTGCGGCGGGGGGTTTCGGAGTTAAGTGAAGTGTCACCGTAACCCCAAGTGTCACCGTAACCCCGTAACCCGGTGATGCAGGCTATCGGCAAGGGCAATATGGTGTTATCGCTGCGCTCGACGGATATCGATGTGGGCATCGGCAATCGCAGCTACGGAAAAATTCCTTCACCGCACGGATGGCTGGACCTGTCTGACAAGAATGATCGCATCAAGATTGCCAATAATGGATTCGACTGGCTTCAACGCAACATTTTTTCGGATGCCGGAAAGTTCACCAGCTTCTTTGGTGAAAACAGCATATTGAAGGAATTCCGCAATCCCGGAAATCTTGCCCCGGCACCGGTGCAGATCAAAAATCCTTGGTCCTACGGTCTTGGCCCAATCTAGTTTAGGGAATGGCAGGCGATGCGCTTCAAACATGCGGTGATCGCGTTGTTGGGCGCAATGCTCGCCTATTCGGGAATCAAAGCCATGCTACCCTTGCCAACTGTCACCATCGAACTGGGACAGACGGTGGATGAATTTCTCAAGTCCAACACCTATCCTTTTGTCGACGATTGTGATCGCACAAATACGTGCTCGTTCGGTATGCGCCATGATCGGGTCAATATAAATTTGCCTATCGATGGCGAAACCCTGTCCTTCCCGGATAGCGGCGGGCCGATGATGTTTCAGTCCATCATTTTCAGCAGTCCCGAGGGCATCGCCAGAAATCCGCCAATCAAGAACCCAAAGAACAGGATCGAAAGCCTTTCTATCATTCCCCAGCATCGCCTGCTTACCATCGACGAGGTCATCACAGAACTTCACCGTACCGAAAAGTGGTTGAGAGATCACGGATTTGTCGAAGACCAGAGCGAATACGGACCACACCGCGCCTTCCAAGCCAATTCCGCAATTTTGGACGAAAATGCTGAGGTCGTGGATCTCAAGATCGAAGACTATGATGAGTTCAAAAAGCAATTTTTGTATAACAAGCACGAGATAATCGCAGTGAATGGGTTTTCACTTGTCAAAGGTAAGCGTGCGTTTTGGTCAGAAATAACCAACATAAGACGTTACAACCATCGTGGTCACGGATACAAATTACGGGCAGAAGATACACTGGAGACAGAACAAATGTATTTAATTGAATTCAGTTATTTTCTTCATAATTATATAGAATAGTGCGGAATTATTGCGAATTACGGTGCCATTTTACCAAATATGGTTACGGGGACAGTTTGGTTACGGTGACACCGCGTAATTGATGTAGCCACCCTCCTGGTTGGCACGGAGTCGCAGATGCGCTCCAAACGAGGAGGGTGACCATGGTTATTTATGCAGGAATGGACGTGAGTGACAAGACCACGCATCTGTGCGTGGTTGACGGCGAAGGCGTGGTGCTGCGGCGCGATTGTGTTGCGAGTGACCCCGATGTTCTGGCGCGGTGGCTAAAGAGCCATGCCAAGGGTGCAGTGCGGGTGGTGCTGGAGACCGGGGGTTACGGTGGGGGTTACGGTGACAGGGGGTTACGGTGACAGTTGCAATAACCCCTTATCTCCACGCCAAAAGCGCTGTCCTACAGGCTCCTCGCCCGCTATCCCCAACGCCATGTCGCGAAGCCAGCCTGCTCCTTCACCCTTCGACAGGCTCAGGAGGCTCAGGATGAGCGGGCTCAGCCCCCTCGCCAGCCGCAACCACCCGCTTCAGCACCCTCGGGCTTTCCTCCCTGGACTGTGTCAACTGTGTCAACCTTGTCAGGAAATCGCCGCGAAAGCTGAACGCCGGGCTGTTCCGGCTGGCCCGGGAATTTTTTCCCGCCGCCCCCTGTGAAGATGCCTCGTCCTGATTTACTAGAGCGTCAAAGTGTTTGTGATCGATGGGGATGAGCCTGCCGTGAAGACCCGTGCCGCCGTTGCCTTTGCCGCGAAACAGCCGCTGGAGATTGTCGAGCTGGACCTCGAAGGCCCCCGCGCGGGCGAAGTGCTGGTCGAGATCATGGCGACCGGCATCTGCCACACCGATGCCTATACGCTGGACGGGCTGGATTCGGAGGGGATATTCCCCTCGGTGCTGGGCCATGAAGGCGCCGGGATCGTCCGCGAGGTTGGGCCGGGGGTGACTTCGGTCAAGCCGGGGGACCATGTCATCCCGCTTTACACGCCGGAATGCCGCCAGTGCAAAAGCTGCCTGTCGGGAAAGACCAATCTGTGCACTGCGATCCGGGCGACGCAGGGCAAGGGGCTGATGCCCGATGGCACCAGTCGCTTCAGCTACAAGGGCGAGACGATCTTCCATTACATGGGCTGCTCGACCTTCTCCAACTTCACCGTCCTGCCGGAAATCGCCGTGGCGAAAATCCGCGAGGACGCGCCGTTCCAGACCAGCTGCTACATCGGCTGCGGGGTGACGACGGGCGTGGGCGCGGTGGTCAACACCGCCAAGGTCGCACCCGGCGACAATGTGGTGGTGTTCGGCCTCGGCGGGATCGGGCTGAACGTGATCCAGGGCGCGCGGATGGCGGGGGCGGACCGGATCGTCGGGGTCGATATCAATGGCGACAAGGAAGAATGGGGCCGCCGCTTCGGGATGACCCATTTCGTCAATCCGAAAGCCGTGGGCGATGTGGTGGCGGAAATCGTCGCGATTACCGATGGCGGGGCGGATTATTCGTTCGACTGCACCGGTAATACGGATGTCATGCGAGCAGCGCTGGAATGCTGCCATCGCGGCTGGGGCACCTCGATCATCATCGGCGTGGCGGAAGCGGGCAAGGAAATTTCCACTCGTCCGTTCCAGCTGGTGACGGGGCGCAACTGGCGCGGTACGGCGTTTGGCGGGGCGAAGGGGCGGACGGACGTGCCGAAGATCGTCGATTGGTACATGAACGGGAAGATCGAGATCGATCCGATGATCACCCATGTCCTGACGCTGGAAGAGATCAACAAGGGGTTCGAACTGATGCATGAAGGCAAGTCGATCCGCTCTGTTGTGGTGTTTTGAGTGAGTTTTTAACTGGGAGTAATGGGAATGTTCAGTCACGTAATGGTCGGTACCAATGATATGGCTGCCGCGCAGAAGTTCTACGATGCCACTTTCGCTGTCCTGGGCGTCGGCCCGGGCTTCACCGATCCGCTCGGCCGGGTGTTCTATGCCTCGCCGACCGGCAATTTCGCCGTGACCAAGCCGATCGACGGCTCGCCCGCCTGCGGCGCCAATGGCGGCACGATTGGCTTTGCGTTCGATTCGCCGGAGAAGGTCGATGCCTGGCACGCCGCCGGCGTCGCCAATGGCGGCACCACCTGCGAAGACCCGCCGGGCGTGCGTGACATGGGCGATTTCGGCAAGCTCTACCTCGCTTATCTGCGCGATCCGGACGGCAACAAGCTCTGCGCGCTGCACGGCATGGGCTGATCCATTTGTGAGCCTGGACGCCATCATCGAGCGGCACCGGGGGCGGGAAGGCCCGCTCCTGCCGATCCTGCATGACGTCCAGGCCACAGTCGGCTGCATCGATACCGCAGCCGAGGCGGCGATTGCCGCCGCGCTCAACCTCTCCCGCGCCGAAGTGCACGGGGTGGTGAGTTTTTATCATGATTTCACGGCCACAGCTGATCCACGTCCCTGCCTCGAACTGTGCCGGGCCGAAGCCTGCCAGGCGCGCGGGGTGGAGGCGATGGTTGCCGCTGCCGAAGCGGCTGCGGGTGATCGGGTGCGGCTGAAGCCGGTCTACTGCCTCGGGCTGTGCAGCGTCGGGCCCAATGCGCGAATTGGCGACACGCTCCACGCGCGGCTGGACGAGGCGAGCCTTGTCGCCCTGATCGGGCAGGCATGACCATCGTCCGCATCTCCGACGATGTGCTGGCGCTGGCTTGCGGGGCCGATGCGGTGGCCGCTGCCTTCGCGGAGGTGGGTTGCACAGTGGAGCGGGTGTCCAGCTGGGGCATGCACTGGTTGGAGCCGCTGGTCGAGATCGACGGGATCGGCTGGGGTCCGGTCAAGCCAGGCGATGTCGCAGCGATCCTCTGCGGAACAAGCGACAAGGCCATCGGCTCCATCGCCGACCACCCATTCATCGCCCGCCAGAAGCGGCTGACCTTTGCCCGGGCAGGCAGGACGAGGCCCTTGAACCTTGACGATTACGCCGCAACTGGCGGCTGGGCCGGGCTGAACCGTGCCCGCGCGCTGACACCCGTTACGATCATCGCCGAAGTCACCCAGTCCGGCCTGCGCGGGCGCGGCGGGGCGGGGTTTCCGGCCGGTGTCAAATGGCGGACCGTCGCCGCGGCGCCGGGCGCCCGAAAATACATCGTCTGCAATGCCGACGAAGGCGACAGCGGCACTTTTGCCGACCGGATTCTGATGGAAGGCGATCCCTTCGCCCTGATCGAGGGGATGGCGATTGCCGCCCATGCGGTGGGGGCGCAGGCAGGGACTATCTACGTCCGAAGCGAATATCCCCATGCTATCGCCAAGCTGAACGCGGCGATCGATCTTGCCGCCGCCATCATCGCGCCGTTCCGGCTGGAAGTGCGCGTCGGTGCAGGCGCTTATGTCTGCGGGGAAGAAACGGCGCTGCTCAACAGCCTTGAAGGCAAGCGCGGCGAAGTGCGGACCAAGCCGCCGCTCCCGGCGATCGAAGGGCTGTTCGGCTGCCCGACGGCGGTCAACAACGTGCTGACGATTGCGGCGGTTAGTCATATCATGAGGCCCGGTGGAGGAGATCTCTATGCCAGTCTTGGCACTGGCCGTTCGCGCGGGACCATGCCGATCCAGTTGGCCGGCAACATCCGCCACGGCGGGTTGTTCGAAGCGCCGTTCGGCCTGACCCTCTACGAACTGATCCACGACATCGGTGGCGGCACCGCAACCGGTCGCCCGGTGAAGGCGGTGCAGGTCGGCGGGCCGCTCGGGGCCTATATCCACCCGCGCGATTTTGCGCTTCCCTTCGATTACGAAGCCTATGCGGCGGCGGATGCGCTGATCGGCCATGGCGGGATCACCGTGTTCGACGACAGCGTCGACATGGGCGCGATGGCGCGCTTCGCCATGCAATTCTGCGCCATCGAAAGCTGCGGAAAATGCACTCCCTGCCGGATTGGTTCGACCCGGGGAGTGGAACTGATCGACCGCATTCGCTCCACCCCAAGGCAAGCGGATATCACCCTGCTGGAAGATTTGTGCGAAACGCTGAAGGACGCCTCGCTCTGCGCGCTGGGCGGGTTCACTCCCTATCCGGTCCTCTCGGCGCTGAAGCACTGGCCCGGGGATTTCGGGCGATGAGCCTTTCGTCCGACCGCCCGGTTACCCGGATGGGCCTTGCCCTGGCGGAGCGAGAGGTGGAGGATCGCGCCATCGCCATCGAGGCTCCCATTGCGCTTGAATACAATGGGATCGCATATGCAGTAATGATGGCCTCTCCGGCGGACCTTACGGAATTCGCAGTCGGCTTCACCCTGTCGGAAGGGCTGGTGGCGGATCGTGGCGAGATCGGGAACATCGCCATCGCCGAGGTCGAAGGCGGATGGGTGATCCGCATCGCCCTGTCGCCTGATCGTGCCGCGCCGGTGATGGAGCGGGTGCGGCTGCGCGTGTCCGAAGGAAGCTGCGGCCTGTGCGGGATGGAAAGCATCGAACAGGTGCTGCGCCCGCTGCCGTCCGTTACCGCGCGCATCTCCACCACGCGCGCGGCACTGTCGCGTGCGCTGGCGGCGCTGGATGCGCACCAGCCCGGCGGGCGCAGGACCGGGGCACTGCATGCCGCCGCTTTCTGCCTGCCGGACGGGATGATCGTGCGGGCGATGGAGGATGTCGGGCGGCATAACGCGCTCGACAAATTGCTGGGCGCGCTGGCGCTCGCCGGGGTCGACCCGCGAGAGGGCTTTCTGCTGCTGTCGGCCCGGTGCAGTTATGAGCTGGTCGAAAAGGCAGTACGCTCCGGCTGCCCGATGCTGGTGACCATTTCGGCGCCGACCAGCCTGGCGGTGGAGCGGGCGCAGGTCACAGACCTGACCCTGCTGGCGCTGGCCCGACCGGATTCGGTGCTGATCCTCAACGATCCGCATGGTAGTATTGTGGGATGAACGGTTACACGCCCCAGGCCGATTTCGGCACGCCGGAAGTGTCCGCCGATACAGTGGTGACGCTGACTATCGATGGCCGCGCGGTGACAGTGCCCGCAGGCAGCAGCGTGATGCGCGCGGCGGCGGAATGTGGCGGGTCTATCCCCAAGCTGTGCGCCAGCGACAATCTCGCGGCGTTCGGTTCCTGCCGTCTGTGCCTGGTCGAGGTGGAGGGAATGCGCGGCACGCCCGCCAGCTGCACTACCCCGGCGGCAGACGGCATGGTGGTCCATACCCAGACCCCGCGTCTGCAGAAACTGCGGCGCGGGGTGATGGAGCTGTATATCTCCGACCACCCGCTCGATTGCCTGACCTGCAGCGCCAACAACGATTGCGAACTACAGGACCAGGCGGCGGCGGTGGGCCTGCGCGATGTGCGCTATGGCTATGAGGGAGCCAGCCACCTTGGCGCGGAAGCGGACACATCCAACCCCTATTTTGATTTCGATCCAAGCAAATGCATCGTCTGCTCGCGCTGCGTGCGCGCTTGCGACGAGGTGCAGGGCACTTTTGCGCTTACCATCGATGGGCGCGGTTTTGCCTCCCAAGTCAGCGCGGGGCAGGCGGGGGATGATTTCCTGTCGTCCGAATGCGTCAGCTGCGGGGCCTGCGTGCAGGCCTGCCCGACTGCGACCTTGCAGGAAAAGGCAGTCAAGCAGATCGGCTTGCCCGAGCGGGCGGTGGTCACCACCTGTGCCTATTGCGGAGTCGGCTGCACGTTTCGAGCGGAAATGCGGGGGCAGCAGCTGGTGCGGATGGTGCCGTGGAAGGACGGCAAGGCCAATCGCGGCCACAGCTGCGTCAAGGGCCGCTTCGCCTGGGGCTATGCCCACCACCAGGACCGCATCACCAGCCCGATGATCCGCGACAGCGTGGACCAGCCCTGGCGCATAGTCGGCTGGGATGAAGCGCTGGACTATACCGCCAGCAAGCTGGCCGCGATCAAGGCGCAGCATGGCGCGCGGGCGCTGGGCGGGATCACTTCCAGCCGCTGCACCAATGAAGAGACCTTCCTGGTCCAGAAGCTGGTGCGGGCCGGGTTCGGTTCCAACAATGTCGATACCTGCGCGCGAGTGTGCCATTCGCCCACCGGATACGGGTTGAAAACCACTTTCGGCACCAGCGCGGGCACGCAGGATTTCGACAGCGTGATGGACGCCGATGTCATCATGGTGATCGGTGCCAATCCCACCGACGCGCATCCGGTGTTCGCATCGCGGATGAAGCGGCGGTTGCGGAAAGGCGCAAAGCTGATCGTGATCGATCCGCGCCGGATCGACCTGGTCCACAGCCCGCATGTCGAGGCGGCCCATCACCTGGCCTTGCAGCCGGGCACCAATGTGGCGGTGCTGACCGCGCTGGCCCATGTCATTGTCAGCGAAGGGCTGGCCGACGAAGCCTTTATCCGCGAACGGTGCGACTGGGACGAATATCAGGACTGGGCGCGCTTCGTGGCCGACGCCCGCCACAGCCCGGAAGCGCTGGAGCCGGTCACTCGCGTGCCGGCCGGTGAATTGCGCGCCGCCGCCCGCCTGTTCGCCACCGGCGGAAACGGCGCGATCTATTACGGCCTGGGCGTGACCGAACATTCGCAAGGTTCCTCCACCGTCATGGCCATCGCCAATCTCGCCATGGCGACCGGCAATATCGGCCGGCGCGGGGTGGGGGTGAACCCCTTGCGCGGGCAGAACAACGTGCAAGGCGCCTGCGACATGGGCAGCTTCCCGCATGAGCTTTCGGGCTATCGCCACATCTCCGACGCGGGCGTGCGCGCGCTGTTCGAGGGCGATTGGGGCGTCACGCTCGATCCCGAGCCGGGCCTCAGGATACCCAACATGCTGGACGCCGCGCTCGATGGCTCGTTTCGCGCGCTCTACATCCAGGGCGAGGATATCCTCCAGTCGGATCCCAACACCCACCACGTGGCAGCGGGGCTGGCGGCGATGGAACTGGTGATCGTCCACGACCTGTTCCTCAACGAAACCGCCAATTACGCCCATGTCTTCCTGCCGGGCAGCACGTTCCTCGAAAAGAACGGCACTTTCACCAATGCCGAACGGCGGATCCAGCCGGTGCGCAAGGTTATGGAACCGGCGAATGGACTTGAGGACTGGCAGGTGACCCAGGCGCTGGCCAATGCACTGGGGCTTGACTGGAACTATACCCACCCGTCGGAGATTCTCGACGAGATCGCCCGGCTGACCCCCACCTTTGCGGGCGTGTCGTGGGAGCGGCTGGAACTGGACGGATCGCTGCAATGGCCGGTCAATGCTGATCATCCCGATGGTAGCCCGATCATGCACGAGGCGGGCTTCGTCCGGGGTAAGGGCAAGTTCGTGGTGACGGATTATGTCCCGACCGACGAGAAGACCGGCCCACGCTTCCCACTGCTGCTGACCACCGGACGCATTCTCAGTCAGTACAATGTCGGTGCGCAGACCCGGCGTACCGCCAACAGCATCTGGCACGGGGAGGATGTGCTGGAAATCCACGCCTCCGATGCCGAAAATCGCGGCATCGGCGATGGCGACTGGGTCCGCCTCACCAGCCGCACCGGCGAGACAACCTTGCGGGCCGACGTGACAGATCGCGTCGCGCCGGGCGTGGTCTACACCACTTTCCACCACCCGGCGACGCAGGCCAATGTGGTGACGACCGAGTATTCCGACTGGGCCACCAATTGCCCCGAATACAAGGTAACGGCGGTGCAGGTTTCGCTCTCCAACGGACCGAGCGAATGGCAGGAGGAATATGCCGACCTCACTGCCCGCGCCCGGCGGATCGCGGCGGAGGCGGCGGAATAATGGAGATCGAGCGGCTGGTTTACATGGCCAACCAGATCGGGCGGAACCTCGCGACAGAGGACAATCCGGCAGCAGCCACGGCTGACCATATCCGGCTGTTCTGGGACCCGAGGATGAAAGCGGCGATTGCGGCGCATTTCGTGGCAGGCGGGGAAGGGCTGGACGCGGTGGTGAGGGATGCGCTGACGGGAAGTTAAGGCCGGATGCCGGGTGTGAGCACCCCCAAAACCTCATCATTCTTCCCAAAGTACGCATCCCGGAGCAGGCGCTTCATCAGCTTGCCGGTCGGCAGGCGCGGGAGCTCTGGCATGAAGTCGATCCGGCGCGGGAGTTTGACCGGGCTCAGCCGCTCGCGCAGGAATGCCCGCAATTCCCCGGCCAGCTCCGGCCCGGCGGCGCTCCAGTCGCGCGGTTCGATGACGGCGGCGACCATTTCGCCAAGGTCGGCATGCGGCGCGCCGATTACTGCTGCATCGCGCACGGCGGGGTGGGTGAGCAGCGCGTCTTCGATCTCGCGCGGATAGATGTTAACCCCGCCGGAAATGATCATGAAATCCTTGCGGTCGGTGAGGTAGAGATAGCCGTCGGCATCGACATAGCCGGTATCGCCCATCGTCGCCCAACCATATTGGTTGTAGGCTGACTGTGTTTTAACCGGATCGTTGAAATATTCGAAGGCCTGCCCGTCAGCCAGATAGACCGTGCCGATTTCGTCGGGCGGCAGCACCTCGCCATCCTCGCCGCAGATGCGGATGGTGCAGCCATGCGCGCGGCCGACCGTGCCGGGGCGGGCGAGCCATTCCTCCGGCGGGACGATGGTGTTGCCGATCCCTTCGCTGCCGCCATAGAATTCCCAGATAATCGGGCCGAGCCATTCTATCATCTTCTGCTTGACCGGCACCGGGCAAGGCGCGGCGGCGTGGATCACGACCTTGAGCGAAGACAGGTCATATCGGGCCCGCACCTCTTCCGGCAGGTCGAGCATCCGGGCGAAATGGGTCGGCACGAACTGGGCATGGGTCACCCGGTGCCGCTCGATCAGCCGCAGCACCTCCTCCGCATCGAACTTGCGCATCGCGATCACCGTGCCGCCCAGTTGCTGGATCGCCATGCACCAGCGCAGGGGCGCGGCGTGATAAAGCGGGGCCGGGCTGAGATAGACGCTGCCCGCCCCCGCGCCATAGCGGGCGGAAGCCATCGCGGTGATCCGGGTCGGTGCTTCGATCGGGCCATGCGGCACGGTTGGCTTGACCCCCTTGGGGCGCCCGGTGGTGCCGGAGGAATAGACCATGTCGAACCCGGCACATTCATCCTCCAACGGTCCAGCGGCGAAAGTTCCGCGCAGGGCCAGATAGGCGTCGTTCGCCAGCACCAGCGGGGTGCCGCCTGCCAACTGCGTGGCCTTCGCCGCCACGTCGCCCAGCGACGGGGAAGCAAACAGCAGCTTTGCTCCGCAATCCTTGAGGATATAGCCCAGTTCATCCGCCGTCAGCCGCGATGATGCTGGCACCATGCACACCCCAATCCGCTGGCAGGCCCACAACAGCTCGAAATAGGCGGGCTCGTTTTCAAGGAACAGCGCGACGAAATCGCCCTTACCTACCCCGGCCGCGCGGATCAGCCGGGCGGCCTGGTTGGCTGCCGCTTCCAGTTCGGCATAGCTCTGGACTTCGCCCGAAGAAAACACCGTGGCCGGCTTGTCCGGATGGGCGAGGGCATGATGGCGGGGGTGCATGGCGTGTTTGCTGCTTGATTGTCGGGTGACTTGTTGGTGAAACATGGCACGATTAACGCGGACCGGACCATATGAACAGTCGCACGCTTGCCCCTGTCTTCCATTCACTGCTGCTGGCGGCGGCCTTGCTGCTGCCGAGTTGCCAGCAGGCGGCCCCTTCGCAAGCGAAAGCGGCCAGTGTCAGTGTCGAAAGCCTGCTCAAGGACCAGCGCCGGGTGCTGACGCTGGAAGGCGGCAAGAATTTCCGCGACCTGGGCGGTTACCGCACGGCAAGCGGGATGGCGGTCAAATGGCGCACGCTGTTCCGTTCCGGCGACCCATCCGGCCTGACCCCGGCGGACGAGAAGAAGCTGGCGGGCTATGGCATCCGCACCGTCTGCGACCTGCGCGACAATGACGAGCGCGAGGAAGAACCCAATCGCTGGGTCGAACATGCCGGGCTGGATTACTGGACCCGCGACTATGCGATGGACCTCTCGCCCTTGGCCGCTGCGATGCGCGATCCGCAGCCGAGCCATGACAAGAGCCGGGCCGGGATGCTGGCGCTTTATCGCCAGCTGCCGGAAGAGCAGGCTGAAAGCTACGCCGCCATGTTCGGCAAGCTGGTCGATGGCAAGCTGCCGCTGGCCTTCAACTGCTCGGCAGGAAAAGACCGTACCGGGGTCGGGGCGGCGCTGATCCTCCATGCGCTGGGCGTTCCGCGCGAGACGATCCTGGCCGATTATGCCCTGTCGGACCACGTGTTCGATTACCGCGCGCAGTTGCAGAAGGACGCGAAGACCAGCGAAAGCGCGGCCCATATGGCGGCCATGCCCTGGCCGGTGGTGGAACCGATGATGGCGTCGGACCCCGCCTATCTCAAGGAAGCTTTTGCGGCGATCGAGCAGCGCTATGGCTCGCTTGACGGCTATCTCGCGCAGCGGCTGGGAGTGACGGCGGAAATGCGGGCCTCGCTGCGCCGCCAGTTGCTGGAGCCGGCATGAGCTGGGATCGGCGCAACATGCTCAAGGCCACCGCGAGCGGTTTTGCCGCGTTGCTCGCTGCCAATGGCGTGGTGCGTGCGCTGGCCGTCGCGCCGACAGCGCCCTACAGCCCGCTGGTGCCGGACAAGGCGGGCGTGCTCGACCTGCCACAGGGCTTTTCCTACCGCGTCCTCTCCCGCTTTGGCGACAGGATGGATGATGGCTACAGCGTGCCCGACAATGCCGACGGGATGGGCTGCTTTGCCCTCGACGATGGCAGGGTCGCGCTGGTGCGCAATCATGAATTGACTGCCGACAAGGCGAGTGGTGGTGACCTTGCCAGCGGCTATGACCGCAACGCGGCGGGCGCGGTCCTGCCGGGTGGCACCACCACGCTGATGCTCGATCCCGCCAGCCTCAGGGTCGAGCGCCAGTTCCGCTCGCTTGCCGGAACGATCCGCAATTGCGCCGGTGGCACCACGCCCTGGGGCAGCTGGTTAAGCTGCGAGGAGGATGTGACCCGCGCTGGCCAAGGTTGCGGTCTGGATCACGGCTGGGTGTTCGAAGTGCCCGCCGCCGCAGCGGGGCTGGTCGATCCGGTGCCGCTGACCGCGATGGGCCGCTTCAACCACGAGGCGGCGGCGGTCGATCCGGCCAGCGGGATTGTCTACCTGACCGAGGATCGCAAAGACGGGCTGATTTATCGCTTCGTTCCAACAGCGCCCGGCAGGCTGGCCGAGGGCGGAAAGCTGCAGGCGCTGGCGATGGTGGATGGCACGCGCGACAGCCGCAACTGGAGCGGGCCTGTGCTGTCGGCGGGCAGTCCGCAGGACGTGCGCTGGATCGATCTTGCTGCGGTTGACAGCCCGTTCGACGATCTGCGCCAACGCGGCGCGGCCAGCGGGGCCTGCCGCTTTGCCCGGGGCGAGGGCATCCACATGGGTGAGAGCGAACTCTACATCTGCTGCACGTCGGGCGGCGCGGCCGGGCTGGGGCAGGTGTTCCGCCTGCGCCCCGGCAAAGATGGCACAGTCGACCGGATCGAATTGTTCTTCGAATCCACCTCGACCGACCAGTTCAATTTCGGCGACAATCTCACCATTGCGCCCAACGGCCATCTGGTGGTGTGCGAGGACCAGTATACCCCGGTGGTGGATAACCACCTGCGCGGGATCACGCCGCAGGGGCTGGCTTATCCGCTGGCCCGGTTGCGCCTGCAGACCGAACTGGCCGGGGCCTGTTTCTCGCCCGACGGGCAGGTTCTGTTCGTAAATCTCTACAGTCCGGCGATGACTCTGGCGATCACCGGGCCTTGGGTAGCCTGATCAATACCGCCCGCCCAGCTTGGTGTGGTCCCAGCTGATATATTCGCTGGCCCGATATCGCAGCACCACCCGCTTGGGCGCGCTGGCGAGGGCCTGTTCGCGAAATTCGCCGGTCATAACCTCGTTGCGACGGCCGAATTCCTTTTCGGCCAGCGCCAGCATGACCTGGCGGGTTACGTCGATATCATCGATCAATTCCGCATCGGCATAGGCCAGCACTGATTTCAGTTCGCTGTACTGGCTACCGGATTCGACCAATAGCGCGCAGCGCGGATCACGTTCGATGTTCAGCACCTTCTGGCTCTTGCGGAAGGTGGTGACGAGATACTGGTCATCGTTGTCGAACACGAAGTTCATCGGCATCGGGTGGGGATAGCCATTGGCACCGTTGGAAACCAGGATCAGCCGTTCCTGGTCCTTCAGATAGGCGCGGATCTCGTCCATCGACATGGCGATGGCATCGCGGCGGGATGGCATGGGCATTCTCCTTTCCGCTTGTGCGGACTCTCTCTGCCGCGAGCCTAGCGCTTTCTGCCGTTCGATCACAGTGCGAAACATGGCAGCGACGATCAATTGCAAAAGGTTGGTAGTGGCAAACGAAACAGCTTGCGCGGCCCCGTGCCGGGCTGGCACACCGCCCGGCAGAAAACACGAGAGGAGCAGGGCTCATGAAAATCGGTGCAGTCTACCCCCAGATCGAATGCGGCGGTGCGCCCGAAGCGCTCGACCGGATCGGCCGCGCGGTCGAGGAGATGGGCCTCGATCATCTGGTGATGTATGACCATGTGGTCGGCGCGGTCCATGAAGGGCGCGAACCGCCACTGTGGGGCCCCTATACCCAGAACGATCCGTTCCACGATCCCTTCGTCGCCTTCGGATATCTGGCCGGCATCACCAAGCGGATCCAGATGTACACCGGAGTGCTGATACTGCCGCAGCGCCAGACGGTGCTGGTGGCCAAGCAGGCGACCGACGTGGAACTGCTCTCGGGCGGGCGCCTGGTGCTCGGGGTTGGTATCGGCTGGAACTATGTCGAATATGATTCGCTGGGGTATGACTTCAAGAAGCGAGGCAAGCGGATGGACGAGCAGATCCCC
This sequence comes from Erythrobacteraceae bacterium, assembly GCA_947479055.1. Lineage (GTDB taxonomy): Bacteria > Pseudomonadota > Alphaproteobacteria > Sphingomonadales > Sphingomonadaceae > CANJYE01. Next base: position 66,776 of record CANJYE010000011.1, read on the forward strand.
TATCTGCGTCGGTTGTGGAGCGAGCATGAATTCAGCTTCAAGGGCGAATTCGATTCGATCGACCGCGCCAACATCATTCCCCGCCCACGCACGAATATCCCGATTTTCGCGGGTGGCCTGTCGGACCCCGCCTATCGCCGCGCCGCGCGGCTGTGCGATGGTTTCATGTTCGGAGGCCTGACCGGGGAAGCCCTGCGCGAAGCATGGACCAACATGCGAAGCTACGTGAAGGAAGCAGGCCGTTCGGTCGAAGACTTTGTCGGCCATACCTATCTGATGAGCGCCGAGAATTTCGGCGGGGCCGATGTCCAGGCAGCTGCCGACATGGTGCGCGAATGGGAAGACATGGGCGGGACCGAGGTCAGCATTGTTTCCATGGGGCGCGGCTTCAAGGAGGTTGACCAGCACATCGATCACTACCAAGCGGTTCTGGCAAAGGTCCGGTAAGAATCGGGCCAAACCTGACGAGCACTTGGAAGGATGGATACAGGCATGGCCAGAATCGCGATCATCGGCGGCACCGGCAATCTCGGCTTCGGCCTCGCCCGGCGCTGGGCGCTGGCGGGCAAGGACGTGGTGATCGGATCGCGCACCGCCGACAAGGCTGAAGCCTCGGCTGCGGAATTGCTGGAACTGTGCGCCTCGCGCGGGATTTCCGGCAAGGTGGCCGGTGCGGCCAATGCCGATGCGGCCGGGGCGGCGGATATCGTCGTCCTGACCGTGCCGTTCAGCCACCAGAGGCCGACGCTGGAGGAAATCAAGGGTGCGCTTTCCGGCAAGATCCTGATCGACACCACCGTGCCGCTGGTTCCGCCCAAGGTAATGCGCGTGCAACTGCCGGCGGAAGGCTCCGCCGCGCAGATTGCGCAGGCCGTGGTGGGTGAAGGGGTGCGGGTGGTTTCCGCCTTTCAGAATGTTGCGGCCGACTTGCTCCAGTCGGACGAGGAGCTCGATTGCGACGTGCTGGTGTGCAGTGATGACAAAGAAGCCCGCGCCGAAGTGGTCGGGCTTGTCGCCGAAGCCGGGATGCGCGGCTTCCAGGCTGGTTCGCTCGCCAACAGCGCGGCGGCGGAAGCGATGACCTCGCTGCTGATCTTCATCAACAAGCAGTATTCGACCCACGCCGGCATCCGCATCACCGGGATCCCGGACGCGGATTGATCGGTCCAGAGCCTGAGGGCATGTCCCAGCTAATTTGCACCGGATTGTCCGGCATCCCGCTGGTCGAGCCGGGGGACGATATTGCCGCGCTGATCGCGGGCGGGCTCGATGCCGGCGGGATTGTGCCGCAGGATGGCGATATCCTGGTGATCGCCCAGAAGATCGTCTCCAAGGCGCAAGGCCGCTATGTCGATCTTGCCACGGTCACGCCGGGGCCGGAAGCGATCGCGCTGGGGCACAAAGTGCTGCGCGACCCGCACCTGGTCGAGATGATCCTGGCGGAAAGCAATGCGGTGGTGAAATCCGCGCCAAACCTTCTGGTGGTGGAACATCGGTTGGGGCTGGTGATGGCCAATGCCGGGATCGACCAGTCCAACATCACGCATGAGCATGACCTCGACCGCGTGCTGCTGCTGCCGCTCGATCCCGATGGCGCGGCGGCGCAATTGCGTCAAAGCCTCGCCGCGCTTACGGGGGTGCACATGGGCGTGATCATTGCCGACAGCTTCGGGCGGCCGTTCCGGCTGGGCGTGACCGGCGTTGCCATTGGTGCGGCCGGAGTGCCTGCGCTGGTCGACATGGTCGGCCAGCCGGATCTGTTCGGCCGGGCCTTGCAGGTGACAGAACTCGCCATCGGCGATGAACTGGCGGCAATGGCTTCGCTGGTGATGGGGCAGGCGGCGGAAGGCTGCCCTGTGGCGCATGTTCGCGGCTATAGGAGCGACGCGCCGGAACGGCCCGCCAGCGCCCTTGTCCGACCGCGCGAAATGGACCGCTTCCGGTGAGCGTGGTCGCACTCTGCGGCGGCATCGGCGGGGCCAAGCTTGCGTTGGGGCTCTATCACGCGCTGCCGGCGGCGGATTTGACCCTGATCGGCAATACCGGCGATGATTTTACCCATCTCGGCTTTTCGATTTCGCCCGATCTCGACACGGTCTGCTACACGCTGTCGGGCTTGGCCGACCAGGTGCGCGGCTGGGGTCGGGGGGATGAAAGCTGGAACTTCATGGAAGGCGTGCGCCAGTTGGGGGGGCCGGACTGGTTCAACCTCGGCGATCGCGACCTTGCCCTCCACGCGCTGCGCAGCGACGCGCTGCGCCGGGGCGAGAGCCTGACCGAAATCACCGCGCGGATTGCGGGCCAGATGGGCATCACCGCCCGGCTCCTGCCGATGAGCGACGATCCGGTCCGCACCGTTATCGCCACGCCCGATGGCTGGTTGGCCTTTCAGGAATATTTCGTGCGTGATCGCTGCGCTCCCAAGGTGGTCGGCGTCCGCTATGAAGGGGCAGAGGCCGCGCTGGCCAATCCCGCGGCACTGGCCGCGCTGGCCGATCCGGCTACCGAAGCCATCATCATCTGCCCTTCCAACCCGGTGCTCAGCATCGACCCGATCCTGTCGGTTCCCGGCATCCGAGCCGCGCTGGCCAAGGCGACTGCACCGGTGGTGGCAGTCTCGCCGCTGATCGGGGGACTCGCGGTGAAGGGCCCGACGGCGGAGATCATGCGCGAGATGGGCCTAGGCGCCACCGCCGCCTCGGTCTGTGCGCATTACGGCGACATTCTCAACGGTTTCGTACTGGACGAAGCGGATGCGGCGGAACATGGCGCGCTGCCGGTGGCGACCAGCGTCACCAGGACGCTGATGACCACGCTGGACGATCGCATCGCGCTCGCCAGGTTTACTCTCGAGTTCGCGCGGGACCTCGGCAAGCGGCCATGAGCCTGCACCCGCTTTGGGCGCTGGTGGCCGTGCGCAGCGGCGTCGGCAAGCAGCGGTTGGCCGGTGTGCTCGACCCGACCCAGCGCCGCGCACTGGTTATGGCGATGGCCACCGATGTGCTGGCGGCGCTGGCGGCCAGCCCTGCGGTGGATGGGTTCGCCGTCACCACCGCCGACCCCGATCTTGCCGCGCTGGGTGCGCAGATGGGGGCCCGGATTATCATGGAGCGGGATGGGGCAGGCGGGCTCAACGGTGCGCTGGAGGATGCCGCTGCGCTGCTGATTGCCGATGGCGCCCGTTCGCTGTTGATCCTCCATGGCGATGTGCCGACTGTCACCCCCGGCGATATCGCCGCATTGCTTGCCGACCACGAGACCGGCGTGACTATCGCCCGCGCGGACAGCGACGGCGGCACCAACGCCCTGCTGCTGACCCCGGCCGATGCGATCACGCTCCATTTCGGCAAGGACAGCTGCGCCGCCCATCTCACCGCCGCCAGCGAAGCCGGAATTGCCGCAAGGGCGCTTGCCATTCCCGGTCTTTCCGCTGATATCGATGAACCGGAAGATCTGCGGCAACTGGCCGCAGGCGCGGGAGAAGGGCGTGCTGCCCTGTTGGCGCGCGAACTGGGCTTGTCATCCGGCAGTGCTGCCGGGGACGATGAAAGGGATTGCAGTGAGTGAACTGAGCCGCATCGAGGATCGCGAAGCCTGTCTCGCCCTTGCGGCCAACACCGATACGCAAGGGCTGATGGCCCGCGCTGCCGCCATGCGCGATGCCGCCTTTGGCGACATCGTCACCTATTCGCGCAAGGTGTTCATTCCGCTCACGCAATTGTGCCGCGATGTCTGCCATTACTGCACCTTCGCCCAGACGCCCAAGGAAGTCGGCCCGGCTTTCCTCAGCATCGAACAGGTGCTGGAAATCGCCCGCGCCGGTGCCGCTGCCGGTTGCACCGAAGCGTTGTTCACCCTGGGCGACAAGCCGGAGCTGCGGTATCGCGCGGCGCGCGAATGGCTGGACGATCATGGCTATGCCAGCACGCTCGACTATCTGGAGGTCGCTGCCCGCGCGGTGCTGGAAGAAACCGGCCTGTTGCCGCATCTCAACCCTGGGTTGATGGAGGCGGGCGATTACGCCCGGTTGCGCAAGGTTTCCGCCTCGATGGGGATAATGCTGGAAAGCGCATCCCCGCGCCTGTGCGAAAAGGGCGGGCCGCATTTCGGATCGCCCGACAAGCTGCCGATCCCGCGCCTTGCCACGATCGCGCTTGCGGGCGAAATGGCGGTGCCGTTCACGTCCGGCCTCCTGATCGGCATTGGCGAGACGCGAATGGAGCGGATCGAAGCCATGCTCGCGCTGCGCGATCTGCATGATCGCCATGGCCATTTGCAGGAAGTGATCATCCAGAACTTCCGGGCCAAGCCCGACACGAAGATGGCCGATGCACCCGAGCCCGATCTGGACGAACACCTCTGGACGCTGGCGGTCGCGCGGCTGGTTTTCGGCGGGCAGGTGACTATCCAGGCCCCGCCCAATCTGGCTGCCGGGACCTTGTCCCGCCTGATCGACGCCGGGATCAACGATTGGGGCGGGGTCAGCCCGGTCACACCCGATTTCGTCAATCCCGAAGCGCCATGGCCGCATCTTGAAGTGCTGGGCAGTGCCACCGCCGCCGCCGGCAAAGTGCTGGCACAGCGCCTTCCGGTCTATCCGGCATGGATCAAGGATGCCGACAAGTGGATCGCGCCCGAAGTGCGCCAGCCGCTGCGCGAACTGGTCGGGGCCGATGGGCTTGCGCGGGAAGACCGCTGGGCGCCGGGCCGGGGCGATGCCTTGCCCGCCTATCCGCCGCGCAAGGTGGGCGGGACATCGGTGTCGCAGGTGCTGTGCCGGCTTGCCGCAGGCGATGAAGTGGGCGAGGCGGAGATCGTCACCCTGTTCGGCGCACGCGGGGAAGATCTCCACGCGGTCTGCGCCGCAGCCGACGATCTGCGCCGCAGGGTCAATGGCGATGTGGTCAGCTATGTCGTCACCCGCAACATCAACTACACCAACATCTGCACCTTCCGCTGCACCTTCTGCGCTTTCTCCAAGGGGCGCGGCCACGCCAATCTGCGCGGCCCGGCCTATCAGCTGGCGGATGAGGAAATCGCCCGCCGGGTGGTGGAGGCATGGGATCGCGGCGCAACCGAGGTCTGCATGCAGGGCGGCATCCACCCTTCCTACACCGGGGAAACCTATCTCGATATTTGCCGGATCGTGAAGGATGCCGCACCGGGGATGCATATCCACGCCTTCTCCCCGCTGGAAATCCACCAGGGCGCGCAGACGCTGGGCGTTTCGGTGGCGAGCCTGCTGGAACGGTTGCAGAAAGCGGGGCTGGGCAGTTTGCCCGGCACGGCGGCGGAAATCCTCGATGACGAGGTGCGCCAGATTATCTGTCCGGACAAGGTCAACACCCAGCAATGGCTGGATGTGATCGCCACCGCGCACGACGTGGGCCTCAAGACCACCTCCACCATCATGTTTGGCCATGTCGAACGGGTGGAACACTGGGCGCGCCACCTGCTGCGGCTGCGCGAAGTCCAGGCGCGGACCGGTGGCATTACCGAATTCGTGCCGCTGCCGTTCGTCCACATGGAATCGCCGATGTATCTGAAAGGCGCGGCCCGCCCCGGCCCGAGCTGGCGCGAAACGATGCTGATCCACGCCGTCGCCCGGCTGGTGCTGCATCCGCTGATCCCCAACATCCAGGCCAGCTGGGTGAAACTGGGCGAAGAAGGCCTCGCCGCGCTGCTCAACGCCGGGGTCAACGATATCGGCGGTACCTTGATGAACGAGACCATCTCCCGCTCGGCCGGCGCGGCCCACGGCCAGGAAATGACGCCGCAGAGCATGGAAGCGATCATCCGCGCGGCAGGCCGGGTGCCGAGGTTGCGCACGACGCTTTATGCCGATGCACCGGATGAGCGGCGGCGGACGGCGTTTGCTGCGGCCCCTCTGGAGGATATCTTCGCGCGGGGCGTGCCGGCGGAGTAGCCTCCTACAACCGCCCCCGCATCCCCGCAAAGAACGTCCTGATTTCCGCCAGCATCGCGTCCGGCTGCTCCCACGCGCCGAAGTGGCCGCCGCGTTCCATGTCGGTCCAGTGGACGATGTCGAACACCTTCTCCAGATAGCTGCGCGGCGGGCTGATGACGAAATCGTGGGGGAAATTGGCAAAGCCCACCGGCACTTTCAGTTTCTCGCCCGGCGGGACGGCGATGCCTTCGCTCGCCGCGCCGAGGTAGAACCAGGCGGCGGTGACGAAGCTGCCGGTGACGATGTAATGCATGATGTTGGTCAGCATCGTGTTCATCCCGCCCAGCACGTCTTCGGGTTGCTGTCCGCGCAGGTCAGGCCAGTTGTGGAGCTTTTCCAATATCCACGCCGCCGCGCCCATCGGGCTGTCGTTCATGCCGTAGCCCAGCGTGTCGGGCTTGGTCGATTGCTGCGCGATATAGCCGCCGCCGATCGCCATGCGCCGCCCGACATCCTCCGCCCAGGCGATTTCCTCCGGCGTTTCGGGCGGGGCGACGCTGGCGCCCATCATCCCCTGCATCGGCCCGCCCGGGCTGAGGCCCATGGTGTTGAGATGGATCGCGGCGACATGGTCGGGAAAGTCGAAGCCCATCCAGCTCGATGTCAGCGAACCCCAGTCGCCGCCTTGGGCGAAGTAGCGGTCATAGCCCAGCACCTGCGTCATCAGCGCGTTCATCTTCGCGGCGGACCAGCGCGGTCCGATCGGCGCGTCGGGCTTGCCGGAAAACCCGTGGCCGGGCTGCGAAGGCACCACCACGTCGAACGAGATCGCCGGGTCCAGCCCGAAGCGTTCGGGGTGGGCCAGCGGCTCGATCATCTCCATGAATTCCACCGGCGATCCCGGCCAGCCATGGATCAGCACCAGCGGCATCGGGTTCGGGCCGGAGCCTTTGACATGGTAGAAATGCATCTCCAGCCCGTCCACATCGGCAGTGAACTGGGGGAAGCGGTTGAGCCAGGTTTCGGCCGCGCGCCAGTCGTATTCGTCCAGCCAGAAGCGCTGCATGCGGCGCAGATAATCGGCATCGGTGCCATATTGCCAGGCCGGGGCCTTGGGCGCGTGGGGGAATTCGAATTCGCGCACGCGGGTCCAGATGCGTTCGATCCGCGCCTGCGGGACGTTGACGGTGAACGGCTTCATGAACTCTCCCCAGTTTTCTCAGGCGTGTTTGTAGCGTGTTGCGCGCACAAAAAAAGCGCCGGGGGTGGCCGGGCGCTTTTCCCTGTCGGCAATGCGGCGCGGATCAGGCGGGGACGGCCCCGGCCTTGAGCGCTTCGGTCTCGGCGGCCAGCGCGTCGTATTTCTTCAGCGCCTGCTGCAACCGTGGGTGGGCCTTGGCCTTGCCCGGATCGTAGAACGGCACCATGATCTTCAGCGCGCGCGGCAGGAACCACAGCATGAAGCGGCGGTTGAACGCCTTTTCGCGCTTGATCGAGGCCTTGCGTTCCGCCGGGGTCATCCCTTCGCGGTATTGGTCGAGGAACAGCTTCACCCGCTGCTGGATATGCCCGTTCATGTGGAAGAACGAATAGACCAGGCCCCACATGCGCAGGAAGTAATTGCCGCAGACATTGGCGTAGATGTCGTGGCAGACCTTGCGGTGTTCATATTCCTCCGCGAGGTGCCACATCATCACTTCGCTGATGCCGTCGCCTTCGCGGCAGAAATCGGGCGCGGTTTCGAACAGCCAGCGGGCCTGGAACAGGGTGAAATTCTCGAACCCCGCGCAATAGGCCAGCAGCCAGTTCATCGACTTGTTCTGCAACAGGTTGCGGTAATCGGCATGGGCCGCGTCCTGCATGTCTTCCGGAACGACGAAGCCGGCCTCGCGGGCATGGACGTTGAATTCTTCATGCATGCGATAGTGGTTGGATTCCTGCCGCACGAAATCGTCGATGTCCTGCCTCAGATCGGGGCGATCCTTGCTCACGAACTTGCGCGATTTCACCATCACCCGGTTGAGCCACGGCTCGATCACGATCGGAAAGCTGGAACCCGAGATCCAGATGATCGAGGCTTCGGGCATGTCGTCCCAGATGATGTTTTCACGGTCGAACTTGAGGTTCGGCCAGCGCACTTTCAATTCGCTGCTCATCTTGTGTCCTGTCCCTATGCGGCGGCTGCGGCCGGTTCGCTCATCGCCGTATAGCGGCCCAGCGCTTCTTCGAGGCCGGGCGAGGGCGGTGCCTTGCCGGGATCGTAATAGGGGATGAGGATCTGGAGCATCCGCGGCACGAAGAACTTGAGATAGCGCCTCTGATAGGCCTTGTGCCGCTGTTCGGAAGCCTGCCGCTGTTCCGGCGTCATGCTGGCGCGGTACAGTTCGAGGAAGTGCTTGATCCGCCGGTTCACATGCTTGCTCAGGTGCCAGAAGCTGTAGACCAGCCCGTAGACCCGGGTGAAATAATTGCCGGCAATATGGGCGTAGACATCGTGGCAGACCTTGCGATGCTCATACTCCTCCGCGAAATGCCATAGCCACAGGTCGCCGATCCCGCCATCGCCTTCCTTGAACAGGTCGCGCGCATCCTCGAACAGGAACTGCGAGGAAAACAGCGTGTAATTCTCGAACCCGGCGCAGTAGGCGGATAGGAACGCGATCGACTTGGTCTTCAACAGGTCACGCAGTTCCGCCTCGAACTCCTCGTCGAAATGCTTGGGTATGGTGTAACCCTGCTGCTCAAGGAAGACATTGAAGCTTTCGTGCATGCGATAATGGTTGGATTCCTGCCGGACGAAATCGTCGATATCAGCCTTGAGATCGGGCCGGCTTTCGTGGATTTCCTTGCGGCAGCGGGTCATCACCCGGTTCAGCCAGGGCTCCACGATCGGGGCGGAGGTGGACATCGCGTTCCACTCCATCGAAACCTCGGGGTTTTCCTCCCAGATCAGGTCGGCCTTTTCGAACTTGAACTGGGGCCAACGAACTTTCAGATCACTCGCCATGATGCTGCTTGTCCTCGATTATGTTTTTGCCGGGGCATGCACCTGGATAGTCGCGCAAGCCGTGATCGGCCATTATAGAGCGAATGCACGCTGAAACCAAGCCCACCGGCCCGCTGCACACTGGTCCGGAGGTGAACGGAGAGATCGCCCCATGTACATCGCCATGAACCGCTTCCAGGTGGCACGCGGGCAGGAACAGGCCTTCGAGGATCTGTGGACCTCGCGCGACACCTATCTTGCGGGCGTTCCGGGCTTTGTGGAATTCCACCTGCTGCGCGGGCCGGAAGCGGAAGACCACACGCTGTTTTCCTCCCACACCATCTGGGCCTCGCGCGGCGACTTCGAGGCATGGACGAAGTCGGAAGCCTTCCGCCAGGCGCACAAGGACGCTGGCGCCAGCCCGACCCGGTCGCTCTACCTCGGCCCGCCGAAATTCGAGGGGTTCGAGGTGGTGCAGACGGTGAAGGGGTGAGGTCGGGTTGCCGCAAAGTTCCGCGCGGCGAAGGCGTCGGCGCAAGCGCCTCAGTCCCGGCCAGCCTCAGGGTTGCCGGGGTTTGGCAAGGGAACGGATGACCGGCGCGGGGTTGCCGCATTTTGTGCCCGGACTCGACGACGCTGGGGTAGGAGTGGTGTGCAGTGCGTCGAGATTTGATTGCCACCGGCGCGTTGCCCCGTCTCCAGCATTGACACGGCGGAGCGGGACTTGACGTGGTGGTCTGCCATTGCGAACGTTCGGCTGAAACACCGGGACGCCCGCGCCGATCATCTCCCGCACCTTTGCACCGGGAAGCGCAAACCACGGGAAGGTCCATCCGCTGCGCTGGCCAGCCCCAGCGGACGAGCGAGGGATAGGCGAAACGGTGGCTTGTAGGAAAGTGGTTTTTTGGGTGGTATGGATGGGGCAGAGGATTTTAGCACGGGAGGGGAGTTTGGGGGCTATTGCAACTGTTACCGTAACTCCACCGTAACTCCACCGTAATTCTCACCGTAACTCCGTAACTCTGTCACCGTAACTCAACTGTCATCGTAACTCGCCACCGTAACCCCAACTGTCACCGTAACCCCCCAACTTGACACCGCCTCAGGACGGTTTGCTCCCCGGCAACTCGATTTGAAACCGGATGTCCATCCTGATCTCAATGTGCCCAGAGCTCGATTGCATTAGTTGCTCGCGGGTAAAGCCCGAACTTGTCGCCAGTAGATCGACTTCTGCGCTGACATTCTCCTTGATGTCGTCAGACTGTTCCCCGTCAGCACCTATGGCCCAGATTTGAGGTTGTGATTTAAGGAGAGATTGGGTCTCGTCGTAGTGACGAAGGAACGAAGATGAGACCCAATCTCTCCAAATCAAAATCGCCAGCCAAGCGCCCTGCGGAAGCTGTGGTGA
>CANJYE010000012.1 GCA_947479055.1 Erythrobacteraceae bacterium
CAACCGCCTCAATGCAGGGCCGTCAAAATCATCACGCAAGCCAATCGCTGAACCCATGATCGCGCCCTCCAAAGCACAACCTCATAGATTCAGACTTTCAGCCGACAGGGAATCCCCCCATGTGAGTCACCCACAGCGCAGTTTGGTATTACGCGATGCGCAAGAAGCATTTTCCTACACGCCCAAAGCCTGCCATCATCCGCGCGGCTCTTTGTCATCGTTCAGACCTGCATACCTCCCGCCGCAAACAGGTTTGGGAAGTGTCACCCTGTCCGCTTTCGGGCAGACTCATGGAAAATATAGGGAATTTCCTCAATCCGGCGCGTGACGCACTGTCACCTTTGTCACCCACTCCCCAAACAAAAAGGGCGACCCCGCAAGGCCGCCCTTTCCGTTTCAGCGAGTGCGCCAGCCCTCAGGGCTTATGGCCGCGCATATATTTGTAATATTCGTCGAACCAGTAGCGGATGCGGATTTCCTGGTCGGAATAGACCGCGCCCTTGAAACCGCGCGACTTGACGCCGCGACCCGTGCGGGGGGTCACTTCGCGGTCCTGCGAAATCACCGGGCCGAGGCCTTCGAGATCGTCGGTATCAAGGTAGACGATGCCCGGCTGCTTATCGAGGTCGGGATTGACCTTGCCCTGCACCCCGGTGAACGAGGGCAGTTCGCCCACGCCCGGCACCGCATAGACCTGCGCCGAATAGATGCATTTCAGCGGATCGCCGCTGGGATGCGGGCGCCAGTGCTGGATGAACCAGCCTTCGGGATGGAGGAACGTCTCGGTCGAGGGGAAGAAGCCCACGCCCCAGTCGTCGATCAGCTGGCCTTCGGAGAACTTGCTGTAATCGATCGCATAGTTCTTCCGCGCCTTCTTGGCATTGATGATCGCCATCGGCACTTCGGCATAGGTCTTGGGGAAATTCTCTTCCGTCAGCCCCGCCTCGCGCAGGAAGATCTTGTGTTCCACCGCCAGGTCCTGCGGCACTTCCTTCAGATGCGGGGTAGGCATCATGAAGTTGTAGATCGAGCGGCCATGACCGTTGGGATAGAGGTCATGCTGCACGTGATAGGCGTTGACCGCCGGGAAGAACTGCGGATGGGTAGCCTGCACATGATAGCCTTCGTTGAAGGCCTGGTGTGCCAGCTTCCAGTTGACCGGCCATTCCATCACCACTTCGCGCACGCGCACCGACTTCTCGAAGTCATAGGCACTGAGCAGCTGATCCAGCTCCGCGCCGATCCAGTCCTTCAGCGGCATGGCATCGGGGTCCATGTTGATGAAGATGAACCCGCGCCAGCTTTCCGCCCGCACCTTGGGCACATTCAGATCGTGGCACAGCGCCTTTTCGCGGAAGGTCTCGCGGTCGATGATCTTCTTGAGCGAGCCATCCATGCCGTATTCCCACTTGTGGAACGGGCAGACCAGCTTCTTGGCGGAACCGAAATCGGACTCGACCAGGGTCGCGCCGCGATGCTGGCAGACGTTGTAGAAGGCGTTGATCTTGTCACCCTTGCCGCGCGTGACGATGATCGATTCATGACCGATCTCGACCTTCTTGAAGCGGTTTTCCTTGTGGATGTCGTTCATGTGCCCGACGAAATGCCAGGTCTTGGCGAACAGCTTTTCCCACTCTTCCTCAGCGATCTCGCGAGAGAGGTAGACATCCTTGTCGCGATGCCGCTCGGTCCCGAAATCCTTCAGCGCGGCGCGCTTGTGGATGTGGCGGGTGTCCTTCCATTCCGGCTGGGCCCAGTCGAACCGGTAGGGTTCATAGCTGATCTTGTCGTCGGATTCGGCGTATTGCTCGGTGTTCTTGAATTCTTCGTCCATACTCATTGTCGTATCCTCGCCGGAAACATGCGGATCTGAATGGTGCGCATTCTAATGGAACCGCGCCCAAGCGTCCATGCTCGTTGGTTTGACCGTGCTTGCAACGCGCTCGCCCGGGTGTCGTATCAGGTCAAGCAGCCTTGCCACCGGGGTTGGCATGGTGCTCCAGCATGATGATGCATTGGTTGTAACGGCTGTCGAGGAATTTGGCCTCGTCCGCCGCGATCGCTTCGCCCACGCCGGGAGCCGCTGCTGCCCGGTAAAAGGCGTCGAGATCGTCCTGGTTGCGGAAGACCTGGGTGGTCACGACATCGTAGCGGCTGCCGGGGAACGGCTCGCTCGAGCCATAGAGGCCGCAAAAGCTGAGCGGATGACCATGGTCGAGGTACGTCCGTGTGTACTCAACCACATAGGGGGCGAAAAAGCCATGGATCAGGGGAACATGGCTGTTCTCGTAATGCTCGATAAACTGTTCGCGGGTGATGTCGTCGCGCTTCCTTAGCAGGGCTACCAGCTTGATCATCGTGGTTTCCTTCCAGCCTCAGCCGAGTGCGGCGATATCGGCCGGCACCGGCTCGATCGGCGTATGGTCCATGAACTGGTCGAGGTGATGATCGGCATTGCCCAGCAGCGAAGCCAGCACCCAGACGCGCTTGTAGAAATGGCCGACCATCAGCTCCTCGGTCATGCCGATGCCGCCATGCAGCTGGATCGCGTTGCGGGTAACGAAAATGCCCGAATTGCTGATTGCCACCTTGGCCGCCGCCAGCGCCCTGTCCCGCTCGCCTTCCGGCCCGGCCATCGCGGCCAGCGCCTGGAACAGCATCGAGCGCGACAGTTCGACCTCGATCAGCATGTCGGCCATGCGGTGCTGCAAGGCCTGGAAATTGTTGAGCGTGGTACCGAACTGCTTGCGGGTGAGCAGATAGTCGCGCGTCTGCCACAAGGCCGCATCCATCGCACCGAGCATCTCGGCACAGGCGGCGGCGATGCCGTGGTGGGTGGCGCGGGTCAGCGCCGCCAGCGCGTCAGGCCCTTGAGCCAGCAGTTCGCCCTCGACCCCATCCAGCGCTAGGTCTGCAACAAGATGGTTGTCGACCATGCGGTATCCTTTGCGCGTAAGGCCCGCCGCTTCGCCATCGACCAGGAACAATCCGATCCCGTCGGTATCATCGATACTTCCCGACAGCCGCGCGGAGACGAGGAACTGCCCAGCCGCCTGGCCGCCCGGAACGCGGATCTTGCCGCCCGTCAGCCGCCAGGCACCGCCGGCCTGCCCAGCCCGTGTCCCAACCCAGCTGACCAGGCCCCAGCCCTCGGCCTCGTCATGCGCAAGCGCCATGACCGGATCACCCATCACCGCCTGTTCGACCAGGTCAGTCCGGCGTTCGTTCCCGGGCAGGCCGGCCAGTGCCTGCAAGGCCAGCACGGCATGGGCCATGACCGGTTCCAGCAACAGCATCCGGCCAAAACCCTCGAACAGGATCGCGGTCCCTTCCGGCCCGCCGCCGAAGCCGCCTTCTTCCTCGCTCAGCCCGGCGCCAAACCAGCCGAGTTCGGCGAAGGTCGCCCAATTGGCGGGACTGTAGCCCTCGGGCGAGCGAGCCAGCTTGCGGCGCGAATCCCAGTCATAGTCACGCTCCCCGAAGCGGGCGACGCTGTCGGCCAGAGCGGTCTGTTCCTCTGTGTGGTTGAAATCCATGATTATAGCCCCAGCACGCCCTTGGCGATGATATTGCGCTGCACTTCATTGGCACCGCCATAGATGGTGGCGGCCTTGCGAAACATGGCGCGTTGCGGCGCGCCGACGGCCTCGGGATCGGTCACGGGCGGCGCGTCCAGTTCGGGGCGCATGTTGTGCGGCCCTTCGGTATCGGGGATCACGGCAGTGCCATGCGCGCCCATCGCCATAGCGGCGAGATCCGAGACGTCGGAGAACAGTTCCGACCCGCGCACCTTCAGCACAGAGGCCACCGCGTTGAGCGAAGGATCGCCCTCCTCGGCATGAAGCACCCGCAGCACAGACCATTCCAGCGCCATGACCTTGATTTCCAGCTCCGCGATCCGTTTGGCGAAGGGCGGATATTCCGCCAGCGGGCGGCCCCGGCGCATGGTGGTGGCGGCCAGATGCTTGAGCTGGATCACGTCGCGTTTGATATGCGGAATCTCGGCCGATGAAGTCCGTTCGAACTGGAGCAGCTTCTTGGCGTAGGTCCAGCCCATGTTCTCTTCGCCGACGAGATTTTCGACCGGGACTTTCACATTGTCGAAGAAGGTTTCGTTCAGGGTCAGCACCTCGTCAATCGACCAGATCGGGCGCACTTCGACGCCCGGTGAGCGCAGGTCGATCAGCAGGAAGGAAATGCCCCGCTGCGGCTTGGCGGCGGGATCGGTGCGGACCAGCGCGAAGATCCAGTCGGCCCGCTGCGCTTCCGACGTCCAGATCTTCTGGCCGTTGACGATGTAATGATCGCCTTCACGCCGGGCCGAGGTGGTCAGGCTGGCGAGGTCCGAACCGGAATTGGGCTCCGAAAAGCCCTGGCCCCAGAAGCAATCGCCATTGAGAATTTGCGGCAGGAAGTGCTGCTTTTGCGCGTCATTGGCAAAATGGCAGATCACCGGCCCGACAAGGTCGATCGCGGTGCGGTCCAGCACCGGTACGCGGGCGCGGCGCATTTCCTCCAGATAGATGAACTTCTGCCTGGGCGACCAGTCGGTCCCGCCGTTTTCCTTCGGCCAATGCGGCGCGGACCAGCCGCGCGAATTGAGCATCTTCATCACCCGTTCGATATCGGCGCGGGCGGAATGGGAATCCCGCTTGCCGTGGCGGGCGATGTCGGCGGGCAGGTTTGCCTGGAGGAACGAGCGCACTTCCTGGCGGAAAGCCTCATCGGCGGGGTTCGGCGTAAAGTCCAAGGCACACTCTCCGGATCATCGACATTCGTCGGCACCCCGATGCCCTTAGCGGATCATCCGGGAATAGCACGATGGAGGTGCGCCGGGCTGCGAAACCAGTCAAGTGGCCCTGCGACGCAAGGCAGCTTGACCCTTGCCTTGATGAGAGCGCATTATATTGCGAGAAAAGTCAAATCCGGGATCAATTCCGGGCACAAGACGATTATGCCCGTCCTGGCGGGCAGGAGAGAGAAATGCAGGCGATTTTCAATTGCGCGTCCGGCGGGCCCGATGTGCTGTATGAACAGTACAAGAATCTGATATCGAAAGAATTCTATACCGGCGATATCGGCACGACGGGCGAGGGGCCGATCACCCTGTTTCTGGAGAAGGGGCTGAGCTTCCCGGTTTCGGTGGTCCATCTCAGCACGCCGAATCGGATTACCTATCGACGCACTCATCGCCATATTCAGGAGAACCAGGTCGACAGCTATGTCGTCTGGGCCCCTCGGCGGGGCGGAATCAAGCTGACCCGCAGCAGTGGTTCGGTCTTTGCCGGTGAAGGCCAGATGCTGATCCACGATTCCTCCACCCCGTTTTTCGCCGAAATCGTCTCGGACGACCGGGGAATGCACGAATCGCTCCAGGCGGTCATTCCCGCCCACATGTTTCGCGAACAGATTGCCGGCGCGTCGGAATGCGCGACCGTGATCAACGTGACCCAGGGTCCAGCCCGGATGGCCTCGCAAATGCTCGACATTCTGGCAGACAGCGGACACCACGCCAGTCGCGACCTTGGCGAAAAGATGGTCTCGGCCCTGCTCGAGGCACTGGGTGCCTGCGTGGCCGCGGCCAAGGGCGAAGGCGACCGCAAGTCAATCTTCGACCGCAGGCTGGAGGAGATCGAGCAATTCGTGACCCGCAACCTAACCAGCCGGGATCTTTCGGCCAATGCGATTGCCCAGGCCTGCAACATTTCGCCGCGCTATCTATGCTACATCCTCAAGGCAGCCGGTTACACCTTCTCGCAACTGGTCTGGGACAAGCGCCTGGAAAAGGCCAAGGAGTGGCTGCTTTCGCCCAAGATGCAGAGCTATCTGGTCCATGAGATCGCCAGCATGGCCGGTTACAAGAGCGCCGCCCATTTCAGCCGCGCGTTCCGATCCGCCTGCGGCTGCACCCCGAGCGAATATCGCCAGCGCATGGCGGGAACTCCCATCGATGAGAACGAGCGGACGGAATTTCTCCAGGCGGCAGAATAGGGCGGGCTTGACCCGGCCGCCATCGGCAATGGCTTCATGATGAAATATGCCACTGTCAAGGGCGACTCCGGCCACCCCGCTGCATAGAGGCCAGCCAAAGGCGTATCGACGGCGCATGAAAGGAACCTAACTTGCAAGACTTCGAAACGATTCTTTACGCAGTCGATGACGGCATCGCGACGATCACGCTGAACCGGCCCGACAATATGAATGCCATGACGTTCCGCATGGGTCTTGAACTGATCGAAGCCTTCGACAGGACCGACGCCGACGACGCGGTAAAGGCGGTGATCGTTACCGGATCGGGCGAGCGCGCCTTCTGCGCGGGGGCAGACCTGGGTTCGGGCACCGTGTCGTTCGATTACGCCAACCGCAAGGACATGGACGACCGGCCGATGGTCAACGGGATCTATCCCGACACTGGCGGGCGGGTGGCGCTGCGCATCTTCGACAGCCTCAAGCCAGTGATCGGCGCAGTCAACGGGGTAGCAGCCGGGTTCGGCGCGACCATCCTCTGCAGCATGGATGTCCGCATCGCTGCCGATCATGCGCGTTTCGGCTATGTCTTCACCCGGCGCGGGCTGGTGCCGGAGACCTGCGCCAGCTGGTTTCTGCCACGGATCGTCGGCATCTCGACCGCGTTGGACTGGTGCTTTTCGGGCCGGATCGTCCCGGCCGAAGAAGCATTGCGTCGCGATCTCGTCACCGCCCTCCATCCGGGTGCCGCGCTGATGGACGAGGCCCGCGCCATTGCCCGCAGCTATTTCGAGAATTCGGCGCCGGTCTCGGTCGCGCTCACCCGGCAGATGCTGTGGAAGATGCTGGGCGCCGACCACCCGATGGAAGCGCACAGGATCGACAGCCGCGGCATCACCGCGCGCGGCAAGTCGGCGGATGTCAGGGAAGGCGTTGCCTCCTTCCAGGAAAAGCGCACGCCCGTCTTTCCCGATCGCGTTTCCAGCGATATGCCGGAATTCTTCCCCTGGTGGGAAAAGCGCGAATTCGAATAAGGCCGCCGGGGTCAAGAAATCCCGGGCCGACCCCTGAAAGGAACAGGATATGAGCACCGACACCGCAACCGAGGAATTCAAGCCCGAATATTGGCAGTGGGGCCACGAGGCCGACAAGCCCCGGATGCTGCACACGATGATCCGCATCAAGGATGCCGACGCCTCGATCAAGTTCTACCGCGACGGGCTCGGCATGAAGCTGCTCGACCGCTACGATTTCGAGCATGCCAGTTTCTCGATCATATTCCTGGCCTTCGAAGGCTATGAGGCGGGCGGTGCGATCGAGCTGACCTACAACTGGGGCAAGGACGAGGGTTACACCCACGGCAGCGGCTACGGCCATGTCGCGATCGGCGTGCCCGACATCCACGGCACCTGGGAACGCCTGAAGTCGCTGGGCTATGATTGCCCCGGCGAAGTCAAGCGGATGGTTCCCGGCGCCCCGAACCTCGCGTTCGTCAAGGATCCCGACGGCTACATGATCGAGCTGATCGAAACCCGCTTCAAGGCCTAGGCGCTTCACGCACCCCCGGACAACAACAAGACGGCCCGCCGCGCGCGCGCTCGCACATCAAGGAGGCCAATATGGCCGGAGATTTCACCTGCTTCACTTTCGACGTGGCGGCGAACAACGTCGCACACGTCCGTTTCACGCGGCCCGAAGTCCACAACATGTTCGATTCCACCGCACATGGCGAATTCGTTCGACTGCTGAAGGACATCTGGGGCCGCACCGACATCCGCGCGCTGGTTCTTTCAGGCGAGGGCAAGTCCTTCTCCGCAGGCGGCGACATGAACATGATGCTCAAGCAGAACGGCGACCGCGAGATGCGCGACAGCGTGGGGTGGGAAGCCCGCGCCATTCTCGAAATACTGACCGACCTCAGCTTCCCGGTGATTTCGGCGGTGCAGGGCAATGCGATCGGCCTGGGTGCCACCATCGCCACGCTGTCCGACATCGTCGTGGTGTTCGAAGGTGCGCGGATTGCCGATCCGCATGTCCATCTCGGCCTGGTCGCGGGCGACGGCGGCGTGCTGAGCTGGGCGCAGTCGGTCGGCCTCAACCGCGCCAAGCGCTATCTGCTGACCGGTGACACCATTACCGGCAGGCAAGCTTACGAGATGGGCCTTGCCACCGACATCGTCGACAGCGCCGAAGGCGTCCTCGATGTTGCCATGGGCATCGCCAACCGTATTGCCGCCCTGCCCAAATGGGGCGTGATGGGCACCAAGCGCGCCTTCAACAAGCTGACCCGCACCATTGGCACTCCGGCGCTCGAACTGGGCCTCGCTTATGAGATGGAATGCATGGGCGGGCAGGAAGTGCTCGACACCGTCACCAAGGCGATGGCAGCGATGAAGGCAAAGAAGAAGTAGGTGGATCCGCTCGGGGCAGGTCTGTCGGGCCTGCCCCGGCGAGAGTGACAAAGATGACAGCGCGTCATTCTGAATTATCAGATATTATTATGCTTTTTCAATAATATGCCCGAGGCGCGACAGGGTGACATTGCGCAAAGCCAATCAAGGCTGGCGTTGCATGGTTCCGGACGATCAGAAAGAGCCGCAGCGACGATGGCAGGCTCCGTCTGTGTAGGAAATTGTTGATTGCGTCGCTTGGCAAAGATCTGATCGGTTCGTGTCGCGCCCTTCGCTGGCGTCAGTGTTCCCCCGCCCCCTCAAGAAACCAGTGCAGGCTGGTCGCCAAGCAGTTCGGAGAAGCTGCGTACCGGGCGGCTGCCGTCCCATTCCGCCCGGGCCTGGCGCATGGCGGCGCAGACGGCGGGCCAGAAGGTCGATTCGATGATCTCGATATAGCCGCCGGTGGTGGCGGTGGCATCGAGATAGCACATCCGGTCGCCTGCGCCGTTCTTCGCGTCGAATGCCTGCGTGCAGCCCTGCGCCAGCATCCGCGCCACCAGCGCATCATAATCGCCCTGATCGAGCATGACGTGATGATAGAGCCCGCCCACCGGCGGTTCGGGACTGGTGGCGAGGAAATCATTGTAGGGGCCGGCCGCATCGCCGATCGTGTCGATCAGTTCGATCTGCATGTCGCCGTGATAGCCGCAGGCAACCTCGCATTCCTGATTGGTCGGCTGGCCTTTGTGGACCTGATCGAACAGCGGGAACACTCCGCGAAAGAACGGCCCCGCACCCATCACATTGGTCCAGAAATCCATTGCGGCATCCAGCGTGCCGGGCTTAATGATATAGGCCAGCTGAACGACATCCGTGCGATTGCTCATCTTACTCTCCCTCTTGGTCTCAGCCCTGTCCGGCCGGGGTATGGACCACCAGCCCGTCCAGCGCATCGCTGGTGACGATCTGGCAGGCCAGGCGCGAATTGGGCTGGCGCTTGTCTTCCAGAATATCGAGCATTTCATCCTCGGTCATCCGTGGCGGGGCCAGCCGGTCGACCCATTCGGCGGCAACCAGCACGTGGCAGGTGGCGCAGGAACAGGCCCCGCCGCATTCGGCCTCGATTTCCTCGATATCGTTCTCGATCGCGACTTCGACGAGGCTGAGCCCACCGCCGGCCTCCACTTCCTGCCGCTTGCCCGACGAGCTGATGAATACGACCTTCATGGCGACTCCATATAATAGACATGCATTAATTGCCCCTCTGCTGGATCACAGGGCAGACGTAAAGTCTCGCTGCGCCATTGCTGCTTTATCGTCGCTGCAATGGCAAGTCAGCCAATCGCAATGGTTCAGCCAGCAGCGCTGGCGGCGTCGAGCAATGCCAGTTCCTCCGGCGAAAGTCTGACCTCGACCGCATCGAGCGTCTTGCCAAGCTGTTCGACCGTACTGGCACTGACCACCGGCGAGGTGACATCGGGCTGGGCCAGCAGCCAGGCGAGCGCGATCTGGGCGTGGGTAATTCCGCGTGCGGCCGCGATCGGGTCCATCGCGGCAAGAATGCGATCCCCACGTTCACCGAGGTAACGCTCGACGAGAGGCTTGCGGCTGCTCCCTTCAAGATCGGCCGGGGTCCGGTATTTGCCGGTCAGATAGCCGCTGGCCAGCGCGAAATAGGGGAAAACAGCAAGGCCATGCTGGCGGCAGATCACCTGCAAGGGCCCCTCGAATGCGGCCCGGTCATGGAGATTATAGAGCGGCTGGAGGCTCTGGTAGGCTGGCAAGCCCTCACGCGCGGCAGTATCGAGCGCCAGTGCCAGCCGTTCCGGCGAATAGTTGGAAGCGCCGACCGCCCGCACCTTGCCCGCCGCAATCAGCCGGGCGAAGCCTGCCAGCGTATCTTCCGGCGGCGTGGTGCCGTCATCAAAATGGGTCACATAAAGGTCGATATGATCGGTCTGGAGCCGCCGCAGCGATGCTTCCACCGCCTGTTCGACATAGGCCGCCGACAGCCCTTTCAGGCCCGGCCCCATCTCCAGCCCGAACTTGGTCGACAGCATGATCTTCCCGCGCCGCCCGCCGCCCTGTGCCAGCCATTCGCCAATCACGCTTTCCGAGGCGCCCGGCGCAGTCCCGCCGAAGATCGAATAGACATCGGCAGTGTCGACCGCATTGAAACCGCGATCGACAAAGGCGTCTAGCAGGCGGAAAGCCTTGGCCTTGTCCACTGTCCAGCCGAGCACGTTGCCGCCAAAGGTCAGCGGTGAAACAGTCAGTCCGCTTGTTCCGACAGGACGAAATTCCAGGGTCACACATTCTCTCCCATTTTCTTGCCTGCACCCTGTCATGCTCCGCGCGAAGGGCAAGTCCCTTTCTCTGTCAGGCAAGGGGAGGTTCACCCGACACACCGGACAGGACCAATCGATTCATGCCACTTTATTTTGCGCCTGCGAAGGAATAGGGGGCTGTCAACGGGCGCGTCCGCTTTCCCATAGGGATGGCTTGCGTCGCCTTCCCGAATTGCCAGGAGGAACCCTACCGTGCCCCTTAGCCAGCCTATCTACCTCGTTTCCGGAGTGCGCACCGCGATCGGTGATTTCGGCGGCGGGCTCAAGAGCCTGAAGCCCGACCAGCTGGCCACGCTGGTGCTGAGCGAAGCCATTGCCCGCGCCGGGATCGATGCCGCCGATGTTGGCCATGTCGTGATCGGCCAGGTCATCCAGAGCGAACCGCGCGATGCCTATCTGGCCCGGGTCGCGGCGGTGAACGCCGGCGTGCCGGTGGCCACCCCCGCGCTGACGATCAACCGCCTGTGCGGATCAGGGCTCGAATCGATCATCCTCGCCGCCCGCATCGTCGCCGATGGCGAAACCGACATTGCTGCCGCCGGTGGGACCGAAAGCATGAGCAACGCGCCGCATGTGCTTAAAAGCGCGCGCTGGGGCAACAAGATGGGCGACATGGTGATGCTCGACGCCATGCTCGAATCGCTGCAGGATCCGTTCGGCCACGGCC
Source organism: Erythrobacteraceae bacterium (assembly GCA_947479055.1). Classification (GTDB taxonomy): domain Bacteria; phylum Pseudomonadota; class Alphaproteobacteria; order Sphingomonadales; family Sphingomonadaceae; genus CANJYE01. Next base: position 11,376 of record CANJYE010000012.1, read on the forward strand.
ATATGGGCGTGACGGCGGAAAACGTGGCGGAACGCTACCAGATCACGCGCGAATCGCAGGATGCGCTGGCGGTGGAAAGCCACCGGCGGGCCGCCCACGCGATCGCCGAAGGCCGTTTCAAGAGCCAGATCCTGCCGATCGAGATCAAGTCCCGCAAGGGCAGCACTTTCTTCGACACCGACGAACATGTGCGCGGCGATGCCTCGATGGAGCAGATGGGCAGCCTCAAGCCGGCCTTCAAGAAAGACGGCACTGTCACCGCCGCCAATGCCTCGGGCATCAACGATGCCGCTGCCGCAGTGATCGTGGCCTCCGAAACGGCGGTCAGGGAACGCGGCCTGAAGCCAATGGCCCGGATCGTTTCCTGGGGCCACGCGGCGGTCGAACCGGAAGTGATGGGCATCGGCCCGATCAAGGCCGTGCCGATCGCGCTGGAACGGGCGGGCCTCACCATCGACGATATCGACGTAATCGAATCCAACGAAGCCTTCGCGGTGCAGGCCTGTGCCGTGGCGCAGGAACTTGGCTTCGATCCCGCCAAGGTCAATCCCAACGGCAGCGGCATCTCGCTGGGCCATGCGGTGGGCGCGACCGGCGCAGTGATCACGGTCAAGGCGATGTACGAACTGGAACGGACCGGCGGGCGCTATGGCCTGCTCACCATGTGCATCGGTGGCGGCCAGGGCATCGCCATGGTGATCGAACGCTGCAGCTGAGCGGGGTGGTTGCCGGACGGTCGTTCACGCCACCGACAGCGTTTCGACTTCCGCCAGCAGTTCGCGAACCAGCACTTCACCCGCCGGCGCGATTGGCCGGGCGGACGGGTAGCCGATCACGGCCGGAATCGGGAAATTCATCTCATCCAGCGCGATGGTGCGCATCTGGCCCCGCGCGACCTCCTCTGCCGCCATCGACGGGGGTAGCGAGGTGATCATGTCGGTCGTCCGCACCAGCGCACGGATAATGCCGATATCATCGCTTTCGACGAAGTAGGAATAGATGTCGCGCCCCTCGGGAGTGATCGGATCGCCGATCTGCCTGCCCAGCCATGCGGCATACCACTTGGGCAGGATCGGCGCCGCGATCGGATAGGCGAGGCAATCCACCGCGCTCGGCTTTTCCAGCGCCAGCAACGGATGATCGGGATTGCACACCAGCACCATCGGCGGCAGCGTGATGTCCACCCATTCGATCCGGTGGTCGCGCACTTCCGGCGGTGGCCCGACGTAGAGATCGGCCCCGCCCGACAGCATGTTGTCGATCAATTCGTCGATCGCACCGACCCGGACGGAAAAGCGCAGGTCGGGATAGCGGCTCAGCATCCGGCCCAGCGCCGGGCCAAGCAGCCCTTCAGCCAGCCAGGCATCGCAACCGACGATCAACCGGCCCGACTGGAGGTTTTTCATCAGATCCAGCTCGCGCCTCAGATTGGCCAGTTGCGCCAGCGTCTGCCTGGCCGACTGGATCACGGTCAGACCGAAAGCAGTGGGGCTGACATCGCGCCGCGAGCGTTCGAACAGTTCGACCCCATATTCCTCTTCGAGGTTGCGGATGCTCTGGGTCAGGGCGGACTGGGTCAGCCCGACAGCATCCGCTGCCCGGCGAAAATTGCGCTGCTCGGCAAGCGCGACGACATGTTGAAGCTGACGCAGGTTCATTCGACAAGTCTAACTTATCAAAATGCGCATTACAATCGATTGGACAGCAAGGGTTGCGCGGGCGATATGGGCATAGAACTTACCTGCCTTTCCGGGAGAATTGCCATGGCCACCCAGGCGCTCGACACGTCCGATCCCTATGCCATCCCGCTCGACAAGATCGATGTCAGCGATCCCGGTATGTACCAGCGCGACGAGCACTGGGGCCTGTTCAAGCGCCTGCGCGAGGAAGACCCGGTCCATTACTGCGCCGACAGCGCCTATGGCCCTTACTGGTCGATTACCAAATATCACGACATTCTCGAAGCTGACAGCAACTTCAAAGCGTTCTCGTCCGACCACGGGGCGATCGCGCTCGACAGCGAGCGGATCACCGGAGCCACCGAGGATGCCACATCGATCGCGTCCTTCATATCCATGGACCCGCCCAAGCATGACGTGCAGCGCAAGATCGTAACCCCCGCTGTCGCGCCCTCGAACATCGCCCGACTGGAAGGGCTGATGCGCGAACGAACCAAGCGAATTCTGGACAGCGTGCCGATCGGTGAGGATTTCGACTGGGTCAGCACGGTGTCGATCGAACTGACCCTGATGATGCTGGCGAACTTGATCGACTACCCGCTCGAAGAGCGCGCGCAGCTGAAGAACTGGTCCGACATAATTTCCGGCACCCCCGGCGACGGTGTGGTCGAATCGTGGGAACAGCGTGATCGTGAACTGAAGATTATGGCCGGCGCTTTTCTGGAAATGCGCGAAAAGCGCCGCGCGGAAGAGCCCAAGTCCGATCTCATTTCCATGCTGGCGCATTCACCTTTCGCCCAAGACATGAGCATGGTCGACTATGTCGCCAATGTCACCACGCTGATTGTGGGCGGCAACGACACCACGCGCAATTCGATGTCGGGCGGTGTCCTCGCCTTCCACGAAAACCCCGGCGAATGGGCCAAGTTCAAGGCCAACCCGGATCTGGTAGATAGCCTGGTCCCTGAGACCATCCGCTATCAGACGCCGGTGCTTTTCATGGGACGTCTGGCGACTCAGGACGTCGAAATGCGCGGGAAGATCATCCGCAAGGGCGACAAGATCGCCATGTGGTACATCTCGGGCAATCGCGACGAGGAAGCGATCGAGAACGCCGACAGCTTCATTATCGACCGCGAGCGGCCTCGCCAGCACCTGTCGTTCGGCTTCGGCATCCACCGCTGCCTCGGCAACCGGCTGGCAGAAATGCAGCTTCGGGTGCTGTGGGAAGAAGTCGCCAAGAAGGATTGGAACCACATCGAAGTGCTTGCACCGCCGACGCGCTCCTATTCCAACAATTTGCGTGGTATCGACGCCATGCCCGTCCGCATCCACGCCTGACACTCGAGTTCACGGAAAACCGCAAACATGCCCAAAGTGACCTATATCGAAGCCGATGGCACCGAACATGTCGTAGATGCGCCCGAAGGCATTTCCGCGATGGAAGCCGCGCTGACCAACGACGTGCCGGGGATCGACGGCGATTGCGGCGGCCAGGCGGCCTGCGCCACCTGCCACGTGTTCGTTGATCCGGACTGGATCGAGCGGACCGGCCATGCCGATTCCGAGGTCGAATTGCCGATGATCGAGCTGAGCGAAGGCGTACAGGACAACAGCCGCCTTGCCTGCCAGATCAAGCTGACTGCCGCGCTCGACGGCCTCATCCTGCGGATGCCAGAAGCGCAATTCTGATCCTAAAGGCGGCTCCCCAGTTACCGTGTTTGGGCCGCCCGGGCGGCGCAAGGCCATCGCATCACCCTTGCGCCGCCACTTCCCCGGCATATAGGATATTCCCCAGAGGAGCGGTCCGCAGGGGACGCGCCGCCTGTTCGGGGAGTTTTCATGCAGTTCTGGAACCTGTTGGCCTTTGTCGAGGACGAGCAGCTGCTCGATGCCGCCAGGGCATGCGAAGACATCGGTTTCGATGCTGTCGGCGTGTCCGACCATCTGTTTATCCCCGAAGTGATCAACTCGCCCTATCCCGGCTCCAAGGCCGACGGGGCCAAGCCGTTCTTCACGATCGAACAGAAGTGGTCGTTCCCCGATCCCTTCGTCGCGCTGGGAATGATGGCCGCCGCGACCACTCGCGTGAGATTGTTCCAGAGTATCTACATCATGGCGCCACGCAACCCGATCGAAGTGGCCAAAGCCACCGGCACGCTGGCCACGCTCGCGCCGGGGCGGCTGACGGTCTGCCCGGCGGTGGGCTGGATGAAGGATGAATTCGACGTCTATGGCGTCGAATTCCACAAGCGCGGCAAGCGCACCGACGAGATGATCGACGTGCTGCGCAAGCTGTGGAGCGGCGAGATCGTCGAGCATGAGGGCGAATTCTTCTCCTTCCCCCGCATGCGTTCGCTGCCGTGCCCGGGCGATCTGCCGATCATTTCCTGTGGACCGAGCGAGCCGGTGATGCGGCGCGCGGCGCAGCGCTGCAATGGCTGGATGGATGCGCTGACCAACCTCGACACCCTGCCCGAACGGCTCGCCACGCTTAAGCAGATGCGCGAGGATGCCGGTCGGGCGAACGAACCGTTCGAGATCATCATCATCCCCGGCCCGCAAATCGGGGGCAGGCTGACGGTGGACGATCTCAAGCGGGCGGAAGACCTTGGCGCCACCGCGATGCAATTCCTCCCGGCCTTCTTCCACCTCGGCAAGCGCTCCACCCTCGACGAGAAGAAGCGGCTGTGGGAGGACTTCGCCGAAAAGATCATGCGCCACTTCCAGTAGTGCGCAGCTTCCCAGTCAGCCGGGCTGGGCCATCCTGGCGATCCGTTCCTCGCGCAGCTGGCTGCGGCGGGCCTTGCCGGCATCATCGCGCAGGTTCTCGGCTACGAACTCGAAACTGCGCGGAATCTTGTAAGGCACGATCCGGGTCTTGAGGAACGCCACCAGCTCGTCATGCGTGGGTTCGGCCTGTCCCGGCGCGCATTGCACGATGGCGTGGACCGTGGCGATCATGTCTTCGTGCGGCAGGCCGATGACGATGCTCGACTGGATCGCCGGATGAGCATCGAGCGCCGCCTCGACCTCGGCCGGGAAGACATTGGCCCCGCCGGTCACGATCATGTCGGTGCGACGATCGGCGATGTAGAGCCAGCCGCCCGGGTCGAGCCAGCCAAGATCGCCGACCGACCCCGCTGCCCCCACTTCGCGCCGTTCCGCGCCGATGTAGTGATAGCTTTTCGTGTCCGGATTGTCGGGCAGGAAGAAGATTTCACCCACTTCGCCCGGCGGCAGCTCGTTCCCTTCGGGATCGAGGATCTGGATGCGCGCGCCCGGCTGGCAGCGCCCGACCGAACCCTGGTGCTCCAGCCATTCGCTGCCCGTGATCAGCGTCGTCCCCTGCCCTTCGGTGCCGCCATAACCTTCGTAGATGCGGTCCGGGCCGAGCCAGTCAATCCACGCCTGCTTGAGCCAAACCGGGCAGATCGAGGCGCTGTGCAGGACCACATTGAGGTGACTGAGATCATAGCGACCCCGCACCTCTTCGCCCAGCCGCCAGATCCGGTTCATCATGGTGGGGACGATGAAGGTCCAGTCGATCTTGTGGCAAGCGAACAGCTCCAGCGCCTCCACTTCGTCGAAACGCGGCATCAGCACGGCATGATTGCCGACAAACAGCCCCAGCATGGTGCACATGAACGGGCCGTTGTTGTAAAGCGGGCCGGGCAGCAGGATCGCGCCATCGACCTGCTGGCCCTGGATCGGGGCCATCGGATCGAAGGTTGCGTCCTTGTGCGCGACGATCACCTTGGGCCGCCCGGTGCTGCCACCGGAGCTCATTGCCTTCCAGTATGTCGCCACGGCCGAAGGCAACGCCTCTGCCGACAGGGCGGGATCGGGCCGGAACCCCGCCGGGATACGCTGGCGCGCGACGATCTCGTCTGGCCCGCCCACGACCAGCGCGGGGTTGACCAGATCGACGATCGCCTGCGCTTCGATCAGTGGCAGCCGCCACGAGATCGGGTGCGGGGTTGCGCCGCATTTCCACGCGGCGAAGGCGGCTTCGACCACCTCGATGCCGTTGGGCAGGCAGATCGTGACGAAATCGTCCTGCCCTACGCCCATCGCCTGGAACTGGCGGGCAAGACGGTTGGAACTTTCATCGAGTTCGCGCCGGGTGACGGTCCGATCGGCGATGGTCACCGCTGGCCGGTCGGGATCGCGGTCAGCATGGAAGCGCAGGATGTCGCTCAGCGGCATGCCCTTCTGGCCGACCAGCGCCATGATGCTTGCAATCTGGGTCAAACGATTCTCTCCAAGCCTGTCGTTACGGCCAGACCAGCCACAGTTCCTCGACCGTGTTGGTCGGCGCGGCCTTCATCACCGGGGTGGTGCCGGGCTTGACCCGGAATTCGGTAATCCGGGTCAGCCATTCCTCAAGGAAGATCTTGAACTCGCTCCGCGCCAGATTGGCGCCCGCACACATGTGCGGACCTGCACCGAAGGTGATGTGGCGGGGCGAACGGGCGAAATCGACCGTGAAGGGGTCTGGATACAATTCGGGATCGAGATTGTGCAGCGAAGGCGACAGCAGGATGCGATCGCCCTTCTTCATCTGCACGCCGCGATGGACCATGTCGCGCGTCACCACCCGCGACAGGTTGGGTATCGGGAAGCGGCGCAGGAATTCGTTGATGATCTGCAGCAGCGTGCCCTGGCCGCTCTGGCGGATCGCCGCCCGCTGTTCTGGATGGCGGGCAAGGTGCAGCGCCCAGAAGCCGAGCGACGAAGCCACCGTATCCAACCCGCCCAGCAAGGCCAGTGTGCAGGTGGAGAGCATCTCGTCACGGGTATAGGGCCGCCCGCCGATGGTGGCCGTCGCGATGAAGGAGATCACATCGTCGCCCGGCTCGGCAATCCGCTTCTCGATCCAGCCGTCGAGATAATCGCGCAGGCCCATATAGGCATCCTGCTTGACCTTGAGATCGGGATGGCGGGCAAAAGCTTCGACCATGGCATGCAGCGGGATTCGGTCTTCCAGCGGCAGCCCCATCAGCGTCAGGAACACGATCAAAGGTAATTGCTCGGCAAATTCGCCGATGAACTCGCACTCACCCCGCTCACGAAAGCCCTCGATCAGGCGCACTGCCAGCGCGCGGATTTCCGGTTCCAGCCGGTTGACCTCTGCGGGGGTGAAGAAGCGCGCGATGTTGGCGCGGTATTCGGCGTGCTCGGGCGGATCGGTCTCGATCGGGATCTGCCGGTTCATGCCGTGATCGGGTAATCCAACCGCCCAGCTCGAATAGGTTGCCGGATCGCGCCACATCGCGACAATGTCTTTGCCGTCAACCGCCACCCAGTGCCCGCCATTGTGCGGCGACCAGACCAGCGGCCCATGGCCCCGGAACTGCTGCCAGGCCTGATGGGCATCGGCCTCGTCATCGGGAAGATCGTAGATATCGAGATCGACCACCAGTTCGGCCGGGACGTGATCGGGGATATGCTGTTCCATGAAACTTCCCGTGAAAGCGGGGAGCCGGTCCGGGCCGCGAACGACCGACCCGGCTCCCTGCCGATACCGCCTAGTTGCCGAAGCGGTAGGTAACGCGGAACATCACTTCGCGCCCGCGCGAGACGTTGGCGTAACGGTCGCCCAGCGTACCGGTAACCCCGCCCGCCGGAGAACCGGTGAACGGCATGTCGTTGGACTGCACGAAGTAATATTTGTCGGTCAGGTTGCGGCCGATCACTTCGAAGATGTAGTGCTCGTCCGCATCGCTCAGCCGGATCGAACCGTCGAGCAGCGTATAGCCCTTCTGCTTGCCATGCGGCGAGGAGGCCGCATCGGTCAGGTAGCTGGAACTGTGGGTGAGATTGCCCGACAGACCCAGCTTGAAGTTCCCGCCCACTTCGGTGTCGAAATTGAACCCGGCGCTGAGGTTGAGCTTGGGCGCACGCGGCAGGCGGGTGCCATCGAGGATCTGGATGGCGTTGCCGGGTTTCGTCGTATCGATCGCACCATTGTCATATTGGCCGACAGCGCAGCCCATGGCGATGGTCTGCCCATTGTAGCAGGGCCCGCCCACTCCGAGCTTGCCGTATTTCGCGTCGTTATAAGCGATCGCACCATTGAGCGAGAGGCCATCAAGCGGAGTCTTGTAGTTGAAGTCGAACTCCGCACCCTTGATCTTGGCGTCGCCCGCATTCCTGATCGTGGCCGTGGCATTGACGTAGTTGGTGATCTGAAGGCCTTTCACCTGGTAGGTGTAGGCCGCCAGGTTCACCCGCAGCTTGTCGTCCAGCAGCAGCGCTTTCACGCCCGCTTCGAAGCCCTTCACGGACTCCTGATCATAGCTGATGTCGGGTGACTGGGAGTAATCGACCGCCGAGGAATTGAACCCGCCCGACAGGAAACCGTGCTTGTACGATCCGAACACGGTCAGCTTGCTGGTCGGCCGGTAGGAGATCGACACTTCCGGCGAAAAGTCGTTCCAGCTCTTGTGATTGGGCGAAATGACCCCCGTCTTGATCTGGTCGTCGGCATCGGTCAGCGGGAATTGGCTGTCCAGGCGCGTACGGGCATAGGCCAGCCGCTTCTTTTCCTTGGAATAGCGGCCGCCAACCGAGATTTCGACCTGATCCACCGGCTTGTACGACATCTGGAGGTAAGCCGAATAGGCCTTGCCCTTCTGCTTGAGGTCGTAATTGTTGATCGGAATCACATAGAGCAGCGGCAGGCCGAAGGAAGCCGCGCCCAGCGGATCGGAGGCATAGAGCAGCGTCACCGACCCACCCGATGCGGTGGTGTTGGCGTAATAGAGGCCGCCGGTGAAGTTCAGCGGGCCGTCGTAATCCGAGGAAATCCGCAGTTCCTGAGACAATTCACGCTGCTTCAGGAAATTGTTGCTCGGCAGCGCCACCGCCCAGTCGCTTTCATACTGGCCGGCCTGGTTGAGCTTGGTCTTGTAGAGGCCGGTGACCGAAGTCATCGTCAGCGCGTCCGACAGATGGTAGTTCATTTCCAGGCTGCCCAGCATCTGGCTCTGCTTCTGGAAACCGAAACCGCTGGGGAAGGCATCGGGCACGGCATCGTGCGACACGCCGCCCACGCCGGTGACGATCTGGCGTTTGCCGGCCTTGCACGGGCCGCCGGAACCGGTCTGGCGATGACCGTAGGGGCAGCTGATAACCTCGTTGGTGGCCGTCGGGCTGCCGTCATTGTCGGTCTTGCCGTAGGTCAGCTTGAGCCGCGCGTCGAACGCCTCGCTCGGCTTGAAAGTCAGTGTGCCGCGCAGGCCCCAGCTCTTCTGCTTGGGCGCGCGCTTGGGCGACCATTGGGCGAGATAGGTGTTGGCGGGCGTGACGTTCTTGAGATAGCCCTTCATGTCGCTGTAGATGCCCGCGACGCGGAAACCCACGGTGTCGCTGAGCGGACCAGCGACGAAGGCTTCGGTCCGCCATTCGCGCGCGACCGTTTCATAGCCGGCCGAAACCTTGCCCTGCAGGTTCTCGGTCGGGTCGGCGGTGCGCAGGGTCATGATGCCTGCGGGCGAATTCTTGCCGAAGAACAGCGCCTGCGGGCCTTTCAGCACCTCGATCTGGTCAAGGTCGAAATCGGCCATGCGGCGGACGGACGACTTGCCGATCGCAACGCCATCGACGTTGAACGAAACGGCGGTATCGCCGAAGGGATTGTCCGCCGGGCCGGAAATGGCGCGCATCGAAACGACGCCGCCCTGCACCGCGCCGCCATGCGAGGCGATCATCAGCTGCGGAACCAACCGGGCAATGCCATCGAGGTTGGAAATGGCCCGCCGCTGCAATTCGACCCCGCCGACGGCGGTGACGACGACCGGAACCGAAATCGAGGTTTCATCGCGTTTGCGCGCAGTAACGACGATTTCCTGAATGCCGCCCGTGTCGGCCTGGCTTTGGGCCATCGCTTCACCGGGCAGGCTGAGCAGAATGCTAGCCGCCGTAGAAGCCAGCAAAATGCGCTTCGCTTGTTTGTTGATCATCGCATCCCTCCCTGTTCGCGTTCACTTCCGCACGAAATTCATGTGCTGCCTCGGGAGCGATACGGTGTCGCCATGCGCGGCACCTGGACAGGCATTGCGTATCTTGCGGCCATGCCTGGCTTGCCTCGGTCATTCCTCTCGCAGCGTTATTCGACTTCTGTCGATATTGGAAAAGGTAATATCCGTGCTATTGGCGTTGTCAAGTCGTGGCGCATTGCTGTTAGCCAGCAAGCAACTGACCGTGAATTGGGGGGAGCTGGACGAGTGCCGTCAGAAAGTGCCGTCAAACGCGCCGCCTTGCAGCCGGAGCGCAGCTCCACACGGAAGACGCCGCAACGCAAGCCCAGCATGCGCAAGGTCGAACGCATCCTGGACGCTGCCAACCGCCTGCTGGATGATTACGCCGTGACCGATGTCAGCATTGCGATGCTGGCGGAGCATTCCGGCGTTTCGCGCACCACGATCTATGATTTCTTCCCGTCGGTGATGGCGGTCTATGAACAGGTCGCCCAGAAGCATGTGCTGGAATCCTATGACTTCATGCTGCGCTACGTAGGGCAGAGACAGCCGGTGGCGCTGTTTGACGTGGTCGATACGATGGTCGATGCGGCGGTCGCATATTTCAACGGCAACACGCCCGCCCGCAAGACCATGCTGGGGACCGGCGCCCTCGAAATGCACCTGATCGTCGAGGATTTCGAAGGGCTGTGCGCGGGCATGTTTCATCAGCTCTACAGGGGCGACTGGGATTTCGAGCCTGCCGGGCTGCGCGATCCGTTCCGCAATCTCGCGACGATCCAGTCGGCGCTCTACACCAACTCCGTCCAGCGATACGGCATTATCACGGACTATATGGCCGGGCAGGTCAAAGCAGCCACGCACGGCTATCTGCGCGAAGTGCTCAGCGAGCAGGGTCACAAGGCCCGGCACGGCGAAGGAACGGCCGCATGAGCGAGGGTTCGCCCCTCCCCGCCCATGTCCCGGCCGACCGGGTCAGGGATTTCAACGTCTGGGCGCCGCCCGGCTTCGAGCGCGATGTCCATGGCGCATGGAAGGCCTTGCAGGATGGCGCGCCCGACGTGGTCTGGACACCCCGGAACGGCGGCCATTGGGTGGCGCTGCGGGCCTCCGCGATCAAGGAGTGCTTCGAGGACTACACCCGCTTTTCCAGCCGCTGCATCCTGGTGCCGAAGGAGGCGGGCGAAAGCTTCCAGTGGAAACCGGTCACGCTCGATCCACCCGAACATGCGCCCTACCGCATTCATCTCACCGCCGCCTTCGCACCCAAGGCCTTCCGTCCTTATGAGCCGCGCATCCGTGACATCGCCCGCCAGCTGATCGAGAGCTTTCGCGAGCGGGGCCGCTGCGACTTCCAGTCCGAGTTTGGCGAAAAGATGCCGATCATGATCTTCATGGAGATCATGGGCCTGCCGCTCGAGGATGCCTGGACGCTGAAGGGCTGGTCGGACCGGATGACGCGGCGGGTTGACGACGATGCCGGTGACGTGACCCAGGCCTTCGACAGCTATCTGCGCCCCCATGTCCGGGCGCGGCGGGACGGCTCCGGGAGCGACGCGATCACCGCGCTGGTCAACAGCCGGGTCGGCGGTGAGCGAATCACCGAGGACGATGGGGTCATCCTCGTCACCTCGGCATTGCAGGCGGGGCTGGACACTGTCGCCAATTTCCTGGGCCTCGCCTTCACGCACCTCGCCCGCTTCCCCGAGCTGCGGCGCCAGCTGGTGGCCGACCCTGCGCTGATCCCGGCGGCGGTGGATGAATTTCTGCGCCGCTACAGCGTGATCACCATCGGTCGCAAGATCGTTGAGGACACGCAGCTTGGTGGGGTTGAGCTGAAGGCTGGGGAAATGATCGTGCTGCCCAGCATGCTGGTTGGCCTCGACGAGCGGGCCAATCCCGATCCCGACACGATCCGGCTGGGCCGCAAGGGCGCAAGCGAGGCGGCCTTTGGCGGTGGCGCGCACCGGTGCCCGGGCGAGCGGCTGGCGCGGCGCGAACTGGCGATCGCGGTGGAGGAATGGCTCGCCGCCATCCCCGAATTCGCGCTCGAACCCGATGTCACGCTCACTTACCAGACCGGAGTCGTACCTGTCGCCACAAGCATCCCGCTGTGCTGGGATGTCGCGACCACAAGGCCCGCCGCATAGAACAAGCAGAGGACCAGCCATGCCGCACCAGAACACCCCGCTCGACACCATCATCAACGTCTGGATGATGTGGCCCAACGTCACGGTCGAGGGGCTAAGCAAGTTCATCTCCGACGATTGCGTGACGCATGAGGCCCCGTCGCTGCCCTATGGTGGCGACTGGGTCGGTCCACAGGGGTTCTTTGACCTGATGAACGTGCTGCAGGAAACCTGGAGCGATTTCCAGTTCAGCTTCGAGACGGTGCTGACCAACCACCGCGACATCGTTTCCTATCGCGGCCGCATTTCCGGCGGCACCCCGCATGGCCGGTTCGACATGCCCGTGGTCGAATACTGGCGCTTCCGCGATGGCAAGGCGGTGGACATTCTGCCGGTCTATTTCGACAGCGGATCGTTGGTGGCGCTCCACGAAGGGCGGCGCGGGGATTTCATTGTGCTGCAGGATTGACGATCAATTGACCCGGCGGAACACCGGCAGCGTCACTTCCCCGCAATCGAGGAATTCGACTGCCACCGCCTGCCCCACCGCAATCGTCGCCGGATCGGTGCCGACGACGTTGCTCAGCATGTGCCAGCCTTCTTCCAGCGCGATGATTGCGGCGCAGAACGGCGGCTCAAACGCGGGGTGCGGCGGGCGGTGGATGATGGTGTAGCTGTAGATCGTACCCTTGCCGCTGCTCTCCACCCATTCGAGCGGTTCGGCCAGGCATTGCGGACAGGCACGGCGGGGGATGAACACATAGGCTTCGCAAACCGGACATTGCTGCACCATCAGCCGCCCTTCGCGCGCGCCATCCCAGTGCGGGGCGGAAAGCTCGGTCGGCACCGGCAGCGGGCGGCCTTCGGCGGGGGCGCTGACATAGCTCATGCCGTTTTCCCCAGCAGCATCACGTCGCAAGTGACCGCGCCCGAACCATTGTTGGAAATCATCGCCACTTCGGCCCCCTTCACTGTCAGTTGCGGCGGCAACAACCCTCGCAATTGCTGGACCCCCGCAATCACCTTCTGCAAATTCTGCACCGCGCCGGCATGGCTGAAAGACATCAGTCCGCCATTGGTCGCCACCGGCAGGCTGCCATCGATGCGGATATTGCCATCCAGCACGAACCCCGCCGCCTCCCCTGGCTGGCAGAAGCCATAGGCTTCCAGCTGGCGAATGATCTCGAAAGAGAAGGGATCGTAAAATTCGCAGACATCAACGTCCTTCGGGGTCAGCCCGGCCCGCTCGAAACAGCCCGCGGCCGCGCGCGCACCCATCATGCCGAAACGGTCCCACAAGGGCGGTTCGACATAGGCCTGCCCCATCCGCTCCAGCGCGCCCGCAAGGATATAAATCGGCTCACCGCCCATGTCCCTTGCCCGCTCGCGCGTGGTCATGACGATGGCGGAGCCACCTTCAGAGGTCATCGCACAGTCGAGCAGGTGGAATGGATCGGCAATCATGCGCGAGTTCAGCACGTCCTCGCGCGTTACCGGTTTGCCGAAGAACACGGCCTCTGGATTGACGGCTCCATTGCTGCGGATCGCGGCAGCAACTTCGGCCAGCGCCTCCACCGGCGTGCCATACAGCGCCATGTGGCGCCGCGCGATCAGGGCGAAATGGGCAGGCGTGAACATACCCCAGCAGGCGACGAATTCGTTTTCTGGCCGGGTCCAGGGCGCGGTGTGCGTGCGCCCGCGATGCGCCCCGGATTGGGCCGCGCCCATCAGCACGGTATGGCACTGCCCCGCCATGATCGCACCCGCCGCTTCCATCACCGAGGCAATGCCGGGATAATGCACTCCGTTCCAGCAAGGGTGCCCACCCAGCCAGGCAATCACGTCCGAGCCATTGATGCCGCTGGTCCAGCCATGGGCGCTGATTCCGTCGATATCGGCAGGGCCGATCCCGGCTTCGACCATCACCGCGCGGAAAGCGCCCAGCATCAGGCTGTCTTCCGGCTCATCGATCTGCCGGGCCTGCCTTGTGTTATGGACCGCGACAATCGCGACATCGCTCAATGAGGGTAAAGCCATGGGTTATCATTCCAGCCAGGCAGTTGCAGGTGACGAAAGAGCAGTATTCCGGCGTAGCCGACCGCTCATGGTTCGTGTGTTAGCGTGCCGGGGGCCTTGAGGACAGCGTCGTGCGGGCTCCGGCTGCTTGCCCACCGCTCAACTGATGGTGGCCCCCACCTTCTTGCCGGGCGTGAAAATGGCCGGGATGTGGATCCAGCCGTTGACCTTGGCCACGGTGTGGTAGGATTCTATCTTGTCCTCTTCCACCCGATAGTCCGGCATGCGGGCCAACACTTCGGTGACCATGCATTCCCACATCATCCGCGCCAGGAACGAGCCGATGCAGCGATGCATCCCCGCGCCGAAGCCGACGTGCTTGTTTGGGAAGCGGTCCAGCTTGACCTCTTCCGGGTCCTCGAATGCGTCGGGATCGCGGTTGGCGGCGGAGTAGGCGAGCAGCACACGATCACCCTTGTCGATCTTCCAGCCGTTGACCTCGACATCGGACATCGCATTGCGCGCCAGCCCGTGGATCGGCGAGAAATAGCGGATGAACTCCTCGCGAGCGAGCGGCATGACATCGGGCCGGTTGATCAGTTCCTGCCGCTGGTCAGGATGGCGCGACAGGTACAGCAGCGTGTTCGATGTCAGCGCCGTGGTTGTGTCCACCCCGCCCGCCAGGATGTTGAAGGCAAGATCGTGGATGGTTTCATAACCCAGCGGCTCGGCATCGATCAAACCGGTGGCGAAGATGGTGAGCAGATCGTCCTTGGGTTCCAGGCGACGCTTCGCCACCTCCTCGTCGACGCGGGCGTGGAAATGGTCAAGTCCCTTGATCGTCGCGGCAAATTCGGGCGAGCTGGCGGGTGTATAGACCATGGTGTGGAAGGGATCGGCGAAAGCGCGCCATTCTTCCAGCGGGAAGCCGAACAGGTCCATCGTCACCAGCGCGGGGAGCGGGTTGGTGAGATCGTCGACAATGTCGAAGTGGCCTTTCTCGATCACCATATCGACCAGCGCGGCAGTGAAATTGCGGGCACGCTGGCGGCGCAGTTCGACCGCGCGCGGAGCGAAGTGGCGGTTGATGAAACCGCGGATGCCGTTCCATTCCGGCTTGTCGGATTCGTTCGGGATCGAGCGGATGCCGGGCACAGGCGGGATGCTGAGTCCGCCCGTGGTCTCGCCGGTGACCCGGTCGAGTTCCTTGTGGGTGGAAAACACATCATCGCGCTGGGCGATGCCGACGAGATCCTCCAACCGGGTCGCCACCCAGAAGCCGCCATGCGATTCGGTCCATGCGCGCGGGGTGGTTTCCCGGATCGCGCGCCAGCGTTCCGGCCAGTTGGCCGCATGCTCTGGTGTGTCGTGATCCAGTTCGATCGGAAACTGCTTGCTGCCGGGTTGCAGATCGCCTTCAGCCATGAACCCCTCCTGTCAGAATGTTGTGATTGCGCCTTCGGGGCAGCTGCGGACGGCCTGTTCGACAGCATGCTCGAATTCGGGCGGGACGTTTTCATCGGCAACGAAGGCGTGGCCATCTTCGTCGCTCAGTTCGAAAACCTGCGGGCAGGCGAGGAAACACATCGCATGGCCCTGGCACACTTCGGGATCAATCTTGACCCGCATCGACATCTCTCCCAATTCGGGGCGACAATTGCCTGCCCCCTCACTTCACGTGACGCGATAAACACCGATTGTCGACAATTTTGCAAGGCCAATCTGGCGCCCAGTTCAATGGCCGCAGAAATTCACCAGCGCATCCACCCCGATCGCTTCGCTTCGCAGCCGATCGGCACCGCCCAGATCGGGCAGATCGATCACGAACAGCGCCTGTTCGACCACCCCCCCGGCCTCGCGCAGCAGCCGCGCGGCGGCAAGCGCCGTGCCGCCGGTAGCGATCAGATCATCGACCAACAGCACCCGCCGGCCTTCCCCGATCGCACCGGGATCAAGTTCCAGCCGGTCAGTCCCATATTCCAGCGCGTAATCGATGCCGATAGTCGGAACCGGCAGCTTTCCGCGCTTGCGCAGTGGCACGAAACCGCGGCCAAGCAGTTGCGCCAACGCGCCGCCGAAAATGAAGCCGCGCGCCTCGATCCCGGCTATGAGATCGGTCGGCCCGGCCCGCTCGGCCAGCAGGCGCAGGGCTGCGGCAAAGCCCGTGCCATGCGACATGAGCGTGGTGATGTCGCGGAACTGAATCCCGGGCTTGGGGAAATCCGGAATGGTCCGGATGATGGCCTTGAGATCGTCGGGGTTCATCGCAGGGTCCTGATGCAAGACGCCCCTCGCATCGCAGGATGCAAGGGGCGCGTTGTTGCGGTCATGACCGGAAGAAGGAGGACGCTCAGTGGCCCTTCTTGTCCCGCCAGATCTCCTTCTTGGAGAGATAGGCAAGGACCGTGGCGAACAGCAGGAAGCCCAGCACCGGCCAGCCCGTCTGCTTGCGCTTGTCGAGGCTCGGCTCGGCCGTCCACACGAGGAAGGCTGACACGTCCTGCGCCATCCGATCGACGGTCGGCTTGGGGTTGCCCTCACCATATGCGACTTGGCCCTCGCTGGTCAGCGGCGGTGCCATCGCGAGGTTGAGATTCGCAAAGTAGGGGTTGTAGTGCAGCCCGTTCGGCGTCTTGGCATCGGGGAACTTGGCCACCAGTTCGGCGGGCTGGTCCTGGAAACCCGTCAGCAGGGAATAGACATAGGCCGGGCCTTCATGGCGCGCCTTGGTGATCAGCGACAGGTCCGGCGGCACCGCATTGTTGTTGGCAGCGCGCGCAGCAATGTCATTGGCGAAGGGCTTGGGGAAATAATCGATCGGCAGGCCGGGGCGGGTAGTGGTCTCGCCAGTGGCGGGATCGATCCCCGGAACCTGGAAGCCAGCGGCGATCGCCTTCACTTCCGCTTCGTTATAGCCCAGCGCGGCAAGATCGCGGAAAGCGACGTGACGCAGCGAATGGCAGGCCGAGCAGACTTCCTTGTAAACCTGGAAGCCGCGCTGCAGCTGCTGCTTGTCGAATTTGCCGAAAGGCCCGTCACTGGCGAGATTCAACTCCTTGGGGAGGAGGTGGAACTCGTGTTCGGCGGTCGGCGCGGTGGGGTCGGTGATGTAGTTCACTGCCCCGTTGCCGAAGGCCCACAACGCCGCAGCCGAGAAGAACAGGCCGGCGAGAATTCCGAAGAGGCGGATCATGATAGTCTCTTTCCCTTGGCTGTTCTTTTAGCTCGCCGGCTTCAGGTCGGCATTGTCGTCCGAACCAAGCACCGATTCCGTGATCGAATAGGGCAGGGGTTCAGGCCGTTCAATCGACGAAACCAGCGGCAGGATGACCAGGAAGTGGAGGAAGTAATAGGCCGTGGCGATCTGGCTGATCATCACATAGGGCTCCACGGCCGGAGCGCCGCCGCAATAACCGAGAACCAGCACGGTCGGGATCAGGCCAAAGAAGAAGAACTTCCGGAACAGCGGGCGATAATGGCCCGAACGCACCGGCGAGGTATCCAGCCAGGGCAGGAAGAACCACACCAGAATCGACGAGAACATCGCCAGCACGCCCATCAGCTTGGCCGGGATGAACAGGAAGTCAAAGGTGAAGGCGCGCAGGATGGCGTAGAACGGCCAGAAGTACCATTCGGGCACGATATGCGCCGGCGTCGCCATCGGGTTGGCCGGGATGTAATTGTCCGGGTGGCCCAGCGCGTTCGGCAGGAAGAACAGCATCGCACAGTAGAGGATCAGGAACACGCCCAGTCCGAAGCCGTCCTTGGCCGTGTAATAGGGGTGGAACGGCACGGTATCGCTTTCGGTCTTCACTTCCACGCCTGTCGGGTTGGACGAACCTGGAATGTGGAGCGCCCAGATGTGCAGGATCACCACAGCTGCAATCACGAAGGGCAGCAGGAAGTGAAGCGAGAAGAAGCGGTTCAGCGCGGCATTGTCAGGGGCGAAGCCGCCCAGCAGCCACTGTTGCAGCGGCTCGCCAACCAGCGGGATCGCGCCGAACAGGCCGGTGATGACCTTGGCACCCCAGAAGCTCATCTGCCCCCAGGGAAGCACATAGCCCATGAATGCGGTGGCCATCATCAGCAGGAAGATCACCACGCCCAGCAGCCAGATCATCTCGCGCGGGGCCTTGTAGGACCCGAAGAAGAAGCCGCGGAAGATGTGGAGATAGACCACCACGAAGAAGGCCGAGGCCCCGTTCGCGTGGGCATAGCGCATCAGCCAGCCCCAGTTGACGTCGCGCATGATGTGTTCGGTCGAATCGAAGGCGATCAGCGCGTTGGGCGCGTAATGCATCGCCAGGATCACGCCGGTGACGATCTGCAAAACCAGACAGAACCCGGCGAGAACGCCGAAGTTCCAGAAATAGTTGAGATTGCGCGGGACCGGATAGCCGGCGCCGATGGCGTTGTAGACGAAACGCGGAAGCGGCAGCTTCTCGTCCATCCACTGCATCAGCGGGTGTTTCGGCTCGTAATGGTTTGCCCAGGGGAAGCTCATGTTCTCGGTACCTCGCCTCAGCCGATCTTCACGACAGTGTCGGAAGAGAATTCATAAACCGGCACTTCCAGATTCTTCGGCGCCGGACCTTTGCGGATGCGCGCCGCGGTGTCGTAGACCGAACCGTGGCAGGGACAGTAATAGCCGCCGAACTCGCCCTTAACCTCGCCTTCGCCCGCGCCCAGCGGGACGCAGCCGAGATGGGTGCAGACGCCCATGGTGATCAGCCAGTTTTCCTTGCCCGGCTTGGTCCGTTCTTCCAGCGACTGCGGATCGCGCAGCGAAGAGACATCGACCGCGTTCGCCTTGGCGATTTCCTCAGTCGTCAGGTTGCGGATGAACACGGGCTGCTTGCGGAACACGCCCTTGATGGCCTGCCCAGGCTTGATCGCGCTGATATCGATTTCGGTCGAGCTTTCAGCCAGCACGTCGGCCGAGGGGGCCATCTGGCTGATAAGGGGGACAAGAGTGGCGATGCCGCCAATCCCGGCAGCGCCCACCGCCGCAATATTGATGAAATCACGCCGCCGCACGCCATCTTCGCCCGCCGTGCCGGCGTGCTCCTGGATATCAGCGGTGCCAGTATTGTCTGCCATCAGCCTTGCCTTGCCTGTCGGCCAACGTCCGCCGGGGAAGCGAACGAAAACCTTGAAAAACCCTAAGTTCTATCGCGCGTCCAGAGCCCCTATACGCCACCAGCAGCGAGACGCCACGCGTACCGCAGGTGCCGGTTTGGGCGGGCTGATAGACGCAACACCGCCGCTTGCCAACAGGCATTTTGCCGCTTTTTCGCAGCTTTCCCATCAACCCGGCACCACAGCGCCTTCTGCCGGCAGGCCGATCAGCGAAAGCTGGCGCCCATAGCTGGCCTCGCCCCGGTGGGTGGCGCGACGAAACGAGTAGAAGCGCGCTTCATCCGCACAGGTGTCCAGCCCCAGCCGATCGACGCGTCCAATCCCAGCCCCGGTCAGCCGCGCGGCAACATATCCCTCAAGATCGAACTGGAAGTGCCCTTCCCGTCCAGGCGCAAAATAGCGCTGGTCCCCGGCGGCAAAGACTACGCGGAAGTCCTCGGCCACCTCGTAGCTGGCCTGGGCGATGCAGGGTCCGATCGCGGCGGAGATTCGGTCACGCCGGGCACCAAGACTCTCCATCGTTGCGACAGTCGCCTCGATCACCCCGCCATGGGCGCCCTTCCAGCCGGCATGGGCAGCGCCGATCACCCCGGCCTGCGAATCGGCCAGCAGCACCGGCGCGCAATCGGCGGTGACGATGCCGAGCAACAGACCAGGCCGGACTGTCACCAGCGCATCGGCGTGCGGGCGTTGATCATTGTCCCAGGGCTCGTCCACCACCACCGCATCGGACGAATGAATCTGGTAAAGCGCGACAAGACGGGCACCAGGCAGAACCGCCTCAACCGCCAACCGACGGTTTTCCGCCACCGCCGCATCGTCGTCGCCCGCGCCGAGCCCGGCATTCAGCCCCGCCACTACGCCGGTCGATGCCCCGCCTCGGCGCGAGAGGAAGCCATGCGGCAGTTGTTCCAGCACGCCGGAGCGAATCACTTCAACCAAGGCTGCGACCCACCTGCTCGCTGGTATCGCGCGACAGCCCGGGCGCTCCGGCGATACGCTCCAGCGCGGCACGCATCAGCGCCGAACGCTTCGGTTCGATCCGCCGCCAGCGCCCGAGCGGCGGCACGAAGCGAGCGGCGGTCTGGGCGTTGATCGGATCAAGCGCGAGGATCAGGTCGGCGATCATCGCATAGCCCGCCCCGTCGGCGGCATGGAACCCGGCCGGATTGGCGGCGAAGGCCATGTAGAGCGAGCGGACCCGGTTTGGGTTCTTCAAAATGAAATCCGGGTGCTGCGTCAGCGCCTGCACATGGGCAACCACGTCGGGATGAAGCGAGGAGGCCTGGAGGGTGAACCATTTGTCGATCACCAGCGCATTGCTTTCGTAGCGCGCCTTGAAATCGGCCAGCAGTTCCTCCCGTTCCGGGCAGGCGAGCCCGCACAGCACCATCAGCGCGCCCTGGCGGTCGGTCATGTTGTCGGCGGCGCGATATTGCCTGGCGGCCATCTGTCCGGCCAGCGCGGGCGCAGCGGCGGCGAGGAACACCAGTGCCTGGGTCTTGACCTTGCGGCTCCCGCGCGCGGCGGCATCGAGGCCATAGGGGATGGCGCAGGCGCGGTCATGCAACGCCACCAGCTCGTCCTGCAGGGCGGCCCCGAGCCGGGCCTTGAGCAGTTCGCGCGCGGCGTGGATCACCCCCGGATCGGCGATCAGCATCTGTTCCATCAAATAAGTGACGCTGGGCAGCATCATCAGCTCGCCCCGCATCAGGTCGTCGAGCGCGGGGTCGGCCACGATCGCGCCCAGTGCGCCAGCAATGTCGGCATGGCTGACCGCGTCGCCTGAACCGACGAGATGCTGTACCACCAGCCCCTGCATGGCTTCATAGCGGGCGAAAGGATCGTCGTCGTGGGCGGCCAGAAACACTTGCTCTGCAACCGGAACGTTGCGTTCGATCGCGACCGGCGCGGCGAACCCCCGATTGAGCGAGAGGATCGGCGGAGCGGAAAAGCCTTCGAAGCGGTAGCTTTCCTCCGTCTTGCTCAGCACCACCAGCTGTTCGCCGCCATGGCGGCCGCTGGCGCCGTCGAACAGCGCCAGCCGCAGCGGAATCGGCACCGGCAGCTTTTCACTCTGGCCCGGGGTCGGAGGGATGCTTTGTGCCAGATGCAGCGTAACGCTACCGCCCTCGTGCTCCAATCGGGCCTTGACCCGCGGCGTCCCGGCCTGGCTGTACCACAGGCGGAACTGGGCGAGATCGAGCCCTGCACCTTCCTCCATCGCCTTGACGAAATCCTCACAGGTCGCCGCCTCACCATCATGGCGAGCAAAATAGAGGTCGCAGCCCGTGCGGAACCGCTCCGGCCCGGCCATGGTCCGCATCATGCGGATGATCTCGGCACCCTTGTTGTAGATCGTGGCGGTGTAGAAGTTGGAAATCTCGCGGTAGCTGTCCGGGCGGATGGGGTGGGCCAACGGGCCGGAGTCTTCAGGGAATTGCGCCCCACGCAACACCCGCACATCCTCGATCCGCTTGACCGCTTCGCTGCCCATGTCGGCGCTGAACAGCTGGTCTCGCAGCACGGTGAAGCCTTCCTTCAGGCTGAGCTGGAACCAGTCGCGGCAGGTGACCCGGTTGCCCGACCAGTTGTGGAAATATTCATGCGCGATCACCCCTTCGACCGCGTCGTAATCGCCATCGGTGGCGGTCTCCGGGTCGGCCAGGACATAGCGGGTATTGAAGACGTTGAGCCCCTTGTTCTCCATCGCCCCCATGTTGAAATCGCTGACCGCAACGATGTTGAACGTGTCGAGATCATATTCGCGCCCGAACACCTCCTCGTCCCAGCGCATGCTCTGCTTCAAAGCGTGCATCGCGTGGCCGGTGCGTTCGATATCGCCCCCCGGTCCTTCCTGCGCCCGCACCCAGATGGCCAGATCGACCTTGCGCCCGCCACATGTGGTGAAGCTGTCACGATGTGCGACAAGGTCGCCCGCCACGAGCGCGAAAAGATAGCAGGGCTTGGGCCAGGGATCGTGCCATTCGGCCCAGTGCGCGCCGTCCGCGCCCTCACCCACGTCAACCCGGTTGCCGTTGGACAGCAGCACCGGGAAGGCGGCCTTGTCGCCCGCCATCCGCACCTTGTAGGTGGACAACACGTCGGGCCGGTCGGGGAAGAAGATGATCCGGCGGAACCCTTCTGCCTCGCACTGGGTGCAGAGCATTCCGTTCGAGGCATAGAGCCCCATC
Organism: Erythrobacteraceae bacterium; assembly: GCA_947479055.1. Taxonomy (GTDB): domain Bacteria; phylum Pseudomonadota; class Alphaproteobacteria; order Sphingomonadales; family Sphingomonadaceae; genus CANJYE01. The sequence continues at coordinate 33,518 of CANJYE010000012.1, forward strand.
AGCTGGCTGTTGGCGGCAGGATCGATCTCGGTCACTACCCCGATCCGGTGCGCCGCGCCGGGCAGAGTGACGACAAGATCATCGCCTTCCATTGCCCAGTCGTTGGTTGGTACGCCATCGACTGTCACCGCCAGCGCGGTCAATCCATCACCGTTAAGGCGGAGCGTCGGGCTGGCGTCTCCGGCCGGGTTTCGCTTTACGGACAATTCCGCGCTGACCCGGGTCCGTTCCAGCCCAAGCGTGAAATCCAGCTCGACCTCAGGCACCAGCCAGGCGGGCGGGCGATAATCCTCGCGGCGGATCACGGTGGGGGCGGGAGCGGCTGCGGGCGGGTCTTGCACGATATCCATGGCGCAAGCTCTTAGGTCCTTTCGCTCTGCCGTCCAGAGGGTAGAAGGCGCCTATGGGACATATGCTGATCTTCGGACTGGGATATACGGCGCGGCGCATCGCGGCGGGCCTGCGCGCGCGTGGCTGGCGCGTCGATGCCACCGGCAGCGCGGGCAATCTGGCCTTCGACGACGAATCGGCCGTCCGCGCGGCGCTGACTGCGGCCAGCCATGTGCTTTCCTCCGTTCCCCCAGCCGATGGCTCCGATCCGGTACTGCACCGCTACGGCAGGGTACTGACACAGGGCTGGCTCGGCTATCTCTCCTCCACCGGGGTCTATGGCGACACGCAGGGTGCCTGGGTGGACGAAAGCGCAGCCACCGGCAGCGGTCGCCGCACCGCTCGGTCGCAATGCGACCTGGACTGGCTGGAACGCGGTGCGCAGGTGTTCCGCCTGCCCGGGATCTACGGGCCGGGTCGCAGCGCGCTGGACCGGGTGCGCGAAGGCAAGGCCCATCGGATCGATTTGCCGGATCAGGTGTTCAGCCGGGTCCATGTGGATGACATTGCCAATGGGGTAATCGCCGCGCTCGATGCCCCGGCAGGGGCCTACAATCTGGGTGACGACTGCCCTTCCAGCCAGAACGCGGTGATCGAGGCGGCCTGCCGTATGCTCGGCCTCGCCCCGCCGCCGTTGCAAAGTCTCGACCAGGCGGGGCTTTCGCCAATGGCGCGCGGGTTCTATGCCGAGAATCGAAGGATCGCCAATGGCAAGGCGAAGCGCGTGTTGCGCTGGCGTCCGCGCTATCCCGATTACCGCAGTGGCCTCGCCGCCATTGTCGCAGCCGAACAGGAGCCGGACCATGGATGAGCTGACCATCACCCGCCACGATGAGGGCTCGCGCGGGGAATATCGCGCCCATGTGCCGGGCAGCCGCCATCTCGGACGGATGAGCTGGGTCCGGCACGGCGATGCGCGGCTGGTCGATCATACCATCGTCCCGCCCGAAATCGGCGGGCGCGGGATTGCGGCGAAGCTGGTGGAGGCGATCGTCGCTGATGCCCGCTTACAGGGCTTCAGGGTGATCCCCGAATGCAGCTATGTCGTGGCAGCGTTCGACCGCCACCCCGAATGGGCCGATATCCGGGGCTGAAACCTGCCTACCCGGCGGGTGGTCCAAGGATTTCGCCCAGCCGCTGGCGCAAGCTATCTATGCCGATCCGGGCCACGGCGTGTTCAGCGAGGCCCGAGCTGAGAAGGGCTGCCAGCGCGTGCTGTTGCTGGGCGATCAGGTCGATCGCCTGCAATTCGCGGCAATGCCGGGCGACGAATTGGGGATCGCGGCACAGTGCCGCACCCAGCGCCTCGATCTCCCGGCCCAGTTCCTCCAGCACCCCGGCAATCGCGGCCAGCCGGGGAGAAAGGCGGACGGCAATCACGCCGCGTCCGCCAGCTCGCCCGAAGCATTGCCAGTGGCGTTGCCATTGGCATTTAGCGCATCGAGGTTGAGCACCATCACCATCTGGTCTTCGATCGCCGCCAGCCCGTCAAGGAACGGCACGATCGCATCGTCGGAGGTGGCCGGGGGAGGTTGCAGCGCGTCGCCCGGAACGGTGACAATGTCGCTGACCGAATCGACGATCAGCCCGCGCGCCTGGCCCCTGACCTGCGTGACGATGATGGCGTGGCGGGGGGTCGCCTCAGTTGTGCCCCAGCCGAGCCGGGCTGCAAGGTCGATCACCGGCAGCACGGTGGCGCGCAGATTGACCGCCCCAGCCACGTAATGCGGCACACTGGGCAGGCGGGTGGTCGGCGTCCAGGCGCGGATTTCCCGGATCGCCATGATGTCGATCCCGAAGACCTGGCCTTCAACCTGGAATGTGATGAGTTCGCGATGCATGGTTAGGGCTTCCTTCGGGGTCAATGGGTCACGCGGCGCACCGCGGCGACCAGCTTTTCGGGATCGAACGGCTTGACGATCCAGCCGGTCGCACCGGCGGCGCGGGCGCGGGCCTTTTTCTCGTCCGAGCTTTCGGTGGTCAGCACCAGGATCGGCCGGTCGCGATGGCGACTGCCTTCGCGCAGCCGCTCGATCAGGCCGAATCCGTCGAGCCGGGGCATGTTGATATCGGTTATGACGAGATCGACCTCGTTCAAAGCCAGCCATTCCAGCGCGGCGACGCCATCATCGGCCTGCGCCACATCGAAACCGCTGCTGCTGAGCGCGTGATGCAGCAGGGCACGCATGCTGGCGCTGTCATCGACTGTCAGTATCCGCGTGGTCTTGCTCATGGGTCGGGTCTCGCTTTCTTCAGAACAATTCGACATCGCCGCCGCCGACGCGGGCGGGGCGGACAACGGGCGCGGCCTCGGGGGCCATGGTGGCGGGAACGACGCGGCAACGCACCCGGCCCAGCGCGGGGCGGAAATCGACCCGGCGGGCGCAGCTGCCGCCCACGTCCTCGCGCGCCAGCACGATCCCTTCGCGGGCGAGGAAGCTGCGGGCGAAATTGGCATTGGCGGTGCCGATCGGGGCCATCCCCGCGCGCAGGTTCGCACCGCCATAGAGATGCGCGCGCATCCGCGGCTTGCTCGCCCCGTGGTTGAGCATCTCGTTGATCAGCATTTCCATCAGATAGACGCCATAGTGGACGTCGATCTCGCCCGGATTGTGGCTGCGCGGGGGTTCGGCCAGCAGGAAGTGGTTCATGCCGCCCACTTCCGCCTCTGGATCGAACAGGCAGGTAGTAATGCAGCTGCCCAGCACGGTGCTCAATTCCACGCGCGGCCCGGCACTGACCCGGACCTGACCTTGCAGCACAGTGATCCGGGTCGTCGCCAGAGGCGAATCGAGGAGGGGTGCGGGGGCCACGGCGCTCAGGCAGCCTTTCTCAGCGCGTGCTGCGCGATCCGGGTGATCGGCGCGACCACATTGGCCGCACCGAGCGAAATCGCGGCACGCGGCATCCCGAACACTGTGGAAGTCGCCTCGTCCTGGGCGATGGTATGGGCGCCGGCCCGGACCATGGCGAGCAGGCCCTTGGCCCCGTCACTGCCCATGCCGGTCAGGAGGATGCCGATCGCACGCACGCCGACCGTCTTCGCCACCGATTCAAACAGCACATCGACGCTGGGCAAGTGGCCCGACACGGGATCGCCCTGCCGCAGCCGCGCATAAAACGCCGCAGGGCCGCCGACCGAAAGGTGCCGGTCGCCGCCTGGGGCGAGATAGACGTTGCCGGGGCGAAGCGGCATGTCCGCTTCAGCCAGCTGCACTCTGGCCGGGCAGGCGATATCAAGCGTCTTGGCGATGGCGGGGGCGAAACGCGGGTTGACGTGCTGGACGATCACTGTGGGTGGGCAATCCTCGGGAAATTCGGCCAGCAGCGTTTGCAGCGCCTCGACCCCGCCGGTGGATGATCCGATCGCGATCAGGCCGATGTCGCTGTGGGCCGAGCGGCGGGCCTGCACGGCCACGCGCGGTGCAATCGGCCAGCGGTTGTTGAACCGCACCTGCGCCGCCTCGCGCACCAGATTGGCCAGCTTGCCATGATCGTCCAGCGGCAGCCCGCCGGAACGATCCGCCTTGGCATAGAAATCGACCGCGCCGAGCGCGAGCGCGCGGGCGGTGACCTCGTTGCCTTCCTGGGTGGAACCGGAAACGACGATCACCGGCGTCGGCCGCAGCGTCATGATCTTTTCGAGGAAGTCGAGCCCGTTCATGCCCGGCATCTCGATGTCCAGCGTCACCACGTCGGGGTTGAACTGCTTGATAAGTTCCCGCCCTTCCAGTGCGTTGGAGGCGGTGCCGATCACGGCGATGTCGGGCTCGTTGGACAGCCGCGACATCAGGATCGCGCGCATGGTCGGGGAATCGTCGATGATCAGCACACGAACGCTCATGCCGTCCTCCTGCGGTAGATGGTGGGGCCGACAGGCTGGAGAAGTGCGGCAGCGGGGCCTGTCACCCGCTCGCTATGGCCGATGTAGAGATGTCCGCCCGGTGCCAGCACCTCGGCAAAACGGGCCACCAGCCGTTCCTTGGTAGGATTATCGAAATAGATCATAACATTGCGGCAGAAGATGACATCGAACCTACCCTTGAACGGCCAGTCCTCCAGCAAATTCAAGGTGCGGAAGCGAACAATAGCGCGGGCGTCGTCGGTGATGGTCAGATCCTCGCCATCCTCGCGGGTCCATTGCCCCACGAGATCACTGGGGACCGGCTTGAAATCCCGGGCCGGATAGGTCGCGACACGCGCCTTTGCCAAAGCATGCCGGGCGATGTCGCTGCCCAGCACGCGCAGGTCGCGCTGGGCGATCCGCTTGCCGGACAGCTTGTCGCCACCCAGCAGGGTCATCAGCAGCGACCAGGTCTCCTCACCGCTGGAACAGCCGGCCGACCATATCCGTATGGTCTCGCGCGCTTCCATCCGACGCAGCAGGCCAGGCCGAACCTCGCGCTCGAAATGGTCGAAGTGATGTGCCTCGCGGTAGAAAAATGTGTGGTTGGTGGTCAGCGATGACACCGCCCGCGCCTGTTCCTGGGGGTCGCTGCGGATCAGGGCGACATAATTGGCAAATGTGCCGCAGCCACGCTCGCGCACCAGCGGGGCGATGCGCGAATAGACCAGCATCGCCTTGCCCGGCGGCAGGACGATCCCGGCGACACCATAAACGATGTCCGACACCGCCTTGAAGTCGGCGGGCCCGTAAATATCCGGGCTGATGCCGGGCAATGGCTCGGCAAAGATCGACGCCGCACTCATGCCGCCTGCCTGTCCAGCGCGGTGCCCTGATCATGGAGGGCGCTGGCAACGAGCCCGTCGATATCGAGGATCAGCGCCACGCGCCCATCGCCCAGGATGGTCGCCCCGGCCACTCCGTCGACCGCGCGGTAATGGGTATCGAGGCTTTTGATCACGAACTGGCGCTGGTCGCAGATATCATCGACCAACAGCGCGGCCTGCCCGGCCAGCTCGGTATCAACCACGATCAGAACGCCCTGTTCGGGCGAGCTCGCGCAACCTCGCGCGCCTACCGCCAGCCCGACCGGCAGCACCGGAATGAACCTGCCGCGCACGTTCAGCATCTGGCGGTTGGCACCAAGGCCCTTCACCTCGCCAGCGGCGGGGCGAAGGCTTTCGACCACATGGGCCAGGGGCACGACCAGCGTCTGGTCCCCGACATTGACGATCATGCCGTCGGAAATGGCCAGCGTCAGCGGCAGGGTCAGTGTAAAACTGGTGCCCCGGCCTTCTTCGGATTCGATCATGATCCGCCCGCCCAGCTCCTTCACGTTCTGGCGCACCACGTCCATCCCCACGCCCCGGCCCGACACGCTGGTGACAATGGTGGCGGTGGAAAATCCGGGGGCGAAGATCAGATTGTCGATCTCCTCGCGCGCAAGCTGGGCATCGGCGGCGACGATGCCCTTCTCGACCGCCTTGGCCAGCACGCGCTGGCGATCGATCCCGCGCCCATCATCGGCGATGCGGATAAGAATCCGGCCCGAACGGTGTTCGGCCGACAGCGTCAGAGTGCCTTCGGCTTCCTTGCCGGCGGCCAGCCGCTCGTCGGCACTTTCGATGCCATGATCGACCGCGTTGCGGATAAGATGGGTCAGCGGCTCGCCCAGACGTTCGATCACGGTCTTGTCGAGCTCGGTAGCTTCGCCCGCCAGTTCCAGCTTCACATGCTTGCCGGTGGACGCGGCCAGATCGCGCAGGATGCGCGGCACCCGGCTGAATACCGAACCGATCGGCTGGGCGCGGATCGCCATGGCGCTTTCCTGGATGTCGCGGGTGAGGCTTTCGAGCAGCGCCAGTTCCTCCGTCGCCGCCAGCCCCTCACCCGACAGGCGCTGGGCCATCATCGCCTGGGCGATGACCAGTTCGCCGACCGAATCGATCAGCCGGTCGAGCTTGCCCAGGTCGATCCGGATCGACTGGTTGGGCGCGGGTGGCAACGCGCCTGCCCCGGAAGTTGCGGTATCGGCGGGTACGAGATTCGACAGCTGCCGCGCGCCTTGCGTGGCCCCTCCGGGAACGGCTGTGCGAAGGGTGGCAAGGCGCGGCGACGGCATTGGCGCGCCATCACCCACGGCGATGCTGCAATCATCTCCGACGAAATCGAAAATGTCGCGGACCAAATCCTCGCCGGTCTCCCCGGGCATGGCGAAGGTCCAGCCGAGATAGCCCAGGGCCGGATCGAAGGTGTCGAGCGGTGGCACCAGCGAACAATCGCATTCGCGGAATTCTCCGCCGAGATTGGCCAGTTCGCGCAGCATCAGCAGCGGTTCTGACCCTTTCTGCATCGCCCCGGCATGGGGGCGTACGTGGACGAGCCAGCCAGGCTGGGTGGGAACAGCAGCGGCAGGCGCGAAATCGCCAAGGATATCGTCCAGCATGGAATCGAGATCGAAGCTTGACCCGCCCGCTTCGGCGGCGGGCTCTGCAGCCTCGCCCGCAGCACAATAGGGCCCGAGTGCGCGGGCAGCAGAAAGTTCCATCAGCAGCGTGGCATCGTCAGGCGGCGTTCCGCCTTCGCGGGCGGCGTTGACATGGTCGCTCAGCGTATCGAGTGCACCCAGCAGCAGGTCGACCAGCGCCGAGGAGAGGCCGACGGTGCCGTCGCGCACGTCGGATAGCAGCGTCTCGAACACATGGGTGTAATGTTGCAACTGCGCAAAGCCGAAAGCCCCGGCCCCGCCCTTGATCGAATGGACCGCGCGGAAAATCGCGTTGACAGTATCCCCATCCTGCCCCCCGGTCTTGCAGGCGCAGAGGCCCGCTTCGGCGGCGGCGAGCGATTCCTCGCATTCGAGGAAGAAAATCTGCTGGATTTCCTCAGGCGTCATGGCCGGTCCTCGTCGAACAGTTCGTCCGAAAGGCCAGCGAGGCCGGCCGCGTCGAGCAGCGCGGGCGAAGGCGCAATCACCGCCCCGTCCCCGCTGCGGCGGGCGCTGACCAGCAATTGCAGGACAGCTTGCCCGGCGTGCGTCACCGCAGTGGCATCGATGGCGATCGTGCCGCTGCCCAATAGCGCGACGAACTCGGGCAACAGCGCCTCGACAGCGGCCCGGTCGCAACGGGAAGGAAGGATGATCGGATGCATACGTGGCTCCTGCTGGGCCAGAACGGGTTAGTCAGGCTAGGCAAACAGCCGCTTGCCCGGCACCCCGTGGGTTCTACCTATCCTATCCGCCCCGCCCGTTCAGGGCAGCGGGGCGGCCATGGCCATTCGATCAGAATTCGGCCCACTCATCATCGCCCGTGCCCCCGCTTTTCAAGGCAAGGTTGCCGTGGATCGCGGGTAGCGCTTTCGCGGCCGGCTTGCGCCGCGCCGCCGGGGCGGTGAAGGCGATGGCGCCGTTGTCCGCCCCGGTGCGGAACTGGGCAACCAGCCCGGTCAGTTCGCTCGCCTCGTCGGCCAGGCTGCGCGCGGCGGCAGTCGATTGCTCGACCATGGCCGCGTTCTGCTGGGTCATCCGGTCCATCTCGCCCACGGCGGAATTGACCTGCTGGAGGTTGGTGGACTGGTTCTCGGTCGATCGCGCGATCTCGCTCACCAGCGCGCTTATCTCACCGACACGGGTGACGATCTTTTCCAGCAGCGCGCCGGTCTCGCCCACCAGTGTCACCCCGCCGCTGACCTGCTCGGTGCTGGTGGTGATCAGTGCCTTGATGTCCTTAGCGGCATCGGCGCTGCGCTGGGCCAATGCGCGGACCTCGTTGGCAACCACGGCAAAGCCCTTGCCGGCATCACCCGCGCGGGCGGCCTCGACCCCGGCGTTGAGCGCCAGAAGGTTGGTCTGGAAAGCAATCCCGTCGATCACATTGGTGATCTGCGTAATCTCCTGGGCGGACTGCTCGATCGCGGCCATGGCGCTGATCGCGCGCTGGACGACAGCACCGCCATCGGTGGCTTCGTGGTGGGCTTCGGCGATCGAACGCTGGACCTCGGCCGCACCGGCAGCAGTCTCCCGAACGATACCGGTCACCTGGTTCATCGCGGCTGCGGTTTCCTCCAGACTGGCGGCCTGCTGTTCATTGCGCATCGCCAGGTCATCGGACGCCGCGCGAATTTCGCCCGCGCCGGTCGAGACGCTGACGGCGGAAGCGGACACCTGCTGCATCAGCCCGCCCAGCCGGGCGATCGTCTGGTTGAAGCTGTCACGCAAGGTTTCATATTCCGGTGCAAGCGGGGTGGTAATTCGGTGGGCCAGATTGCCTTCGGCCAATTCGTCGAGCGCGGCAGACAGGGTTTCGACGACCACACGTTGCTTCGCCTCGGCCTCGCGCTGGTCGAGCGCGCCGGACCGGAAGATTTCGATTGTGCGGGTCATCGTGCCGATCTCGTCCCTGCGATGATCGCTGCGCCGCCCTGCTTCCAGATTGCCGTCGGCCATCGCGGCCATTACGTCGGCTGTGGCAACCAACGGGTCAAGCGCATGCTGGAGCATGTAGCGCATGCCGAATAAGACCATCGAGAGTATGGCTAGTGCCAGTACAGACAGGATGCCCATCATCAGCGTCAGCGAGGAAGAAGCCTCCTCCTCCAGAGTGGCGGATGCCTTTCCAGTCGCGTCTGCGAGTTCGTGAATGGCCTCCCGGTGAGTCCTGTAAAGCTTTGTCAGGCTTTCATGGCTTCGGTCCATGGCGGCGACATCGCCGCGCTCTGCTGCAGGGAGAAATTGCTGGTCCAGTTCGCGCCAGAAGCTGTCGGCACTGGTGATCGCATTGCGGTGGAGCATCTTCAGTTCCGGCGCGATCAGTGAGGCATCCTGCCATTGGGTGCGCCCCTGTTCATAGGCTTTCTGCTGCATTTCAAGTTCGGCGCGCCGCTCCGTCAGAGTCTGGGGTTCATCCATCAGCAGCGTCGCTTCCATGAACGGCTCCACGATGAACTGCGATGGCGGCAAGATGTCGGCATTGAAATCGGCCAGCGCCTTGTGCTGCTGGAATAGCGGACCACCCACGCGGATGTACTGGATATCGAAGGCCGCAGCGAGGATTGCGATCAGCATCGTGCCGCCGATAACCAACCCGCCAATGCGGCCCTTGCTCTTGAGACTCATCATGTGTCGTGCCCTTGTCGCTCTGAATGAGGTGTCGTTCCGATTGGAGCCGACCGATAGTCCGCAAATGCGAATCGCCGATTGCCCATTACCCCGGGCGAAACCCCTAGGGAGGTCGGGCGAACGGCAGTTTGCAGCACCCGCCGGGGAAATTACCGAGGCTGCCGGTGGCAATTGGTTTCACTCGCCCGGTCTAGCGATGCGCCAGGGCACCCCGCCCGTGAGGGTGGCCGCAACGCATGCATGAGAAGGCTGCCGCCATGAACGATGCCCGGGTCCTGGTTGTCGATGATTCCGCAGCGATGCGGGCGCTGTTCTGCGACGTGCTGGAACAGACCCGCCAGATCGAGGTCGTCGGAACCGCCGCCAATGCCGCCGAGGCGCGCGAGCAGATCGCGCAATTGCGGCCCAATGTGGTCACGCTCGACGTAGAAATGCCTGGCATGAGCGGGATCGAGTTTCTGGAAGAGATCATGAGCACGAGGCCGCTGCCAGTGGTGATGCTGTCAAGCCTGACCCAGCGCGGCACCGAAACCTCGCTCAGGGCTTATGAACTGGGCGCGGTCGAATGCTTTCCCAAGCCGCTCAAGGCCACGCCCGAGCAATTCAGCAAGACCGTCAGCAAACTGGGCAAGATCGTGCTTGCCGCCGCCAACAGCAATGTCCGCGACCGCCCGCGCCACCGCGATGCCAACGCGCAGGACGTGCCCTTTTCCTGGAACGGCCATATCGCCGCCTTCAGCGCCTCGATGGGCGGGATCGACGCGCTGACCGCGCTACTTGGCCATTATCCGCGCAACTGCCCGCCAACCGCGGTGATCCTCCAGACCGAGCCATCGCTGGCCGATGTGTTCATCGCCCGGCTCGACGATGCGCTCAAATGCGCGGTCAAACCGGCCCTGGACGGGGCGGCGCTGACGCAAGGGACTGTCCATGTCGCGGCCGATCCCGCCCGGCACGTGGTGTTCGAACCCGGCCAGCCACCGCGCCTGCGCCTGCTGGAACGCGAGCCGGTGGACGGGGTGCGCCCAAGCGCCAACCTGCTGTTCGGGACCATCGCCCGGGGCGGTGTTCCCGCCGTTGGGGCAGTGCTGACCGGACTGGGCGAGGACGGAGCGCGAGGCCTGAAGCTGATGCGCGAGGCCGGGTGCCACACTTTCGCCCAGTCGCGCGCGACTGCCACTGTTTCGCAGGCCCCCGCCGCCGCGATCGCGCTGGAGGCGGCGGAGCACGAACTGGCCATCGACGAACTGGCCGGGGCCGTGCTCTCCAGTTGCAGCACTGGCTGAGCCGCAGTCCAGGCCAGAGTGGCGGCAACGGCCGCCGATTCCCGACAAGCGCGATCCGGCTCCCGGTCGGGAATAGATCGATCGGGAAAAATTCGGGAAGCGGAATGGTGCTGCTGGAGAGAATTGAACTCTCGACCTCAGCCTTACCAAGGATGCGCTCTACCACTGAGCTACAGCAGCACACCATTCCGAAGGGCCGGCGCGGGGCACCCCGTCCGGCAGGCGGGCGCTATCGCGGCCATCCGCAGGCTTGTCAAGCACCGCGCGGCGCGGCAGGTCATATGGCGATGAACGACCAACCGACAAAGCCCGGCAGGGAAGAGCGGCTTGCAGTCAAGCTCAGGGAGAACCTGCGCCGCCGCAAGCAGCAGGCGCGAGCCATCGATCCTCCCGTCGGCGCGCCGGGTCCGAGCGACCTTTCCAAACCGGACTCATCCCGCTAACGGGTGCCGCTCCCTTACCTGTTCAGGAGCTTGCCCGCAGTGCCCAGCCTGATCCCCAAGCTGATCCTCGTCCGCCACGGCCAGAGCCAGTGGAACCTCGAAAACCGCTTTACTGGCTGGTGGGACGTCAATCTGACCGAGAAGGGCGAGGAAGAAGCCAGCGCCGCCGGTGCCCTGCTGGCCGCCACCGGCCTGCTGCCGACGGTGGCGTTCACCTCGTTCCAGACCCGCGCGATCCGTACGCTGCACCTGGCACTGGAAGCGTGCAACCGGCTGTGGATTCCCGAAACCAAGGACTGGCGCCTGAACGAGCGGCATTATGGCGGGCTGACCGGCCTCGACAAGGCCGAGACGGCGGCAAAACATGGCAAGGAGCAGGTCAAAATCTGGCGCCGCAGTTTCGACATTCCGCCCCCGCCGCTCGATGCGGGCAGCGCCTTCGACTTGTCGGCCGACCCGCGCTACGCCGGTATCCCGGTGCCCGCGACCGAGAGCCTGAAAGACACCATCGCCCGCGTGCTGCCCTATTATGACAGCGCCATCCTTCCGGCGCTCCAGCAGGGCGAGACGGTGATCATCGCCGCCCACGGCAACAGCCTGCGCGCGCTGGTCAAGCATCTGTCGCAAATCTCCGATGCGGATATCACCGGCCTCGAAATTCCCACCGGCCAGCCGATCGTCTATGACTTCGACGCGAAGATGCAGCCGGGCGAGCGGCATTACCTGAAGGATCGCTGAGAATGGCCCAGTCCGCACCCGTCGTGGCGAAAACGGTCCCCCGGGTGGCGATCGTCATGGGCAGCCAGTCCGACTGGCCGACCATGAAGCGTGCGGCGGATGTGCTGGAGGAACTGGACGTTGCGTTTGAGGCGCGGATCGTTTCCGCCCACCGCACGCCTGACCGGATGTATGACTTCGCCAAGGGCGCGGAAGCAGAAGGCTTCAGGGTCATTGTCGCCGGGGCGGGCGGCGCGGCGCACCTGCCGGGCATGCTGGCGGCGCTGACCCATCTGCCGGTGCTGGGCGTGCCGGTGCAGTCAAAGGCACTGTCCGGGCAGGACAGCCTGCTGTCGATCGTCCAGATGCCGGCGGGCGTGCCCGTCGGCACGCTGGCCATCGGCGAGCCGGGCGCGACCAATGCCGGGCTGCTGGCCGCCGCGATCCTCGCCATCGGAGATGAGGCGCTGGCCGAACGGCTCAAGGCCTGGCGCGCGGCCCGCACCGGTGCGGTGGCCGAACGCCCTGCGGACGTCTGACACAAGGCAACGATGAACCTCGCCAGCCCAACTCTCGGCATTCTCGGCGGCGGCCAGCTCGGCCGCATGCTGGCGATGGCCGCCGCCCAGCTCGGCATCCGCTGCCACATCTACGCGCCCGAGCGGGACAGCGTGGCCGCCGAAGTGGCCGCCGCCTTCACTTGCGCGCCGTGGCATGACAGCCAGGGCCTCGCCCGCTTCGCCGCCGCATGCAGCGCGATCACCTATGAGTTCGAGAATATCCCGGTCGAACCGATGAAGGCCTTGCCGGCCCACAAGCTCAACCCGGCGCTGCGGGCGCTGGAAGTGGCGCAGGACCGGCTGAAGGAAAAGCGCTTCATCGAGGATCTGGGCGGGCGACCCGCGCCCTACCATCCGGTCGATTCGATCGAGGATCTGCGCACCGCGATGGACCGGATCGGCACGCCCGGCATCCTCAAGACCCGGCGCGATGGCTATGACGGCAAGGGCCAGTGGCGGATCGAGAGCAGGCGCGATGCCGATGCGATCCGCCTGCCCAACACCGGGCTGGTCTATGAAGGGCTGGTCCGCTTCGCTGCCGAATTCTCGGTAATCCTGGTGCGCGGCGCGGATGGCGAGATTCGCTTCTGGGACAGCGCCCAGAACGTCCACGCCGACGGCATCCTAGCCACCTCCACCCTTCCGCCCGCGCCGGTCGTGCTGGAACAGGTGGCCGATGCCCGCGCGCTGGCTGCGAAAGTGGCCGATACGCTGGGCTATGTCGGGGTGCTGACGCTGGAATTCTTCGCGACGGCGGATGGCCCGGTGTTCAACGAAATGGCCCCGCGCGTCCACAATTCGGGCCATTGGACGATCGAGGGCGCGCGCACCAGCCAGTTCGAGAACCATGTGCGCGCGGTCTGCGGCCTGCCGCTGGGCGATACTTCGCTCACGGCGCGCGGCATCGCCATGCGCAACCTGATCGGCGACGATGCGCTCAGCGCCAGTGCGCTGCTGGCCGATCCAGCCAACCATTTGCATCTCTATGGCAAGGCGGAAACACGGGCCGGGCGCAAGATGGGCCACGTCACCCGGCTGGAACCATGAGCGCCGATATCACTCTCGTCGTCGCCCGCGCCGACAATGGCGTGATCGGTCGTGACAATGCCCTGCCGTGGCATATCCCGGCCGACCTAAGGCGCTTCAAGGCGCTGACCATGGGGCCAGATGGAAAAGGGTGTGCCCTGGTGATGGGCCGCAAGACATTTGACAGCCTGCCCGGCCTGCTGCCCGGTCGCCGCCATATCGTGCTGACCCGCAATGCGGGCTGGCAGGCGAACGGTGCGCAAGTGGCCCGATCGGTGGCCGAAGCGCTGGCACTGGCGGGCGACACCCCCGCCGCGATTATCGGCGGGGCGGAAATCTATGCCCTGTTCCTGCCCCTTGCCAGCCGGATCGAACTGACCGAAGTGCATAGAGAGGTAGCGGGCGACACCCATATGCCCCATATCGGCGATGGTTGGGAGGAAGTGCTGCGCGAACGCCATGAGGCTTCGGGCGAAATCCCGGCCTGTTCATTCGTTACGCTGGAGCGCGCACAAAAGTGATCCGCCTCGACCATCGTGAAAGGGTACCCGACCAACTGCGCGGCGCGATCATTGCGCTGGGCAATTTTGACGGCTTCCACCTCGGCCACCAGAGCGTGGCCCGCCAGGCGGTGGAATGGGCGCGCGCCGAAGGCCGCCCGGCCATCATCGGCACGTTCGAACCGCATCCCGTGCGCTTCTTCAAGCCCGATGTCCCGCCCTTCTCGCTGACCAGCCTAGACCAGCGCGAGGATGCCTTCGCCGCCGCCGGGGCCGATGCGATGCTGGTCTTTCATTTCGACAATGCGCTGGCCGATACCACCGCCGAAGGCTTCGCCCACGACACGATGGTGGAACGGATCGGCTCGGCCGGGATCGTCACCGGCGAGGATTTCGCCTTCGCCAGGGGCCGCAGCGGCAACACCACGCTGCTGTCGGAATTGGGCCAGCACTATGGCTTTGGCGTGCGCACCGTCGGCCCGGTCGCCGAAGGGGGAGAAACCGTTTCCTCCAGCCGCATCCGCAAGGCCTTGCTGGCGGGCGATTGCGCCACTGCCGCACGGCTGATGACCCGGCCCTTCGCCATCCGGGGCGTGGTCCAGCATGGCGACAAGGTCGGCCGCACCATCGGCTTTCCCACTGCCAACCTCCTCCTCGGCGATTATCTGCGCCCGCGCTTTGGCATCTATGCCGTGACCGGGCGGATCGTAGCGACGGGCGAAGTGCTGAAAGGCGCGGCCAATCTTGGCATCCGCCCGACTTTCGATCCGCCCAAGGAGCTGCTCGAACCCCATTTCTTCGACTTTTCCGGCGACCTTTACGGGCAGGAGATCGAAGTGGCCTTCCACCATTTCCTGCGGCCGGAACAGAAGTTCGACGGGCTGGACGCGCTGATGGCGCAGATGGCCAAGGATTGCGAGGAAGCAAGGAAACTCCTAAGCGCCTCCTCCTTATGAACGAACAGCGCGACTACAGAGACACCGTCTTCCTGCCGAAGACTGATTTCCCGATGAAGGCCGGCCTCCCCGCCAAGGAGCCGGGCATCCTTGCCCGCTGGCAGGACGAAGGGCTGTATCAGGCCATTCGCGCAGCCCGGCATGGCCGCGACAAGTTCATCCTCCATGATGGCCCGCCCTATGCCAATGGCGACATGCACATCGGCCATGCGCTCAACCATATCCTCAAGGACATGGTGATCCGCACCCAGACGCTGCTGGGCAAGGATGCGCCCTATGTGCCCGGCTGGGATTGCCACGGCCTGCCGATCGAATGGAAGGTCGAGGAACAGTACCGCAAGAAGAAGCTCAACAAGGACGAGGTCCCCCCGGCCGAATTCCGCGCCGAATGCCGCGCCTATGCCCAGAACTGGGTCGATACCCAGCGCGCACAGTTGAAGCGCCTTGGCATCGGCGCGAACTGGGACAAGCCCTACCTCACCATGGATTTCGAAGCGGAAGCGACGATCGTCGCCGAACTGCTGAAATTCGCGGAATCCGGCCAGCTCTATCGCGGGGCTAAGCCGGTGATGTGGTCGCCAGTGGAGAAAACCGCGCTGGCCGAGGCTGAGGTCGAGTATGAAGACATCACCTCGACCCAGATCGACGTGGCGTTCGAGATTGTCAGCGCTCCCAATGCACCGCTCCTTCAAGAAGGTATCAATGCAGGTATCAAGCATTACGCCGTAATCTGGACTACCACGCCTTGGACAATTCCGACCAACCAGGCGATCGCATTCGGACCCGAGATTGAATATTGGATTTACGATGTTGGCGAGAGCCGAATTGTAATTGCCTCTGCTCCAGGGATCACGAAGGATACGCTTACCAGGCTTGGCGCTTCAGATGCCGAATTCATAGGTTCACTTGGAGGATCACTTAAAGGCGCCGTCGCCCGCCACCCGATGCACCATCTCGGCGGATTCTTCGCCAGGCCCCGCCCGTTCCTGCCCGGCGATTTCGTCACCACCGAGAGCGGCACTGGCTTGGTGCATATGGCGCCCGACCACGGCGAGGACGATTTCCTGCTGTGCAAGGCGCACGGGATCGAGCCGGTGTTCGCGGTCGAAGGCGATGGGAAATATCGCGAGGACTGGGCCTGGCTCGGCGGCCAAGGCTCTGTCATCAATCCCAAATTCAACGCCCCCGATGGCCCGATCTGCGAGGATTTGCGCGCCTCCGGCGGCCTGCTGGCGGCGAGCGCGGACTACAAGCATTCCTATCCGCACAGCTGGCGGTCCAAGGCCAAGGTGATCTTCCGCTGCACGCCGCAATGGTTCGTGCCAATGGACAAACCGATCGATCGGCAAGTGCCGCTCTGCGCCACCGAGGAAGGCATCCGGGCAGGGCAGGGCGAAGGCGAAACCCTGCGCGAAACCGCGCTTTCCGCCATCGCCGCCACTCGCTTCGTGCCGGACAAGGGCCGCAACCGGATCGGGTCGATGGTCGAGGGCCGCCCCGACTGGGTGCTGTCCCGTCAGCGCGCCTGGGGCGTGCCTATCACTCTGTTCGTAAACCGGAAAACCGGCCAGTACCTCAACGATCCGGCCGTCAACGCGCGGATCATCGAGGCGGTGCGGCATGGCGGGGTCGATGCCTGGACTGCCGATGCCGCGCAGGAGCTGCTCGGCCACGCGCACGATGCCGCCGATTTCGAACAGGTCACTGATATTCTTGATGTCTGGTTCGATTCTGGCTGCACCCACGCCTTCGTGCTGGAAAGCGGGCGCTGGCCGGAACTGACATGGCCGGCCGATCTTTATCTCGAAGGGTCCGACCAGCATCGCGGCTGGTTCCAGTCGAGCCTGCTGCAAAGCTGCGCGACCCGCGGCCGGGCGCCTTACAATGCCGTGCTGACCCATGGATTCACCATGGATTCCAAGGGCATGAAGATGTCCAAATCATTGGGCAACACGATCAGCCCCTTGGACGTGATGCGCGATTATGGCGCGGATATCATCCGGCTGTGGGCGCTGTCGGTCGATTATACCGAGGACCACCGGATCGGCCCGGAAATCCTGAAAGGCGTGGCAGATCAGTACCGTAAGCTGCGCAACACCTTCCGTTACCTGCTGGGCGCGCTGGATGGGTACAACGCTGCAGAAACCGTGCACAACACGGTCGAGATGCCGGAGCTGGAGCGCTACATGCTCTCACTGCTGGCACAGCTCGATGCAACGCTGCGCCAGGCGACGCGGGATTTCGACTTCAACAGCTACACCCGCGCGCTGACCGATTTCTGCAACGAGGATCTGTCGGCCTTCTTCTTCGATATCCGCAAGGACTGCCTCTATTGCGACGCGCCGACGGACCCGAAGCGGATGGCCTACCGCACCGTGCTCGACACGCTGTTCCACGCGCTGGTGCGCTATGCCGCGCCGGTGCTGGTCTATACGGCCGAGGAAGTGTGGGGGACGCGCTTTCCGGATGCGGGCAGCGTGCATCTGCTGGAGTGGCCGGTGCTGCCCGAAACCGCGCTCGACGGTCACGTCGGCGAAGGCAGCGGGACCCCGGATCAAGTCCGGGGTGACGAGTTGGTGGAGAGGTGGCGCGTTGTCAGAACAATCCGATCGTCCGTCCTTCATGCGATCGAGGAAAAGCGTCGCTCCAAAGAACTAGGTTCCAGCCTAGAGGCTGAAATCGATCTTAAGGTTTATCAGGTTTCCTCCAAAATTGATGTCGATTGGGCAGAAGTGTTTATCGTAAGCGATGCACAAGTTGAAATTTCGCTGTCTGACGGGCCTCAAGAATTTTCTGTCACTATGAATGATGGGCCGGTCAAGGTGATAATGGGTCCGAGCTGCAACACTTCCGTCACCCGCACCACCCACCACAAATGCGGCCGCTGCTGGCGTCACCTGCCCGAAGTCACCGGGGACGGCACCCTGTGCGGGCGGTGCGAGAGCGTTGTCGCCGAAATGGACGCTAACGCCTGACCATGGCCTGGACCAACCGCATCTTCGGCTTCGCCATCGCGGCGACGGTCTATCTGCTCGATCAGGCGATCAAGGGGCTGATGGTCGGGCCGCTGCAACTGCGCGAGCGGGACGAGATCTATCTGCTGCCGTTCTTCAATCTCAAATGGACGCAGAATTTCGGCGTTTCGCTGGGAATGTTCAGCGCCAGTTCGCCGGAAATGCTGATGATGCTGATCGGCCTGACCGGGCTGATCGCGGCGGTGGTGGTGGTGTGGATGCTGCGCGAGCAGGCCTTTGGCGAGATCGCCGCACTGGGCCTGATCCTGGGCGGCGCGCTCGGCAATATCCATGATCGCGCCACGCTGGGCTATGTGATCGACTATGCCGATCTGCATATCGGAGAATTCCGCCCCTTCCTGATTTTCAATCTTGCCGATGCCGCGATCACCATCGGCGTCCTGATAATCCTTGCCCGCTCCTTCTTCCTGCGCGAAAAGGAAGGCGAAGCGGTTGACGATGCCGCCCCAGACAATGATCGAGCCGATCGGCCCGAGGAGAATCCTGACCATGCGTAAGCTTCCCGCACTTGTCCTGTTGCTTGCCGGTTCGGCCACGCTGTCCGCCTGCGGCGGCGGCGGCATTTTCGAGCGTGACCGGCCCGATGAAATGGCCGTGCAGCGCCAGGCGCCGCTGGTCGTCCCGCCCGATTTTGCCCTTACCCCGCCGCAGCCGGGCGCACCCCGCCCGATGGAAGGCACCGCACAGGAACACGCGCTCGAAGCGATGTTCGGCGGTACCGCGCCGCGCAGCGATGTCGAAGCAGCCACAGTTGGCGAAGCTGGCTCCGCCGCCCCGGGCATCCGCTCTGCCGTGGGCGACGAGGATACCAAGACCGTCGCCAAGGGCACCGTCACCCGCGATATCCTGTCCGCCCCGCAAGGCGACGGGCGCGATGCACGCTCGGTCATCCCGAACAACTGAGGCCGAATTGCGCCTTTTGATCGGAATCTGTAGCTCCCCCCTCTTCAGAGGAGGGGCATCGGGTACTCCCGGTTTTTCCCGAACTCGTCATCCTGAACTTGTTTCAGGATCCATTTCTCCGCGCGCCCAGAGCTTGGATGCCGCAAGCAAGCCTCGCGGATTGCGCCAATCCGGCTTGCTCCAAGCGTTCCGCATGATGGATCCTGAAACAAGTTCAGGATGACGAAAGATGAGAGTTCAGGCGAATATGCGATCACCCCACTCTTGAGAGGACCGGGAGCGCCCATCGCAAGGCCGCCCTGCCTATTCCGGCCCGCCCCCGAGCGACGAGACCAGCAGCTTGTCGATCTTGCGGCCATCCATGTCGACCACTTCGAAGCGCCAGCCTTCGGCAATAAAGCTTTCCCCCTCGACCGGCAGCTTCTTCAGCACGGAAAGCACATAACCGGCAGTGGTGGCGTAATCCCGGTCGTCCGGCAGTTCGAGGCCGAACCGCTCGGCCAGTGCATCGGCCGGGAAGGCCCCCGCCACCAGCAGCGAGCCATCATCGCGCTCCACCACCATCGGCTCGTCACCGGCATCGAGATGGCTGACGAAATTGCCGACAATGGCCGAAAGCAGGTCGGCCGGTGTCACCACCCCTTCGAGATGGCCATATTCATCGTGGACCATCGCCATCGACACGTTCGATTGCTGGAGGATGCGCAGCGCATCCATCGCGTCGAGCTGGTCGGGGATGATCAGCGCCTTCTTCATTAGCCGTCCGATATTGACCTTGCGACCATCGAGCAGCGCGGCCAGCACTTCCTTGACCTTCAGCACGCCGACGATCCGGTCGGGCGAGCCATCGGCCACCGGCAGCAGCGAATGGGGGCTGTCCTTGATCCGGGCGCGCAGGTCAGCCTCGCTCGCACGGCGTTCGATCCAGTGAAGTTCGGTGCGCGGGGTCATCAGTTCGCGCACCGGGCGGTCGGCCAGCCGCATGATCCCGGCCATGATCGCGCGCTCGTCCTCCTCGATCACACCGGAACGGGTCGCCTCGGCGAAGATCATGTGAAGTTCTTCGGCGGTCACCTCCGGTTCGCCCGACTGGTGCACCTGGAACAGCCGCAGCAGCAGCGCGGAGGACCTGTCCAGCAGCCATACGAACGGCGCGTTCACCCGCGCCACCAGCGCCATCGGCCGGGAGGCGAAAATCGCTATCGGCTCGGCGGCGCGCAGCGCGAGCTGCTTGGGGACCAGTTCGCCCACGACCAGGCTGAAATAGGTGGTGGCGAAGATCACCAGTGCAAAGCCGGCATTGTCGGCATAGCGCAGTGGCACGCCCAGCGCCGCCATCCGCTCACCCACCGGGCCACCCAGGCTCGCGCCCGAATAGGCGCCAGCGATGATCCCGACCAGGGTGATGCCGATCTGCACGGTGGAAAGGAACTTGCCGGGATCGGATGCCAGCAGCAGCGCGGTCTTCGCCCCATGGCTGCCCTGCTCCGCCGCTACCCGCAACCGCGCCGGGCGGGCCGACACGATCGCCAGTTCCGACATCGAGAAAATAGCGTTCAGCAGGATCAATCCTGCAATGATGAAGAGATCGGACCAGGGGAAGGGAGACACGCCATACTCGCTAGCAGGTTCACATTCATTCGGCCACCATGGATCGAAACCGTCCACGCTGCGTTCATGCAACAAGTTGAAAGTACATATTGGCCGCATCGCACAGATGCTTCAACACGGCCCATCAATTTGTTCGCTAACAGAAGGAACTGCGGCGATGAACAAACCTCGTATTTTCACAGCCAGTGTTGCGGCGCTGGCTATGCTCAGCCTCTCGGCCTGCGTGACCGATCCCAACACCGGCCAGAAGAAGGTCTCGCGCACCGCAATCGGTGCGGGTGGCGGGGCGCTGGCGGGTTATCTGCTGGGCGGACTGATCGGCGGCAAGACCGCCCGGATCGTCGGCGCGGGGATCGGCGGCGTGGCCGGCGGCGTGGTCGGCTACAAGATGGACCAGCAGATCAGGGAACTGAAGGAGCAGACCGCCGGTTCCGGCGTGGACGTCACCCCGACCGACAATGGCAGCGCGATCCTGGTCAACCTGCCCGACGGCGTGACTTTCGCGGTCGACAGCAGCGCGATCAGCCCGACCTTCCAGCGCACGCTCGATTCGATCGCCAACAGCATGATCCAGTATCCCAACAGCCTGATCGATGTTTACGGCCATACCGATTCGACCGGCTCGGACGCCTATAACCAGGCGCTTTCGGAACGGCGCGCGCAGGCGGTGGCCAATTACCTCATCTCGCACGGGGTCTCCTCCTCGCGCATCCGCTGGCAGGGCTTTGGCGAGACCCAGCCGGTGGTCAGCAACGACACCGAGGAAGGCCGCGCGCGCAACCGCCGGGTGGAAATCAAGATCGTGCCAGTTTCGAGCGAGGATGTCTCGGCGGCCCGTTCGGGTCAGTAGGGTTCCGGCCAGAACCATTGCCTTTCCCCCTCCCGCTTGCGGGAGGGGAGCGGTTGTTATTGCGCAGACAGCTCGACCGCGCGAGGGCCCAGCCGCTCCACCGCCGCGCCATGGATCGCGGGGGCGGTGACTAGCAGGCCGAAGGCGCGCGGATCACGCTTGTTGTAGGCCAGTGCGCCGCCGAAGGCATCGCTCACCGCCGCGCCCGCCTCGCGCGCGATCAGGGTCGCGGCGGCGATGTCCCATTCGAACCCCCAGCGCAGTGTGGCGACAAGGTCGGCCCGATCATCCGCCACCATCGCCACCCTGAGAGCGATGGCATTGGGCTTGTCCACGATCGCAAGATCGCTGTCGCTGTCCGGCAGCCAGTCGGCCGGGACCCGCGCTCCGGTGAATCGCTCGCGTCGGCTGGCGGCGAGGGGAGTGCCGTTGAGCTGCGATCCCTGCCCGGCGATCGCGCTCCAGAATTCGTCGCGGGCCGGGGCGGCGAGCAGGCCGATCAGCGGCCGGCCGGCGCTGACCAGCGCCACCGACACGGTCCAGCCGGTCGCCCCGCGCAGATAATCCTTCGTCCCGTCGATCGGATCGACCAGCCAGATCAGGTCCTTGCCCAGCCGCGCCGGATCATCGGCGGTTTCTTCCGAAAGCCAGCCGGCGGCGGGCAGCAGCGCGCCCAGTTCCTGCTTGAGAAAGGCATCGACCGCGAGGTCGGCGGCGCAGACCGGATTGCCCGGTTCCTTCTCCCACATCTCCACGGCATGCCCCGCGCCGGGCCAGCTGGCCATGGCGATCGAGCCCGCCTCGCGGACGATATGTTCGAGGCGTTGCCGGTCGATCATGCGAGGCACTTGCAATGGCCTTCATTCGGGCACTTTTCAAGTTGCCAAAGCTGCCCTAAGGGGCAGGCCCGAATTCTCGCCGCCCAACAGGCGCACAATCCCTGCAGGAAGCCACTCAGATGAACCTCCACGAATATCAGGCCAAGGAACTGCTCGCGAAATATGGCGTGGGGATCCCCGCCGGCCATGCCGCGCTGACGGTGGAAGAAGCTGTCGCCGGCGCGAAGAAGCTGCCCGGGCCGCTCTATATCGTCAAGGCGCAGATCCACGCCGGCGGCCGCGGCAAAGGCAAGTTCAAGGAACTCGGCCCCGACGCCAAGGGCGGCGTGCGCCTCTCCACC
Source organism: Erythrobacteraceae bacterium (assembly GCA_947479055.1). Taxonomy (GTDB): domain Bacteria; phylum Pseudomonadota; class Alphaproteobacteria; order Sphingomonadales; family Sphingomonadaceae; genus CANJYE01. The sequence goes on from CANJYE010000012.1 coordinate 55,998, forward strand.
AGCCTCGAAGCGGTGGAAGCCAATGCCAGGGAAATGCTCGGCAACACGCTGGTCACCATCCAGACCGGCGATGCCGGCAAGCAGGTCAACCGCCTCTACATCACCGATGGCGTTGACATTGCGCGCGAATATTACCTCTCGATGCTGGTCGATCGCGCCAGCGGCCGGGTGGCCATGATCGTCTCGACCGAAGGTGGCATGGATATCGAGGAAGTCGCCCATTCGACCCCCGAAAAAATCACCACCATCACCATCGACCCGGCGCAGGGCTTCATGCCGCACCATGGCCGCGCGGTGGCCTTCGCCCTGAAGCTCAAGGGCGATCTCAACAAGCAGGCGGCCAGGCTGGCCCAGCAACTCTACACCGCCTTCATGGATCTCGACTGCGCCATGCTGGAAATCAATCCGCTGGTCGAAACCGAAGACGGCAGGCTGCTGGTGCTCGACACCAAGATGAGCCTCGATTCGAACGCGCTCTACCGCCACCCCGACGTGGAAGCGCTGCGCGACGAGACCGAGGAAGACCCGGCCGAAGTCGAAGCCTCCAAGTATGACCTCGCCTACATCAAGCTCGACGGCAACATCGGCTGCATGGTCAACGGCGCGGGCCTGGCCATGGCGACGATGGACATCATCAAGCTGAACGGCGAATTCCCGGCCAACTTCCTCGATGTCGGCGGCGGCGCTTCGAAGGAGAAGGTCACGGAAGCCTTCAAGATCATCCTGTCCGACCCGGCGGTGAAGGGCATTCTCGTCAACATCTTCGGCGGGATCATGAAGTGCGACATCATTGCCGACGGCATCGTTGCCGCCGCCAAGGAAGTGAACCTGTCGGTTCCGCTGGTCGTCCGGCTGGAAGGCACCAATGTCGAACAGGGCAAGCAAATCCTCGAGAATTCCGGCCTGCCGATCGTTTCGGCCAGCGATCTGGGCGATGCCGCCAAGAAGATCGTGGCGGAAGTGAAGAAGGCCGCCTGAGCACAAGTCTTGACCTCGTCCGCCCCAGACGCAATGGGCGGCAGGTAATGCAATCCTGCGGGGGATCGGCGTACCGCCCCCGTGCAGAAGAAAGGATCGTTCGCGATGAAAATCCTCGTCCCCGTCAAGCGGGTGATCGACTATAACGTGAAGCCCCGCGTCAAGGCCGACGGCACCGGCGTGGACCTCGCCAACGTCAAGATGAGCATGAACCCCTTTGACGAAATCGCCGTCGAAGAGGCGATCCGCATCAAGGAAGCGGGCAAGGCCGAAGAGATCATCGCGATCTCGGTCGGGCCGGCCAAGGCCACCGAAACGCTCCGCACCGCGCTGGCCATGGGTGCCGACCGCGCGATTCTGGTGCTCAGCGAGACCGATGTTGAACCGCTGGCCGTCGCCAAGATCCTCAAGGCCGTGGCCGAAGGCGAAGGCGCTGGCCTGGTCATCCTCGGCAAGCAGGCGATTGACGATGATTCCAACCAGACCGGCCAGATGCTGGCAGCGCTGATGGGCCGTCCGCAGGGCACCTTCGCCAACGAGGTTTCGGTCGATGGTGACAGCGTCACCGTCAAGCGCGAAGTCGATGGCGGTCTGGAAACGGTCAAGCTCACTCTTCCCGCGATCGTCACCACCGACCTGCGCCTGAACGAGCCGCGCTATGCCTCGCTGCCCAACATCATGAAGGCCAAGAAGAAGCAGCTCGATGAAAAGACCCCGGGCGATTACGGCGTGGACATCACCCCCCGCCTCAAGACCCTGAAAGTGGTCGAGCCGCCGGTCCGTTCGGCCGGCATCAAGGTCGCCGATGTCGACGCGCTGGTCGCCAAGATCAAGGAACTGGGGATCGTCTGATCCCCAACCCTTCCTGACGAAATTCGAGGACAAAGATCATGAAGACACTCGTTTGGGTTGAGCACGACAACGCTTCCGTCAAGGACGCCACGCTCGCCGTAGTCACCGCCGCTGCGAAGCTGGGGGAAGTGACCGCACTGGTCGCAGGTTCCGGCTGCGACGGTGCTGCTGCCGCCGCCGCGCAGATCGCCGGCGTCGCCAAGGTGCTGAAGGCCGATGACGCTTCGCTGGCCAATGCGCTGGCGGAAAACATCGCACCGCTGGTGGCCGGGCTGATGGCCGGTTACGACGCGTTCCTGGCGCCCGCCACCACCACCGGCAAGAACATCGCACCGCGCATCGCCGCGCTGCTCGATGTGATGCAGATTTCGGACATCCTCTCGGTCGAAGGCGAAAAGACCTTCACTCGCCCGATCTATGCCGGCAACGCCATCGCCACGGTCGAAAGCACGGATGCCAAGCTGGTCATTACCGTGCGCGGCACCGCTTTCGCCAAGGCCGAGACCACCGGCGGTTCCGCCAGTGTCGAAGCCGTTTCCGGCGCAGGCGATTCGGGCACGTCCAGCTTCGTCGGCTCGGAACTGGCCAAGTCCGAACGTCCCGAACTGACCAGCGCCAAGGTGATCGTCTCCGGCGGCCGCGCGCTGAAGGATTCGGCCACCTTCCAGCAGGTGATCTACCCGCTGGCCGACAAGCTGGGCGCCGCCGTCGGCGCATCCCGCGCGGCGGTGGACGCGGGCTATGTCCCCAATGATTACCAGGTCGGCCAGACCGGCAAGATCGTTGCGCCTGAAGTCTATGTCGCGGTCGGCATCTCCGGCGCGATCCAACACCTCGCGGGGATGAAGGATTCCAAGACCATCATCGCCATCAACAAGGACGAGGACGCCCCAATCTTCCAGGTCGCCGATCTGGGTCTGGTGGCGGATCTGTTCGTGGCCGTGCCGGAGCTGGTCGGGAAGCTCTGACCGGTCGCGTCACTGACGGAAATAGCGAAGCGCCCTCGGACGGAAGTCCGGGGGCGTTTTGTTTGGGGCAAACAATCCTGCCGATTGGGGGACAAAGCAAGAAAGCCGAACCAAATTAACCTGCATACAAGGTCACAATGATATCCGGGGCTGACCACAACTGCTGGTCGCGCGGGCGGGTGTGAGGCCCGACGCGCCTCTGGATTTTGGGATCGGACAGATGCCGCCTGAGATTATCGCCCTCATTGACAAGCCATGGTTGCTGGCGATCATTCTGGCCATCGGCGCTGCCGCCGGAATGAGTGTCGAGCGCTTCGTCGAAAAACTCGATCGTGCGGAGCGCAAGGGATACTGGCAGGGCCAGAACAACAGACAGCAAAATGGCAAGACCAGAGGTGGCTTCAGAAAACCCTTCAAAGCCGTACCTTTGAAGGGAACGCCGGAGCGCGCGAAACTGGATGCCGCCGATCAATTGCGCATTGTGATGGATGCGAACTTTGAACCGCGCGCGCTCCTCAACAAGCCCGAACGCCGCCTGCTGGCCCATCTTGACCGGGCGCTGGCGGAGGAGACCTCCGGCTGGCGGGCAATGGGCCAGGTATCATTGGGCGAAATCCTTGCCAGCGATAGTGAAGATGCCTTTTTATCCATCAATTCCAAGCGGGTCGACTTGCTGATCATCGATGCCGATTGCCGCCCGCTTCATGCCGTCGAATTTCAGGGCACAGGTCACCATCAAGGCACAGCTGCCGCGCGCGATGCCGTGAAGAAGGAGGCCCTGCGCCGGGCCGGCATCGGCTATGTGGAAATCGTCAGCGGCGATACACCGTCAGAACTGCGCGCGATGGTTCGCAAGCTGGCGGGGGCATATTTCCGAGCATCCTGAGCCTGTCGAAGGGGCCAAGGGTCACAACCACCCGTCCACCGCGTGGATCGCCACGCCGACCAGCCCGCCGACCATCGTCCCGTTGATGCGGATGAACTGGAGATCGCGGCCGACCGCGCCTTCGACCCGGTCGGTCACGGTGCGGGCGTCCCAGCGCTTGACCGTTTCCGACACCAGCCGGACGATCTGCCCGCCATAACGGCTGGCGACGCCCACGGCGGTGCGGCGGGCGAACCGGTTGATGAGGTATTGGAGGCGCGTGTCGCGTTCGAGCGCCTTGCCCAGTTCCGCCAGCATCGAGCCGAACTGGCCATTCAACGCCCGCTCGGGATCGGCGGTGGCGCGCAGCAAGGCGGCGCGGGCGCGTTCCCACAGCCCGTCGATCCACGCGCCGACTGCAGGCTCGGCCAGCAGTTCCAGCTTCATCCGTTCCACCCGCGCGCGCATGGCGGGATCGTGCTGGAGATCGTGGGCCAGCCTTTCCAGCCCTTCCTCTACCTTGCGGCGCAGCGGATGGGCGGGATCGACCGCGCATTCGGCCAGCAGCTTGTAGATCCCGTCCAGCACCGCATTGGCGATCCGCGTGTCGAGCCCGGTCAGCTGGAAAATCCGCGCCGCGCGCCGGGTGATGAGGCTGCGGACCAGCGCCTCGTTTTCCTCCAGCGTGTGCCCGGCCCAGCGGATCGCGCTTTCGAGCACGGGGAGGTGACGCTTGTCGGCAATGGCGGCACCGATCATCTGGCCAAGCAGCGGCGCCACTTCGATCCGGGGCAGCTGGAGGCGGATCCCTTCCTTGACCAGCCCGCCCAGCCGCTTCTGGTCGAGCGAGCGCAGGATATCGCCCGCGAGCCCCGCCGCCCCGTCGCGCAGCCGCGCTTCCTCGCCACCCCGGCTGTCGACCAGAAAAGCGCCCATCGCAGCCGCGAGGTTCATCCCCCGCATCCGCCGCGCGACCACGGCGGGGGTGAGGAAATTCTCCCGCAGGAACGCCGCCATGGTGTCGGCGATGCGGTCCTTGTTGGCCGGGATGATCGCGGTGTGCGGGATCGGCAGGCCAAGCGGACGGCGGAACAGCGCGGTGACCGCGAACCAGTCGGCCAGCCCGCCGACCATCGCCGCCTCGCTGAAGGCCAGCAGATAGCCCCAACCGGGGTGCAGGCCCTGGAAATGCCGGGCGATGAGAAACACCCCCGCCATCAGCACCAGCAGCCCGGTGGCGGTCCGGCGCATGATCCGGGCGCGGTCGATGGTTTCCGGCCCGCTCACCGCCGCGCCGGTCACTCCGCCGGATGCGCCACGGGACGCGCGTGTTCGTCGCCGGGGCTGAAAGTCAGCACCCGCCGCCGCAGCCATGGCCCGGCGCGCTTCTCGAACCCATCGGCCAGACTGAACCCGGCGGGCACGATCAGAAGCGTCAAGAGGGTGGACAGCAGCAGCCCGCCAATCACCGCCGTGCCCATCGGCGCGCGCCACGATCCGTCGCCCGAAAGCGAGAGTGCAGTCGGCACCATGCCCGCCGTCATCGCCACGGTGGTCATCACGATCGGCTGGGCGCGCTTGTGGCCCGCTTCCATGATCGCTTCCAGCTTGGACTTGCCGCGCGCCATTTCCTCCAGCGCGAAATCGATTAGCAGGATCGAGTTCTTGGCGACGATGCCCAGCAACATCAGGATGCCGATATAGACCGAGATCGAGATCGGCTGGCCGATCAGCGCCACCGCGATCAGCCCGCCGAGCGGGGCCAGCAGCAGCGAGGTCATGTTGACCAGCGGCGAGACGAAGCGCTTGTACAGCAGCACCAGCACCGCGAACACCAGAAGGATGCCGCTGACCACCGCGATGATGAAATTGGTGATCAGTTCCGCCTGCCATTTCTGTTCGCCCACCGGCGCGTTGCTGACCCCGGCGGGCAGGTTCCTCATCACCGGCAGCGCCTTGATCTGCTCCTCGATCGGGCCCTTGACCGCGCCCTGGGCAAGATCCGCGCCGATGAACACCCGGCGCGCCTGGTTATAACGGTGGATCTGGGTCGGCCCGGCGCCGAAGCGGATTTCGGCCACCCGCTTCAAGGGCACGGTTGCGCCATTGGCGGTCGGCACCGGCAGGTTTTCGATCGTGGCGATATCGCGGCGGGAATCGCGCGGCAGGATCACCCGGATCGGCACCTGCCGGTCGGTCAGCGAGAATTTGGCGGCATTGCGGTCGATCTCGCCCAGCGTGGCGATGCGGATCGTCTGGCTGAGCGCCGCAGTGGTGACGCCCAGTTGCGCGGCAAGATCAAAATGTGGCTCGATCACCAGTTCGGGCCGCTTGAGATCGGCATCGACGCGCGGCGCGACCACGCCTTCGATGCCGCGCATCTGCACAGCCAGCGTCTGCGCGGTCTGCTGGAGCAATTCGGGATTCGAGCCGGTCAGCATGATCGAGATGTCGCGGCCCGATCCCGGCCCGCTCGACTGCGCGGCAAAGCTGACGCGGGCATCGGGAATCTTCTGGAATTCATGGGCCAGCCGCCTCTCGAACTCGATGCTGGTGGTAGCGCGCTTCTCGCGCAGCGTGATGTAGAGATTGGCGCTGGCCTCCTTGATCACAGCGATCACCCGCTCGACCTCGGGCTGGGCTTCGAGCAGGGTGACGACCCCATCGGTGGTCTGTTCGGTCTGTTCCAGCGTGGTGCCGGGGACCATCTCGATCTTGGTCTGGCTCCAGTCCTGGTTGGCATCGGGCTGGAACTGGGCGGGCAGGACCCTGAACAGCAGCGCGGTCAGGAGCAACGCGACGATGCCGACGCCCACCATCCAGATGCGGTGGTCGTGCAACCGCGCCCTGAACCGGTCCCCGATCCGCAGCCGCCCGCCCCGTTCCGCCGCCAGCTTCGTACGGCAGGCATCGGCATCCGAACGGTCGAGAGACCAGCGCAGCACGCCCATGTAACGGTCCATGGCCCGCCCGCCGCCATGTTCCGCCTCGCCCTTGGCGTGGAGGAAATAGGCCGCGATCATCGGCGTGATCATCCGCGCCACGGCAAGGCTCATCAGCACCGCGGCGACCACGCTCAGCCCGAAATTCTTGAAGAACTGGCCGGAAATGCCCGGCATCAGCCCGACCGGCAGGAACACAGCCGCGATCGAGAAAGTGGTGGCGACCACGGCGAGGCCGATTTCGTCCGCCGCGTCGATCGCCGCCTGATAGGCCGATTTGCCCATGCGCATATGGCGCACGATATTCTCGATCTCGACAATGGCATCATCGACCAGCACCCCCGCGACCAGGCTCAATGCCAGCAGCGACAGCGTGTTGAGCGTGAAGCCCAGCATGTCCATGAACCAGAAGGTCGGGATCGCCGACAAGGGGATGGCAATGGCGCTGATCGCGGTGGCCCGCCAGTCGCGCAGGAACAGGAACACCACGATCACCGCCAGGATCGCGCCTTCGACCATCGCTTCGATCGAGCTGCGATACTGGCCCTTGGTGTAATCGACCGTGGTGAACAGCCGGGTGAAATGGATGCCGGGATTGTCCGTCTCAATCTGCTTCAGGATCGCCTCGGTCTCGTCATAGACCGTCACGTCTGACGCGCCCTTGGCCCGCTGGACCGAGAAGGTGACGACCTGCCGACCCTTGAGCTTGGCGATCGAGGTCTGTTCGGAGTAGCTGTCGGCAACGCTTGCAACGTCGGTCAGCTTGATTGTCCGCCCGTCGCCCAGGCTGATCCGCGTGTCCGACAGGGCATAGGCGCTGGCGGCATTGCCGAGCACCCGGACCGACTGGCGCGATCCGGCGATCTCGGCCTTACCGCCGGCCGAATCAATGTTGACCTGGCGCAGCGCGGCATTGACCTGCGCAGCGGTGACGCCCAGCGCCTGCATTCGCACCGGATCGAGCACCACCCGGATTTCCCGGTCCACCCCGCCGCCGCGGCTGACCGTGGCCATCCCTTCGATCCCGAGCAGCCGGCGCGAGACAGTATCATCGACGAACCAGCTGAGCTGTTCCATCGTCATGTCGTCAGCGCTGACCGCGAAATAGCCAATCGGGCCATGGCCGCCCGGTTCGATCTTGCTGATCCTTGGCTCGAGGATGCCGTCGGGCAGATCGCCGCGCACCTGGTCGACCGCGTTCTTGACCTCGGCCACCGCGTCGTTCGGATCGGTGCCGATCGCGAACTGCACGATCGTCATCGAATTGCCTTCGCTGGCGGTGGACTGGATCTCGTCCACTCCACTGACCGAGCGGACCGAACCTTCGACCTTCTCTGTGATCTGGGTGACGATTTCCGAGGGGGCCGCACCGGGCTGGGCGATGTTGATGCTGACCGCCGGAAAATCGACATCCGGCATGTCGTTGATATCCATCCGGATGAAGGCGACGATCCCGGCCCCGAGCAGGCCGATGAACATGACGATCGGGACGACCGGATTGCGGATCGACCAGGCAGAAATGTTTCGCAGGTTCACGGTTTCGCCCCGACCCGGCGGGGCGTGATCCGGTCACCCGGCGTCAGGAACCCGCCGGCGCGCAGCACCACGGTTTCCCTGCCGGTAAGGCCAGCGGCGATGGCGATGCCATGGGCGGTGACCAGCCCGGTCTTCACACTTTGCCGGGACACCGTATCATTCTTGCCGACAACCAGCACGAAGCTGCCTTTCTCGTCCGACAGGATCGCCGATTCGGGCAGCATCGGCGTGACCAGTGTGCCGCTGCTGATCGTGACTGAGGCAAAGCCGCCGGGGCGCAGGTCCGGCGCATAGGCCAGCGCGATCCGCGCCGTGCCCTGCCGCGTCTGCGGATCGATCGTGGGAGAAACCTGCCAGACATGGCCAATGAAGCTCTTGTCGCTGCCGACGGGCACGACTTTGGCCTCGACCCCCGGGCTCATGCGGGCAAGGTCTTCCTCGCCCAGTTTCGCCAGCAGTTCCAGTTCGCCATCGCGGGCGATGCGAAACAACACGCCGCTGCCCGAACCGACCACTTCGCCCGGTTCGACCTCGCGGGTCAGCAGCAGGCCTGAAGCGGGGGCAGTGATGTTGAGCCGGGCTGCGCGGGCGCGCAATTCGCCCAGCTGGGCCTGCGCCACCCGCACCCGGGCCAGCGATGCATCACGGGTGGCGGTCAGCCGGTCGACATCGGCGTGGCTGATGAAACCGCGCTCGACCAGCTTGAGCGCGCGGTCGAGATTGGCCTGGGCGAGTTGCGCATCTGCACGGGCAACATCGACCTGCGCGGCGGCGCTGGCGATCTGCTCGCTCTGGACCGAACGGTCAATGATGGCGAGCACCTGACCCTGCCGGACCCATTGCCCGGCATCGACCGGAACGGCAACAACCCGGCCGCCTTCACCGACCGAGCCGACCGGCATTTCGCGCCGCGCCGCCAGCGTACCGGTCGCTTCGATCGTTCCGGCCACGGCGGTCTGGCCCGGCACGACCACGCTGACGACCGGCAGTTGGACTGCGGCATCATCGCCCGCATCACCAGGACCAAACCAGTGCCAAAGCAAGGCCGCCAGCAGGATCGCGCCCAGCGCGGCCAGGCCCAGCCGCATCCGCTTGCGGCGAAGTTCGGTAGCGTCCTCTTCGGAAAATTCGCCATCCGCCAGCGGCTCCGGCGTGTCCGCAGTGAGGGCGGTTTCGTAATTCATAACCCGGTCAGTCCCGACTGGTTGCGCGCCACGCCCATGCTGGCATCTGTTGCAGAATAGGGGCGCAGGCCGCTTTTAGCCACCTCTGGCGCTGAAATATATGGCCGAGCCGACTGCAACCCCGGCTGAACAGACCAAGTCGATGGCCCGAATCCGCATGGGCGTGTCGCGTGCACACGCAAAAAGGGCCGGCAAAGCCGACCCTTTCGCGCACGATCATCATTGAGGTCAGTATTTCAGCTGGCGCTCGTAGAGATCGCGGTAATGCTGGATGCGGGTGACGCGCAGGCCCTGCATGCCGGAACGATCGACCGCGCGCTGCCAGGAAGCGAACTCCTCTAGCGTAAGGTCATAGCGTTCAAGCACTTCGTCGATGGTCAGCAGTCCGCCATTGACGGCAGCCACGACCTCGGCCTTGCGCCGCACGACCCAGCGGCGCGTATTGGGCGGCGGCAACGACTCTACCGTCAGCGGTTCGCCGAGCGGACCGATGACTTGCGCAGGCCGGATTTTCTGGTTCTCGATCATCCTGTTCCTCAGCTCGCCGGGCTTGCTTCATCGACGATGCCGGCGATTGTGGCCCCGTTCGCTTTGCGATTACCTAAATCTATTGGGTTAACGGCGTGTATGCCTTGCGGTCGCGCAGCCATCCTCAGCGCCGATGCCGGAGCAAAGCTGCCGGCCACCGCAGGCACGCGGAACGCCAGCACGCGGCGCAGATCGCGCGCGGCAGTCAGCCGGGCAACGATTTCGGGCCACGCGATCTCGCGCCGTTCTTCGACCGATTGCCCCTCGCGGGAGTGCAGGCCAAGGATGTTCTGGTCCATCATGAGACCCCCATAGCCCAGGCAGTCTCAAGAACCGGTAAAGGCCGGTTTTACTCCTCCTTAGGGATGGTAAACCGAACTTTGCGCCGCCGCGCAGGGCAGTGTAAGGCCTCCGCCATGTCATCCATCGCCGCCGCTGACCTGCCGCTTGATCCCAAGCCCTTGTTCGACTTGCCAAAGGCAGCGTCAGACAGCCGGATCGTGGTCGCCATGTCGGGCGGAGTCGATTCCTCGGTGGTCGCCGCCCTTGCCGCCGCGAGCGGTGCGGAGGTGATCGGCATCACCCTGCAACTTTACGATCACGGTGCCGCGACCGGCCGGAAAGGCGCCTGCTGTGCCGGTGACGACATCCGCGACGCACGCGCGGTGGCCGACCGGCTGGGCATCGCCCATTATGTCTTCGACCATGAATCAAGCTTCCGCGAGGAAGTGGTCGAGCGATTCGCCGACGATTACCTCGCCGGGCGAACACCGATCCCGTGCATCCACTGCAACATGGGGCCGAAATTCACCGACCTGCTGCGCATGGCCCGCGAACTGGGGGCCGATTGCCTCGCCACCGGGCATTACGTCCGCCGGTTGGCGGGGCCGGGCGGAGCGGAACTGCACCGCGCGCTCGATCCTGCGCGCGACCAGAGCTACTTCCTGTATGGCACCACCGAGGCACAGCTCGATTACCTGCGTTTTCCGCTGGGCGGCCTGCCCAAGCCCGAAGTCAGGCGCATCGCCGAGGCGGCCGGGCTGCGCGTCGCTGCCAAGCCCGACAGCCAGGACATCTGCTTCGTGCCCGATGGCGATTATGCCAGCATCGTCCGCAAGGTCCGCCCCGAAGGCGGTCGGCCGGGCCAGATCGTCCATGCCGCCAGCGGCTCAGTGCTGGGCGAACACAAGGGCGTGATCCACTACACCGTCGGCCAGCGCCGGGGCCTGGAGATCGGCGGCCAGCCCGAGCCGCTCTATGTCATTGCGATCGATGCGGACAAGGCGCAGGTGCGGGTCGGTCCGCGGGCCATGCTGGCAGTCGGAGCGGCGCGAATTGTCGAGACCAACCGGATCGGGCCGATGGCCAGCGGCCCGCTGACCGCCAAGGTCCGCTCGCTGGCAAGGCCGGTGCCGGTCGCGCTGGAAGGGCCGCTCGGCGATGATGCCGCCGCCACCATCCGCTTTGCCACGCCCGAATTCGGCGTCGCGCCGGGACAGGCGGCAGTGCTCTATGCCGGGGAGCGCGTAATCGGAGGCGGCTGGATCGACAGCACGGAGGGCTAATCCTCCCATGGCTCCAGCACGCAGCCGGGGCCCTTGCGCCAGGTCGCGGTCTGGCTGGCGAGCAGGGGAATGCGCGCGGTCACGGATTTGGCATCTTCGTCTTCGCTCAGCATGACAAGTTCGGTCCCCGGCTCCAGATCGGCGCGGCATTGCGACAATGGGCGGCCGCCGACATGGCGGCAGGAGCAGGCGACCCGCGCCGAAAAGGCCGTCGCAGTCAGCGCGTGATTGCGGATCGGCGCGCGATAGTTCCAGGCCAGCACGGCTGCGAGCACGATGAGAATCGCCATGATCCGCGTCCACTTGCGCGGCTTGCGCTTCGCCTTTCCGGTTGCCATCCATCCTCCGTTGCGCAAGTGAAGCGCGGCCCATGCCGCATCCGCCGAAACCGATCCTTGCGCGCCTTATCGCTTCGCTGGCCATGCTGCCAGCCCTGGCCGCTTGTGGCAGCGGCCAGCCCGCCGCGCCGCCGCCCGCCAGCGCAGTTGCGCTCGAAGGTGTCGCAACAAGCCCGGGCGTCGATCGGCAGAGCCTCGCCCGCGCGGTCGATCGCCTGTTCACCGACCGCAGCCTGGGCGAAACCCGCGCGGTGGTGGTGATGTATGGCGGGCGGATCGTGGCCGAGCGCTATGCCGATGGCTATGGCCCGAAGACGCGGTTCCTCGGCTGGTCGCTGGCCAAGACGGTGACGGCGGTGGCGATCGGCATGCTGGTGGCAGACGGCCGCCTGAGGCTTGACGATTCCCCGCCGATCCCGCGCTGGCAGCGCTCGGGCGATCCGCGCGGCGGCATCACCCTGCGCCAGCTGCTCCAGATGCGCTCCGGCCTGCGCCACGAGGAACAGGCGAAGCCCGAGTATGACAGCGCCACCGTCCGCATGCTGCTGCTCGACGGGCGCGACGACATGGCCGGCTGGGCCGAGGCGCAGCCGCTGGAGTCCGCGCCGGGCAGCAAGTTTGAATATTCCACCCCGACCGGAGTGATCCTGGCCGATATCATCGCCCGCACCCTCACTCGCAGCAGCGTTCCGGCGCAGCGGCAGGCGGTGGTGGCGGAATTCCTCCACAGCCAGCTGTTGGAACCGGCCGGGATGCATTCGATGACGCCCGAGTTCGACGCGGCCGGCACCATGATCGGCGGGGCGATGATCCACGCCAATGCCCGCGACTGGGCTCGCCTTGGCGAGTTCCTGCGCCACGGTGGGTCGGTGCGCGGGGCGCAGGTAGTGCCGCGCCGCTGGATAGAGTTCATGCGCCAGCCAGCCCCCGGCGCGCGCGATTTCGGCGCGCAACTGTGGCTCAACCGCAAGTCGGGGACCGAGCGCAAGGTGCTGTTCCCCGGCCGCGCGCCCGCCAGCCTCTATGGCGCTGTCGGCCATGGCGGGCAGTACCTGCTGGTCTCGCCCGAACAGGCGCTGACCTTGCTGCGGCTGGGCGAAACCATCGATGAGGCCCGGCCCGCGCTGACCGATGCGCTGGCCGATATCGTCGCGCTTTACCCGGTCGGCTGACCGGACCCGCGCCTCTGTACCGAAGTTTCGGTCAACACATCCTCGGCCGCCATCCCGATTTCATCCACCAGCCCTTCCGGGTCGGGGTGGATCAGGATCTCGACATCCGGAAATTCGGCGATGATCTTGGCCTCGATCTCGTCCATCACCTTGTGGGCATTGGTGACCGACATGTTGCCATCGACCCAGACATGGAACTGGACGAAATCGCGATTGCCCGAAGTGCGGGTGCGCAGATCGTGTAGCCCGCGCAGTTCGGGATGGCGGCCAAGCACTTCGAGGAAGCGCTGCTTCTTGTCCTCCGGCCATTCGCGATCCATCAAATGGTTGATCGCCTCGCGCGAGGCCTTGCGCGCGCCCCAGCCGAGCCAGAGCGCGATGATCAGGCCGAACACCGGATCGGATCCGGCGATCCCGGCATATTGATCGAGCACCAGCGCAGCGATCACCGCGAGATTGAGCAGCAGGTCCGACTGGTAATGAACATGGTCGGTGGCAATGGCGATGCTGCCGGTGCGGCGGATGACCACCTTTTGCCAAGCCAGCAGCGCCAGCGTGGCCGCCATCGCGATGCCCGAGACAATGATGCCGTCGTTCGCCGCTTCGGTCCGCGATCCGGCGATGAATTCGCCGACGGCCCGAAAAGCGAGGCCCAGCGCCGAGATGGAAATCAGCACCACCTGGAACATCGCGGCCAGCGCTTCCGCCTTGCCATGGCCGAAGCGATGCTGGCGATCATCCGGCTGGGCCGCAACCCAGACCCCTGCCAGCGTTGCCAGGCTGGCGATGAAATCGAGCGTGGTGTCGGCAAGGCTGCCATACATGGCGGTCGAACCGGTCTGCAGCGCAGCCCACAGCTTCAGCCCGACAAGCAGCAGCGCGGTGGCAATGCTCGCGAAAGCGGCGCTGCGGGCGAGCCCGGCGCGGTTATCGGCGTTCATCGTCATGGGTAAAGCAACGTGCTGGTCCACCCGTCACCCACCCGGGTGAAGCGGCGGCGTTCGTGGAGGCGGTGCGGCCGGTCGAGCCAGAATTCGATCGCCTCAGGCACCAGCAGGAAGCCCTTCCAATGGGGCGGGCGTTCCACAGCCCCTCCTTCGAACCGGGCCCGCACAGCCTCGAACCGGGCAAGGAAGGTGACACGGGCATCGAGCGGGGCGGACTGGTCGGAGGCGACCGCGCCCAATTGCGAATCGCGATGACGGCTGGCGAAGTAGGCGTCGATCGCGGCTTCATCCACTTCGCTCAGCGGGCCTTCGATCCGGATCTGGCGGCGCAGTGATTTCCAGTGGAACAGCAACGCGGCACGCGGATTGGCGGCAATTTCACTGCCCTTGCGGCTGCGGGCGTTGGTGTAGAAGGTGAAGCCTTCCGGACCGTGGCCCTTGAGTAGCACCATCCGGACCGATGGCATGCCGTCCGGCGTGGCCGTGGCCAGCGCCATGGCGTTCGAATCATTCGGCTCGTTTTCCCGCGCCTCGGCATACCAGCGTTCGAACAGCGCCAGCGGATCGGCGTGGGGGATCGCGTCCTGTTCAGCTTTCACGGGGTTTTCCTGTCAAGGTTGACACAGTTGACACAGTCCAATGGCAAGAAAACGCCCTCCGCTTCGTCAGGGGACCGGATCGGATCCGCAAGTCTGGCAGGGAGTCGGATCGGGTGCATGCGCATCCCCTAACCCCCTTCGGAAAAGTAGGAAAGCCCATGCCTTGCCCCATACCTTGCGATGAACGCCCGCTGCGCCTAGCTAATGCGCATGTCTGACCCTTATTCCATCCTCGGCGTGGCGCGCGGCGCGAACGAGAAGGACATCAAGTCCGCCTATCGCAAGCTGGCCAAGGAGCTCCATCCCGACCGCAATCAGGACAATGCCCAGGCGACCGAGCGTTTCGGCAAGGTTACCGCCGCCTATGACCTCTTGTCCGATAAGGACAAGCGCGCCCAGTTCGACCGGGGGGAAATTGACGGCGAAGGCAATCCGACCCATCCCTTCGGCGGAATGGGTGGCGGCATGGGCGGCGGCCAGCGCGGATTCGGCGGCGGGTTCGAAGGCTTTGGCGGTGCCGGCGGCAATCCCGAGGGCATCGATCTTGACGAATTGTTCGGCGGCATGTTCGGCGGCGCCAGGCAGCGCGGCGGGCAGGGCGGCATGGGCGGCGGCTTTGGCGGCGGTTTCGGTGGCCAGCGCCGCCCGCCCGCGCGCGGCAGCAATGTCCAGTATCGCCTGTCGGTGCCCTTCGCCGATGCCGCGACACGCGCCGACCAGCGAATCACCCTGTCCGATGGCAAGACGCTGGACCTCAAGCTGCCCGCCGGGGTCGAGGACGGCACCCAGATGCGGCTCAAGGGCAAGGGCGAGCAAGGGCCGGGCGGCGCGGGCGATGCGCTGGTAACGATCAATGTCACGCCCCATCCCTTCTTCCGCCGCTATGGCGACGATATCAGGCTCGACCTGCCGGTGACGCTGGATGAGGCAGTCAACGGGGCCAAGGTCAAGGTGCCGACAGTGGATGGCCCGGTGATGCTGACCATCGCCCCGGGCAGCAGTTCGGGCAAGGTCCTGCGCCTCAAGGGCAAGGGTTTCAGCACGAAAGGCGGTGAGCGGGGCGACCAGCTGGTCTCGCTGCTGATCGACCTTCCGGGGGACGATCCCGATCTCGCCCGGCGGCTGGAAGGCTGGCAGGACAGCCGCAATATCCGGAGCCGCCTGGGAGTGTGACGATCCTGGCCCAGCTCATCAACGGGCTGAAGCTGCCTTACCGGGTGGCCCGGCACCTTCATCCGGGCAGCCGGTTGTTCGCCATGATGCGGCGCGTGGCGGTGGGGGCCTGGAACGACGGCTCGATCCATGCCGGCAATCTCGCCTATATGTCGTTGCTGGCGATCTTCCCGTTCTTCATCGTCGGTGCTGCGGTGTTCCAGCTGGTGGGCGAAGCGAGCGAGCGCGCCGGGATCATTCGCGCAGTGATGCAGGCGCTGCCGCACGAAGTGGCGAATGTGATCGAGCCGGTCGCCTTCGACGTGATCGAGCTGCGCACCGGCTGGCTGCTGTGGGCGGGCGCGGCGGTGGGGCTGTGGACCATGGGCAGCCTGGTCGAAACGATCCGGGACATCCTCCATCGCGCCTACCGCACCCCTCCCGAGTTGAGCTTCTGGCATTATCGCCTGCTGTCGACCGGCATCATCATCGCCGCTGTCGTGCTGCTGATGCTGTCGCTGATCGCGCAGGTTGCGATCGGTACGGCAGAGGAAGTGATCCTGGCCCGCTTCCCGCATCTCGCCGGTGTTCTATCGGGCCTGGCGCTGTCGCGATTGCTCACCGGGGTCGGTCTGTTCGGATCGATCTACCTGCTGTTCTTCACCCTGACGCCGGAGGCCTATCGCCAGCGCCGCTATCCCAAATGGCCCGGCGCACTGGCAGTGACGCTTTGGTGGGTAGGAGTGACGCTGGCGCTTCCGCCGCTGCTGCACGGCCTGTTCACCTACAACCTGACCTACGGCAGCCTGGCCGGAATCATGATCGCGCTTTTCTTTTTCTGGCTGGTCGGCTTAGGAATGGTCGTGGGCGCCGAACTGAATGCCGCGCTGGCAGGCGCGCCCGATACGAAACTGAACGACACGGCGATCGCACGGGAAAAGGAATGAGGGCCTCATGGACGGTTTGATGGCGGGCAAGCGGGGTCTCATCATGGGGCTGGCCAATGACAAGTCGCTGGCCTGGGGCATTGCCCGCAAGCTGCATGAACATGGCGCGGAGCTGGCCTTTTCCTACCAGGGCGATGCGCTGGCCAAGCGGGTCGCGCCGCTGGCGGCCAGCCTCGGTTCCGATTTCCTGATCGATTGCGACGTGTCCGACATGGCCGCGCTGGACGCCGCCTTCGACCAGATCGCGGCGCGCTGGGGCCGGCTCGATTTCGTAGTCCACGCCATCGGCTTTTCCGACAAGAACGAGCTGCGCGGCAAGTTCATCGACACCAGCCTCGACAATTTCCTGATGACCATGAACATTTCCGCCTACAGCCTGGTGGCGGTAACCAAACGCGCCCGCGCGCTGATGCCATCCAAGGAAGACGGGGGCGGTTCGATCCTGACCCTGAGCTATTACGGCGCGGAAAAGGTCGTGCCGCATTACAATGTGATGGGCGTGGCCAAGGCCGCGCTGGAAGCCAGCGTCAAATATCTCGCCAACGATCTCGGCCCCGACAATATCAGGGTCAATGCCATCTCGGCCGGGCCGATCAAGACGCTGGCCGCCAGCGGAATCGGCGATTTCCGCTACATCCTCAAATGGAACGAACTGAACTCGCCGCTGCGGCGAAGCGTGACTATCGAGGATGTCGGCGGATCGGCGCTCTACCTGCTGTCCGATCTCGCCAGCGGCGTCACCGGCGAGGTCCATTTTGTCGATGCCGGTTACAACACAATCGGCATGAAGCAGGAAGACGCGCCGGATATCTCGCTGGTGTGATCAGCCCGCCTTGCGCAGCGTCGTCACGCCCATGACCGGCTCTTCCGGCTGGTCGGGCCAGATGCCGCGGGTGTCATAGACCAGCTTGTGCGCCCGTTCGGCCAGCGGGACCGATTTGAACACATCGTGGTCGACCAGCACGATCAGCACGTCGCATTCCTCCAGCGCCGTGTCGATATCGACCTGGAGCGCGCCAGTGCCGGTGAATTCAATCGGCAGCTGGGTGGCATAGGGTTCCACCACATGCACCCGTGCGCCAAAGCGGCGGGCCAGCGTGCCCGCCACCAGCCGCGCCGGGCTTTCGCGGAAATCGTCGATATTGGCCTTGAAGGCGAGCCCGAGGCAGCCGATCTTCGCCGCCGGATGAGCTTCCACCAGCGCGGCGGCACGGGCGATGACATGGTGGATCTTGCCATCGTTGACCCCGCGCGCAGTGCGGATCAGCGGGCTGTGCTCCGGCGCGCCGTTGACGATGAACCATGGATCGACCGCGATGCAATGCCCGCCCACGCCCGGCCCGGGCTGGAGGATATTGACGCGCGGATGACGGTTGGCCAGCCGGATCACTTCCCACACATCCAGCCCCATCGCGTCGGAGATCATCGACAGCTCGTTGGCAAAGGCGATGTTGACGTCGCGATAGGCGTTTTCGACCAGCTTGGTCATTTCGGCAGAGCGCGCATCGGTGGTGATGCAGGTCCCGCGCACGAAACGCTTGTAGAAGGCCAGCGCCTTTCTCGCACAACGCGGGGTGATGCCGCCGATCGAGCGGTCGTTGTTGGTCAGTTCCTCCAGGATCCGGCCGGGCAGCACCCGTTCGGGGCAATAGGCGATGGAAATGTCAGGGGTTTCATGACTCATCCCCGGCATTTTCAGGTCGGGGCGCACCGCCGCGATCATGTCGCGCATCTGCTCGGTGGTGCCGACCGGCGAGGTCGATTCAAGGATGATCGCATCACCCGCCTTCAGCACTTTCGCCACTTCGCGCGCGGCGGACAGGACATAGGAGATATCGGGCGTGTGGTGGCCATCCTTGGCGAAAGGCGTCGGCACCGCGATCACGAACACATCGGCCGGGGCCATGGTGGTGGACGCGCTCAGCAATCCGCGCTGGACCACCCCGTGGACGAGGCCATCCAGATCGACCTCCTCGATATGGATCTGGCCGCGGTTGATCGTCTCGACCACATGTTCGGACACATCGATGCCCAGCACCTTCATCCCCGCGCGGGCGATGATCGCCGCAGTGGGCAGGCCGATATAACCTAGGGTCAGGACTCATTGATCACAACCAGAAGATGACGGTAGCGGCGATTGCGATGGCGGACATGAAGGTGTGGGCGCAGCGATCATATCGGGTGTGAATGCGCCGCCAGTCCTTGATTTTGGCGAACAGGTTTTCGATCAAGTG
>CANJYE010000013.1 GCA_947479055.1 Erythrobacteraceae bacterium
CATGCGATCGCGGGAAAAATGGCTTGATCCGGCGCATCTGCACCTCGCTCAGCATAAACAGATCGTCCACAAGCAGCACCTCCTGGTGCCACCATTGAATCAACCCTCAGCCCATCATGCAAGCAATTTAACAGGTCCTGACCCTAGTTTCTGGAAAATTCCAATACAGGCATATCTTCTTAAAAACCGGCTTACTCCTATACCCGTCAGACACCATAACCACCCAGCTGTTGTATCTGTAGAAATTTATAGATATATCGGCCGGAAATTGTATAGTCAGAGATGATAAGACAGTTAAATTAAATAGTTTTGAAATTATAGATATGATGTTTTTAATTTTTATTTTTTCTAATTGAAAATCCATGGGCTATATCTCCCTCGATGGCATAGTCAGGGTAATCCTGCCAGATGGTTGCGAGCCGTCAATGACGGCATAGATAGCCGTCCATGATCCCCATTTCCTACAAGTGCCATCGCTTTCCGCCGGATACGATCCGCTTGGCAGTGTGGCTATATTTCCGCTTCACCACCAGCCTGCGCGATGTCCGGTTTGTTGTCGTGTCCGGAAAGGCAGGTCTCTGCCAAATAGCTTGAGTAGCGGCCACCCGCTCGATCCCCCGCTCGCCTCAGTAAAGCCCGCCCTGCTCCTCGACAAAGCCCTCACTGTCGGCCTTGCCGCCACCGGCGGCGCGGCGGGCTTCTTCTTCGCGACCGCGGCGGATCTGGGCGAGGATTTCCTCGCGCATTGCGGCAATCTCGTCCTCGCGGGTTGTCCGCTTGGGCTCGGTATCGGGCTTGAACGCTTCCCAGATGGTGTCGGCCTTGGGATCGTTGCCGGGCCAGCCGTCGAACACCCGCTTGCCGGTGCGGCGGTCGATCCGGATCATCCGCACGCCCGCCGGGGCGACGAATGGCTTGGTGCTCCACTTGTCGCGGGTCGATTGCACGAACTGCTTGAAGATCGGCGCGGCCATCGTCCCGCCCTGGGCGTAGCCGCCCATGCTGCGCGGCTGGTCATAGCCCATGTAGACCCCGGCGACGATGTCGGGCGATCCGCCGACGAACCAGACATTGGTCGGGCCGGAGGTCGTGCCGGTCTTGCCGAACAGCGGCAGGTTGAGATCGCGCAGCACCACGGCGGTGCCGCGCAGAACCACGCCTTCGAGCATGTGGACGGTCTGGTAGGCGGTGCGCGGATCGATCACCTGCTTGCCGCGCGGCTGGAAGCGGGGCATCGGCCTGCCGTCCCAATGCGCCATGTTGCAGCCGGGGCAAGGCCGGCTGTCCGCCCGCCAGATCACCTTGCCATGCCGGTCCTGGACGTAATCGATCAGGGTGGGGTCGAACTGGCGGCCATTGTTGGCCAGCGCGGCATAGGCGTTGACCATCTTGCTCACCGTGGTTTCCCCTGCGCCGAGCGCGAACGACAGGTAGGGCGCATATTTGCCGATGCCCACCTTCTGGAAGGTGGTGGTGACATGGTCCATCCCGGCCTCATTGGCGACATGCACGGTCATCAGGTTGCGCGACTGTTCCAGCCCCCAGCGCATGGTGTGTTCGCCACCCGAGCCGCGCATGTCGAAATTGCGGAAGCATTTCTCGCCCAGCGCGGCCCCCTGATAGACGCAGAAGGCGGTGTCGCTGACCATCGTGGCCGGGGTCATCCCGTTGTCGAGCCCGGTGGCATAGACGAACGGCTTGATGGTCGAACCCGGCTGGCGCTGCGCCTGGGTGGCGCGGTTGAAGGCGCCGAGGCGCGGATCGAACCCGCCCTGCATCGCCAGCACCCGCCCGGTGTTGGGATCTTCCGCCACGAAGCCGCCCGAAATCTCCGGCACCGTGCGCACCTGCCAGGCATTGCCGACCGGCGAGGCGACGATCACATGCCCGGCGCGCAGATTGTCGGGCAGGCCGATGAGCGGATATTCCTTGCCATCGACAAAGCCGATCCGGCCCTGGCTGCCCGAGCGCGCCGTCACCACGCCCACCCGCCAGTTGCTGTAGCCGATCGAGAGGTAGGAGCTGGCCAGCTGCCCGCGCCAGTCACCCGCCGCCATGTCGATCCGGGCCAGCGGCCCGTTCCAGGCGCGATTGCCCTGATAACGCATCAGCCCGGCGCGCAGCGCATCGCGCGCGGCGATCTGCAGGCGCGGATCAAGCGAGGTGCGCACCCACAAGCCGCCGGCATAGACGCTGTGCGGGCCATCTTCGGCCTTGTCGCCATATTTGGCGATCAGCTGCTGGCGCACTTCCTCCAGGAAATAGCCGGCATCGACCGATTTCTGTTCACCCCGGTGCGTGACCACGCCCAGCGGCATCGCCTTGGCCGAGGCGGCGGCAGCGCGCGAGACGAAGCCGTTCCTGACCATCTGGTCGAGCACGAAATTGCGCCGTTCCAGCGCCAGATTCGCGTATTTGGCGCGGCCATACCGCTCCGGTGCCTTGGGCAGGATCGCGAGGAAGGCCGCCTCGTTCAATTGCAGGTCGCCCACGTCCTTGTCGAAATAGGCCCGCGCCGCCGCCTGCACGCCAAAGCTCTGGCGGCCCAGCGGGATCTCGTTGAGATAGAGTTCCAGGATCTGCTGCTTGGTCAGCACACTTTCGATCCGGCGGGCCAGGATCATTTCCTTGATCTTGCGCGCGATCGAATATTCATCGCCAACCAGGATGTTCTTGGCCACCTGCTGGGTGATGGTCGAACCGCCCTTGGCCCGCTCGCCCGAACCGATCTTGGTGACATAGTCGAACACCGCGCCGGCCAGCCCGGTGAAGTCGACCCCGCCATGGGTCCAGAAGGTCTTGTCCTCGGCGGCAAGATAGGCGTTGATCAGCGGGCGTGGAAAATCGGCAAACTGCAACTGGACGCGCCGTTCGCGCGCATAGGAATAGACGATCTCGCCGTCGACACCGCGCACCACCGTCGGCAGCGGGGGTTCGTAATCGAGCAGCGTGCCGGCATCGGGCAGGTTCCGCCCGATGGTCACCCACACCAGGAAATAGAGCGCCAGCAGCCCGCCGATCGCCAGCATGACGATGCGGAACATCCCGGTTTCGCGCCAGTTGCGCCGAAACCATTCGAGCGCGCCGGACGTATCGCGCCGCACGCGGTAGCGGATATCGTTGCTGCTGGGCTGTTGGTTGTCGGCCATGGTCAGCCTCGGCCTCTAGCACGCAGAATCGTCCCGATGCCAGAACGAAGCGTCAGGAAATCCACGCCGGCAGCAATTGCACCGCTTGCCGGGGCGTTCATGTCCCCGCCTGCCGGGCGAAATAGATCCGGATCGCCCGCGCCATCACCTCGGCGAAACCCGCCCGGCCTTCCTGCGAGGCGAGCCGCGCCGCCTCCTGCGGATTGGTGATATAGCCCGCCTCGAACAGCACCGAAGGGACATCGGGCGCTTTCAGCACGACAAAGGCGGCGGAGCGGCGCGGTTCGGGATGGAACGGCAGCTTCCCCTCCCCTTCCCGGATGATCAGCGAGGCGAAATCCGATGCCTCTTCATTGGCGCGGCGCTGGGAAAGATCGACCAGGATCGCGCTGACCGCGTTGCTCTGTTCCTTCAGCGCCACCCCGTTGATCCGGTCGGCCTGGTTCTCCCGCGCGGCGAGCCTTGCGGCGGTTTCGTCAGAGGCCTTGTCGGACAGCGTATAGATCGTCGCGCCCTGCACGCCGTCGCTTTCGCCGCCGGCGGAATCGGCGTGGATCGACAGGAACAGGTCGGCACCCAGCCGCCGCGCGATCTCGGCCCGTTCCTGCAGCACGAGGAAGCGATCGTCCGAACGGGTCAGCGCCACCCTCACCCCGCCCTGCTGCAGCAGCCTGTCACGCAGCGCCCGGGCAAGGCCGAGCACGAGCCGCTTCTCCTCGTATCCGCCTCCGCTGGCACCGGGATCGTGGCCGCCATGGCCGGCATCGATCACCACCAGCGGACGGCTGGCATCCTGCGGCCCTTCGATTGCCGGCAGGCCGATCTGCGACCCCGCCTCGGGCAGCTCGATCCGGATGACATAGCTCCGGCCGAAATAGGGCACCGGAATGGTCAGGCCAAAGACATAAAGCCCGCCCAACAGCGCAATCGGCGCGAGAAAGATCAACCAGAGCTGAATACGCGGCGACATGGTCCACAGCGTTAGGGGCGCAGGATACCCGACGACAAGGGCAATCTGGGCTTATTCCGCAGGAAGCTTTGCGCAATTCGGTTGCCCGCATGGCTGCGCGGTGCTAGCAGCGCGGACACAGGGGCAGCTTAGGCCCGTTTCGTAAGGGAAGAGCTCCGGCAGCACATCGATGCAGCCCTGGCGGTAGCCCCCGGATGGTTCCAAGCCTGATCCTGTGACATTTACCGGACCTTCGGCCCGGTACCGTACAGGTTGACGCCCCAATGAGAAGTCTTGTTCCGCACCGACCGCCGCAGCCAGAAGGCTGTGTAGCGGCACATGCGGTACGGGCTGCGCGCCGATATCATCCGCGCATTCTCGCTGGGGCAGACACATTCCGCATCATCGGGCCGCAATCGCGTTCCGGTCCTTTCCTGTTTACCGCAAGCCCGGCCGAAGCAAGCCATATCGCAAGCGGTCCATCACTATACGCGCGCCCCGCAAGCTGCCGAAAGGTTGCAGGAGGCTGGCGCGCCTGGAGAAATCATAATGTCAACGCGCATGCTCATCGACGCGCGCCACCCGGAAGAAACGCGGGTGGCGGTCCTCAAGGGAAACCGGATTGAGGAATTCGATTTCGAATCTGCCGAACACAAGCAGATCAAAGGCAATATCTATCTGGCAAAAGTAACGAGGGTCGAACCCTCGTTGCAGGCAGCCTTCGTGGATTTTGGCGGCAATCGCCACGGCTTCCTCGCCTTCAGCGAAATCCATCCAGACTATTACCAGATCCCCAAGTCCGACCGTGACCGGCTGCTGGCCGAAGAAGCGGCCGCCGCCGAGGAAGAGGCCGCGCTGCGCGCCGAGGAAGATGCCGAGGACGACGGCAGCGACCGGCTGGACGGCGACGATGACGACGACGGCCGGGGCGATGATTTCGCCGACGGGGTCGAGGAAATCGACACTTCCGAGAAGGACGATGTCGCCACGATCGAAGGCGGCCAGGTCGAAGACGGCGACGATGCCGACGACGAGGAAGGCGAAGACGAAAATCGCGGCCAGGATCGCCGCGGCCAGCGCCGCCAGGGCAATCGCTCGCGCTCCAAGAAGGCCGACGAACTGCGCGCCAAGCGCATGGAACTGCGCCGCCGATACAAGATCCAGGACGTCATCCAACGCCGCCAAGTGCTGCTGGTTCAGGTCGTCAAGGAAGAACGCGGCAACAAGGGCGCAGCGCTCACCACCTATCTCAGTCTGGCTGGTCGCTATTGCGTGCTGATGCCCAATTCGGGCCATGGCGGCGGCATTTCACGCAAGATTTCCAGCGCTTCGGATCGCAAGCGGTTGAAGCAGATCGTGTCCGAACTGGCCCTGCCCAAGTCGATGGGCTGCATCGTCCGCACCGCCGGGCTGCAGCGCACCAAGACCGAGATCAAGCGCGACTTCGATTACCTCGCCCGGTTGTGGGACGAAATCCGCGAAACCACGCTCCAGTCCAGCGCACCTGCGCTGATCCATTCCGACAGCGACCTGATCAAGCGCGCGATCCGCGACATCTACAACCGCGAGATCGAGGAAGTGGTGGTCGAAGGCGAGGAAGGCTATCGCGCCGCCCGCGAATTCATGAAGCTGCTGATGCCCAGCCATGCGCGGCGGGTGAAAGCCTATTCCGATCCGGTCCCGCTGTTCCAGCGCTATGGCGCGGAAGACCAGCTTTCGGCGATGTACGATCCAGTGGTGCAGCTGAAATCCGGCGGCTACCTGGTGATCAACCCGACCGAGGCGCTGGTGTCGATCGACATCAACTCAGGCCGTTCCACCAAGGAACACGGGATCGAACAGACCGCGCTCAGTACCAATCTGGAAGCCGCCCGCGAAATCGCCCGGCAGTTGCGCCTGCGCGACATGGCCGGCCTCGTCGTGATCGACTTCATCGACATGGAGTACAACTCCAACATCCGCAAGGTCGAGAAGGCGATGAAGGAGGCGCTGAAGAACGATCGCGCCCGCATCCAGGTCGGTCGCATTTCCGGCTTCGGGCTGATGGAGATGAGCCGCCAGCGCCTGCGCACCGGCGTGCTCGAGGCGACCACCCGTGGCTGCCCCCATTGCGACGGCACCGGCCTTGTCCGCACCGCCTCCAGCGCCGGGCTGTCCGCCCTGCGCCTGATCGAGGACGAGGCGGCCAAGGGCAAGGGCACGATCATCACGCTCTATGCCTCCAGCGAAGCGGCGATCTACCTGCTCAATGCCAAGCGCGCCGACCTTGCCGAGATCGAACGGCGCTATGGCGTCAGCGTCGAAGTCATTCCCGAAGGGGAGCAGGAAGGCGCCAAGATGCGCATCGCCAGCTCCGGTCCGCGCCCGACCACCATGCCCCGGTTCGAGCCGATCGTCGATGTGATCGAGGATGATTTCGACGATATCGAAGACGAACTCGACGAGGAAGAGGACGAAGAGGAAGAGGTTCGCAGCTCCGGCTCCGGTCCGCGCCAGGAAACCGAGGCCGAGGGCGAACAGCGCCGCAAGCGCCGCCGCCGCCGCCGTGGTGGCCGCAACCGCAAGCGCGACGATGAGGGTGGCGCCAGCCAGTCCGACGAGGATGGCGACGAGCGTGATGGTGACGGCGATGCCGACAGCGAAGGCGATAGCGACGCCGACAACGATCGCGACGAAGATCGCGACGGGGATCGCGAGCCCCGCGCCGCCGGTGCCGAAGGCGAGGATGGCCAGCCCCGCAAGAAGCGCCGCCGCCGCCGGGGTGGCCGTGACCGTAAGCGTTCTGACGACAATCAGGCCGACGACAGCCAGGATGCCGAAGGCCATGAAGCCAGCATCGCGGAAGCCGTCGAAGGCGCGCTCGAAGCGATCAGCGCCGATCCTGAACCTGACCTCGACAGCGCCGAAGGCGAACAGCCCAAGCGCAAGCCGCGTTCGCGCCGCAAGAAGGTTGCCGATGGCGATGCCGAGGTGACCGCCGATGCCCCGGTTGAAGCGATCGCAGCGGAAGTCGAGGCGGAAGCTCCAGCCAAGCCGAAGCGCGCCCGGCGCAAGAAGGCCGATGTCGAGGCGGAAGTTCCGACTGAGACTGACGCTCCAGCCGAGGAACCAGCCCCGAAGCCGGCCCGCAGCCGTCGCAAAAAGGTCGAAGCCGCCGCCGAACCGGCCGTGACTGAGCCCGTTGCGGAAGTCCCGGTGGCAGAACCCGAAGTGGCCGGTTCCGAAGTGGCCGGTTCCGATGAGGCCCCGACCGCTGAAGCCTCCGACGATGACGGTCTGGACGCCAATGGCGAACCCCGCCGTGGCTGGTGGCAGCGCACTTTCGGCAACTGACCGGGCAACGCCGCGCAGGCACAACGAAAAAGGGGCATCCCGGCCAGTCCGGGATGCCCCTTTTCTTGTCTGCAATGGAATGTCAGGCCGTCTTGGTCGCCTCGCCCCATTCCATCCAGCTGGCGAATCTGGGCATCTTCGGCATGTAGCCCTTGTCGATCGGGGTGACGGTAAAGCCGCCTTCCTCGACCGAGCCGCAGACCGGGCGGGTCAGGTGGCAACCGCCCATCAGAACCTTCCAGGTCGGCTCGATCCGCTGCTGCCAGCGTTGCACGCTGGCCTCAGGCGCGCGGCCATGTTCGAGGAACAGGAACTTGCCGCCCGGCTTGAGGATGCGCCGCAGCTCGGCCAGCACCTGGCGATGATCCTGCACCGAACACAGCGTATAGGTGCAAACCACCGTATCAAAGCTCTCGTCCTCAAACGGGATCGCTTCGCCGATGCCCTGACGGATGTCGGCCTGCCAACCCTTCTTGGCGGCCTGTTCGCGCGCATATTCCAGCAGTTTGCCCGAGGGATCGATCCCTGAGAAGCTCGACACCTTGGTGCGATCATAGAACGGCTGGTTCAGTCCGCCGCCGCAGCCGATCTCGAACACCCGCCCGCTGGCGCGCGGCACGACCTGCGCCCGCCGCTCCGCCACCGCGCTGTTGGCGCAGCCGCATTTGATGATCCGCGGCACAATATGATCGTCATACCAGGTCTTGATGCCCATCCGTCTTCCCCCCTACACTTCGGCGGTGAACATAGGCTAACGGGGAAAAAAGGAAACAGGTCAAAAACAGGCAGGGAAAGTGCATGGGACGATCCAGCACCTTGCCCTGTCCCCGTTAATCGTTAGATAGCGGCGCGGTAATTCGCGTCTCATCGCTACAGGAATCATCCATGGCTACCTTCACCCTTCCCAAGAACAGCAAGATTTCCCGCAAGGGCAATGTCCACAAGGCTGAAGGCGCCAACCGGGTCAAGACCTTCAAGGTTTACCGCTACGATCCCGACAGCGGTGAAAATCCGCGTTATGACATCTTCGAGATCGATCTCGATGCTTGCGGGCCGATGGTGCTCGACGCGCTGATCAAGATGAAGAACGAAGCAGATGCGACACTGACCTTCCGCCGCTCCTGCCGCGAAGGTATCTGTGGCTCCTGTGCCATGAACATCAACGGCCGCAACGGCCTCGCCTGCACCATGGCGATCGAGGATCTGCCGGGTGACATCCGCATCACTCCACTGCCGCACATGGAAGTGATCAAGGACCTCGTCCCCGACTTCACCCATTTCTACGCGCAATATGCCTCGATCCGGCCCTGGCTGCAGACCGTTTCGACCACCCCTTCGGGCAAGGAACGGCTGCAGAGCCCGGAACAGCGCGAGAAGCTGGACGGGCTTTACGAGTGCATCCTGTGCGCCTGCTGCTCCACCTCCTGCCCGAGCTACTGGTGGAACTCGGACAAGTTCCTGGGCCCGGCGATCCTGCTCCAGGCCTATCGCTGGCTGGCCGACAGCCGCGACGAGATGACCGGCGAACGGCTGGACGAACTGGAAGATCCTTTCCGGCTCTATCGCTGCCACACCATCATGAACTGCGCCAACGTCTGCCCCAAGGGCCTCAGCCCGGCGCGGGCCATCGCTGAAATCAAGAAGATGCAGGCCGAACGGCACATCTGAGGTGTCCGGGTTAATTCCCCTGGAAGCATGCCCGTTCCTGCTGGGCGAACATCCCGATCATCCCGGCTGGAACGAGTGGCGGCTGACCGATCTCACGCGCTATAATGGTGCGGTGCTCGGCCTGACGCTGCTGCGGTTCGACAATGCGGAACGCACCCGCACTCGCACTCGCATCTTCCCCAAGCCGCACCTGACCAACATCCACAATGCCATTCATGGCGCTGTCAGCATGGCTCTGTGCGATATCGCGCTGTTTGCCGGCTGCACCGCCATTCTGGGCAAGGACATCGGCCATGGCACCACGCTGGAACTCAACACCCACTTCACCGGGGCGGGCGATTCGGAACAGCCGCTCGACGCGCTGACCGAACTGGTCAGGGAAACCGGTCGGCTGGTATTCGGCCGTGGCATGGTGGTCCAGGGCGAGGAAGTGGTCGCGTCCTATTCCGGCATCATCCGCAAGCCGTCCCGGCCATGAGCAGGGTAATCGAACGCTACGAGGCGCTGGTCGCTTCGGGCGAATTGCGCACCGATCCCGAACAGGCCGCCGCCGCCATGCGGCTCGACCAGCTTCAGCAGGAACTGGAAGCGGGCACTCTCCAGCGCGGATTTCTCGGACGGCTGCTGCGCAGGAAAGTGACCAGTCCTCGCGGCATTTACCTGTGGGGCGGCGTCGGGCGCGGCAAGTCGATGCTGATGGACCTGTTCCACCAGTCGTTGCGAATAGACCAGAAGCGCCGCGTCCATTTCCACGCCTTCATGCTGGAAGTGCACCAGCGGCTGCGGGAAGAACGCAGGAAGGAAAGCGGCGATCCGATCCCGCCGGTTGCCGCCGCGCTGGCCGAAGGGCTGACCTGCCTCGCCTTCGACGAGATGGTGGTCAACAACAGCGCCGATGCCATGATCATGAGCCGGTTGTTCACATCGCTGATGGTCGACCAGGGGGTGACCATCGTCACCACATCGAACCGCGCACCCAGCCAACTTTACAAGGACGGCCTCAACCGCGAACATTTCCTGCCGTTCATTGCCCTGATGGAGCGCGAACTGGACGTGCTGGCGCTGAACGGCCCGGTCGATTACCGGCTAGACCGGCTGGGCGATATCGCCAGCTGGCACACCCCTCTGGGTGAACCGGCAACCGAACAGGTCCGCCAGGCCTTTTACCGCCTGACCGACTACGCCCCCGAAGACCTCGACCACGTTCCCTCGGGCGAAGTCGAAGTCGGCAGCCGGCGCATCCATGTGCCGCGCAGTCTCAAGGGGGTCGGCGTGTTCAGCTTCAAGCGCCTGTGCGAGCAGCCGCTGGGCGCGGCCGACTATCTCGCCATCGCCCGCACCTATCACACCGTGATCGTGGTCGGCATTCCGCAGATGGGGCCGGAACAGCGCAACGAGGCAGCACGCTTCGTCACGCTGATCGACGCGCTCTATGAAAACAAGGTCAAACTGTTCGTCACCGCCGCTGCCGAGCCGGAAACACTTTACCAGGCCGGTGACGGCAGCTTCGAATTCGAACGCACGGTCAGCCGCCTCAAGGAAATGCAAAGCACGGATTACATGGCCGCCGGCCACGGCGAGGAATAGACAGATGCCTCAGGCCGCGTGGGCCAGCTTGGCCTGCGCCCGCGCCAGTCGCGACATGATCTTGAGATCCTGCTCGCGCAGTTCGAGCGCTGCATCGGCCCACAGATCGACAATCTGTTTCATCTCCGCCAGCGGCACCGGCGCGCTGATCCGCATCGCTTCATGTGCCCGCACCATTCCCGAGTGTCGGCGCTGCGACTTCTCGATAAATTCGCGGCAGGCCTTCAGCCCTTCGCCCGGTTCGGCAAGCTGGTGGACGATGCCCAGATCATACATCTGCTCGGCGGTGTAGATCTCGTTCGACAGGATCAGCCGGTCGGCCATTGCCGTGCCCAGCTTGCGAGACAGGATCGAATGCGCGCCCATCCCGGGAAACAGCCCGAAGATCACTTCCGGTAAACCGAAAGTGGAGCCGCGTTCCGCAATGATCTTGTCATAGGCCAGCACAGCCTCGAACCCGCCGCCAAGCGCCGCGCCCTGTACCAGCCCGACCGTGATGAGCGGCAGCTCGAACGCCCGCATGATCCGGTCGAGAATTTCGACGCAGCGATGCCCATAAGCGACCAGCCCTTCACGATTCTGCGAGCGGATCAATCCCTGGAACAATTCAAGGTCGCCGCCGAGGCTGAACACGCCCGGCGTCCTGCTGGCCAGAATGACGTATCGCAGCGGCACCTTGCCGGGCCCGAAACTGTCCCCGATCAGCCGCTGCCAATCGTAGAAGTTGGAAAGCATGGTGAGCGAAAAGCTCGGCCGCTCAGCCGGGTGCATATAGGTCCAGAGCGCTTCATTTCCCGATTCATACAGAATATCAAGCTCTTCCAGCTTGAAGAGCCGTTCCGGTATCGCGAGATGGCGCGCACTGTCTGCAACCAGAGGCTCATGATCATCGCCAAGAACGAACAGGAGATTGTCACCCTGATCAGGCGCAATTTCGGACTGCTCGAGGCCCCCATTTAAGCTGTCCACTGCGGCCCCCTTTTGCCTGTAACGGGGTGCGCCAATTTTTGGTTATTATTCCCTTACGTTAACCAAGTTACCTTAGGCGGGAGTCATCAGGCAATCGGTAACCGACAGGGCTGCGACGAAGCGAGTCACAGGAACGACGAACCGTTAAGGAAATTTTAACCACATGCCTTAACGTTCTAAATTACAGGGATTTGGTCATTTTCAGCGCCCGGTCGAGCTGAAGCAGCTGCCACAGCAGTCGGCCATGGTCGGCCCGCCCGGCAATATGATCGTCGGCCAAGCGGCTGATCCGGGTGGTGTCGAACCACCCGCTGCGGGCCAGTGGTGCGCTGGTGGCGATCGCCCGGGCCGCGCCGGACAGCGGCCCGCGCAACCACGCGGAAACCGGCGTCACGAAACCCTGCTTGGGCCGGTAGAGTATTTCGCCCGGCAGATAGCGCTCCATCGTCTTCTTGAGCAGCCACTTGCCCTGCACCCCGCGCAACCGCATCCGTTCGGGCAAGGCGGCGGCAAATTCGACCAGCCGATGGTCGAGCAGCGGCTCGCGCGCTTCCAGGCTGACGGCCATGCTGGTCCGGTCAACCTTGGTCAGGATATCGCCAGGCAGCCAGAACTTGAGATCGGCATATTGCGCCCGGTCTAGGCCGGAGCGGGCAGGCGCGTTGCGCATCATTGCCTCCAGTGGCTGTTCGGCCCGGTAATCACCGCGCAGCCGCAGGAACTCGGGCGAATAGAGCCCTTCGCGCAGTTCCGGCGGATTGATCGCCAGCGCGCGGGCATAGCCTTCCTCCCCCGTTCCGGCGAGCGCAAGCAGCGTCGTCTTTGCCCGCAAAGGGCGCGGTGCCCAGTCGGCCTTGGGATAGATCCGGCCCAGCCCACCCAGCAGAGGTCGGCGCAGCACTGCGGGCAGCATCCGACGCAAGCCGTCTTCGCGGGCCTGAAACATCTGGCGGCGGTATCCTGCAAAGGCCTCGTCCGCGCCATCCCCGGACAGTGCGACGGTCACCGTCTCGCGAGCCAGCTGGCAGACCCGCCAGGTCGGCAGGGCGGAAGCATCGGCGAAAGGCTCGTCGAACATCGCAGCCAGCGTGTCGAGTTCCTCGAAATCATCCGCGCCGACCACGCGGGCTCGGTGATCGGTGTGGAACCGGGCCGCGACATCGGCAGCGTAGGACGTCTCGTCCAGTTGCGCGACATCGAAGCCGATGGTGCAGGTCCGCACCGGCTCGCGGCTGGCCTCGGCCATCAGCGCAACCACGCTGGAGCTGTCCACCCCGCCCGACAGGAACGCGCCCAGCGGCACGTCCGCGACCATCCGCGAACGGACCGCATCGCGCATCAGGTGGAGCAGTTCGGCGGCCAGATCCTCGTCCGAACCCTCGCGCCGCTGGCGGAAGGAGACGTCCCACCACTGGCGCGGTGCGGGCGGCGGCGTGTCATGGCGCAACAGCAGGAAATGCCCGGCAGGCAGCTTCTCCACCCCTTGCAGGAAGGCGCGGTGATCGGGGACATAGCCCCAGGTCATATAGTCCTCCACCGCCAGCGGATCGATCTCGCGCCGCAGCAGCGGGTGAGCGGTGAGGCCCTTCATCTCGGACGCGAAGGCCAAGCTGCCATCGCTCAGCCGCGCCATGTAGAGCGGCTTCACGCCCAGCCGGTCGCGGGCGAGAAGCAGCGTCCGCTCGGTCAGGTCATAGAGCGCGAAGGCGAACATGCCATGCAGGCGCGAAAGGCAATCGACCCCCCAGCGCTGCCAGGCGGCAAGGATCACTTCGGTATCGCCATCGGTCTGGAATACCGCGCCATGGCTGGCCAGTTCGCGCCGCAATTCGCGGAAATTGTAAATCTCGCCGTTGAACACGATCACCGCCCGACCATCGGCGGAGTGCATCGGCTGGGGCGAGCCGGCGAGATCGATGATCGACAAGCGGCGATGGCCCAGCCCCACCCCCGGCGCAGTCCAAATGCCTGCCCCGTCCGGCCCGCGATGGGCCAGCGCGTCGCACATCCGCTCGACCCGCGCCGGATCAACCGGCTTGGGCGTGGTGTAATGGAATATCCCGGTTATGCCGCACATGCGAAGGGGTTAGGGCAGTTTGGCAATATGGTCCATCCATTCGCCCAGCGGCCCGGCGGACTTGCGGAACGCCGCCACGCTTTGTGCGGCGGGATGGCCGGGCCGATCTTCGGCGGAAAGGATCAGCAGCATCGTCGGCCTGCGGGCGAGCAGGAAGCGGTCGCGCATATTGGCCAGCTTGAGCCGCGTGTTGCTGCCGGTGAGCAGATCGCCGCTGCGGTAGAAAGTGATGGCCAGACGCCTGACATGGCCCTGCGCCAGCAGCCACTCGGAATGACCCTCGCCATCGGCCGGGCCGGGCTCCAGCCATGACCATGCACTGTCCGGCGTCAGCGCGCCCTGCCCGAAGCCGCCGGCCTCGCGCCCCTCGGCCTGCGAAGCGTAGAAGGCATAGAACACTTCGACCTGATGGCCTGCGCCATCGGCGAAGCGACCGAGCAGGCGATGGTTGGCTCCCTGCGCGCGCGGTTCCCACCAGACCTGCGGGCGATAGGGCACCTCGTGCCAGCCCTTGGGTTCCGGCAGCATGATCTGGTGCGGAACAGCGGCGGCAAGCCGGTCGGCCTGCGCGGCCCAGAGCGAGACGCCCAGCGCCATCGCCGCAATCGCCGCCAGCGCAGGCATGGCCCCGACCGTGCGTCTTTCGGCCCAGCGGACCAGCGGGTTCGCCATGATCGCGTCCGCATCGATGAAGGGATCGTCGATCGAGCGGTCGAAGAAGCGCCAGGCCCCGGCCAGCATCAGTGCCATCACGATGGCGAAGAACACCCAGCCATAGATGATGTGATCGAACCCGGCGGCAAAGGAGACCCCGCGAAACTGGGCGATGTAGATCGTGCCCCAGGCGCGCACGCCGTTGGCCAGCACCGGAACCACCACCGCCATCGCCATGAACAGCGCGCGCCGCCGCCAGCTGGTGAAGCAGATCTGCGCCACCAGCGTGCCCAGCGCGATCATCGCGACGAGGAATTTGACGCCCGAACAAGCCTCCGCCACTTCGAACAGGCCGACGGGCGTATCGATGAAGACGCCCTGGATATCGGCGGGAATGCCGCTCCAATGGGTGAAGAGGATGGTGAGCTTTGCCGTGATCGTTTGCAGTGCGGGGACAAGTTCGTCGCCGAATGGGACGAGGAACAGCATGTAGCCCAGCGGAAACACCAGCCCCGCCGCCACTCTCGGCCCGAGCAGGGCCAGCACCACACCCTGCAGGACCACGACGGCCCCGAGTTGCATCGCCAGGTCCAGCCCGGAAAAAGCCCCCAGCAGCCAAAGGAACAGAGCGCCGGCCACCACTATCAGACCGGGCCACCAGCCCATCGGCCTCAACCGTGCCAGTTGCCCTGCCCTCAGCACGACCAGCCAGACGACGATGAGCGGTATGAACAGCACATGGTTGTAGGTCGAACTGTTCCACCATTGCGCTAACATCGCTGCCCATTCGCGTCCGAACAGCACGATCAGGCCCAGCCAGACAAAGGCCAGACGCCCCAGCGGCGCACGCCAGC
The DNA here is from genome assembly GCA_947479055.1 of Erythrobacteraceae bacterium. Classification (GTDB taxonomy): domain Bacteria; phylum Pseudomonadota; class Alphaproteobacteria; order Sphingomonadales; family Sphingomonadaceae; genus CANJYE01. The sequence continues at coordinate 15,241 of CANJYE010000013.1, forward strand.
TTTCGGGAATCCGCGCCAGCAGTCGCTCGGCCGGGCTGGCTGACAAGGCGATGTCAGGCGGCGACACGGCTCCTTAACTGCTTGAATGCGATAGTCCGGTCGCGCAGGATCAGCGCCGGGGCCGCATCTTCACCAAACTCGGCGAGATGATCGAGCGGCCAGGCAACGGGATCGGGCGGAACTTGCATCGGGCCAGGGGGCTCCCGGGAGGAACAGGGCGGGTGATCGCAGTCAGCTATCACGACAAGGTTAATGTCCTGCAAGGTATCGACTTGGCAAGCGCCGGGCCGTTCGACCGTGCCGATTGGTTTGCCTTGCTGGCACAATATAGCGAATCCCCGCCGCTGATTGCGCTGGCCAGCGATGGCAAGGCGGTGCTGGCGCTGCCGCTGGTCGCAGCGAATCACCGGCTTGAACCCCTGCTCAATTGGTACAGTTTCACCTGGCGGCCACTGATGAGCGACGGAGCGGCGCAAGAGCGGCTCGCCGTCGCACTGGCCCGCGACCTGCGCAGGCGAACGCATCGGGTCACGCTGTGGCCACTACCGGACGAGGATGGCAGCGCCAGCCTGCTGGAAAGGGCCTTCCGCGATGGGGGATGGCGGGTGGGGCGGCAGATGTGCGACAGCAACCACGTCCTCCCGGTCAAAGGGCGCAGCTATGCCGAATATCTCGCCTCCCGCCCCGGCCCGCTGCGGACCACGCTGAAACGCAGATCGCGCTATGTCGAAATCAAGATTATCGAATATTTTGATGATAATGCCTGGATCATCTACGATGAAATCTATCGCAAGAGCTGGAAGCCGACCGAAGGCAATCCGGCACTGCTTCGTGCCTTCGCCGAGGCCGAAGGCAAGGCCGGGCGGCTGCGGCTGGGCATCGCCCGGCACGAAGGGCGGCCGGTCGCCGCGCAATTCTGGACGGTGGACGGCGGCACCGCCTGGATTCACAAGCTGGCCCATCTCGAAGACACCCGCCACCTGTCCGCCGGGACCAGCCTCACCGCCGCGCTGTTCGAGTATGTGATCGATCGCGATCGCGTGTCGCTGGTCGATTTCGGGACGGGTGACGATCCCTACAAGCGCGACTGGATGGACGAAGTCCGGCCCCGCTACCGGCTGGACTGCCACAACCCCGCCAACCCGCGCAGCTGGCCCCATATCGTCCGTGCTGCGGTGCAACGGCTTGTCTCGGGAGGCGAGCATGGCTAGGGCCACCCCACCTAAATCGAGTGAGCCATGGATTCCGAACCCAACTCTTCTGCCAACCCACCGGGAAGCCGCAGCCAGACCGACCTGGTGCTGCGCCAGATCCTGGTCGACATCCTCGGGCTGGATTGCGCGCGCGTTGCCGGGTTCGATCTCGCGACCGGACTGTTCGGGCATATCCCGGAGCTCGATTCCATGGCCGTGGCCACGTTACTCACGGAGATGGAGGACCGTCTCGGCATCATCATCGACGATGACGAGGTCGATGGCGAACTGCTCGATTCCTATGGCTCGCTGCTCGCTTTCGCGCGGGCCAAGCGGGAAACCGACTGACGCGCTGGCGTGATCGCGAGCTGGCCCTGTCCCCTGCCGCAGGGCGGTGCCGCGCAGGAATATGCCCTGGCCTTCGACCGGTCGCGCCCTCACCGCCTGCTGATCCTGCCCGCCCTGTTTGACGAAGCGAACAAGACCCGCCACCAGATCGCCGAAGTCATGCGCCGGTTCGATGGGGCCGGGATCGACTGCTTCCTGCCCGATCTGCCTGGCTGCAACGAGAGCGTGGAAGCGCTGGCCCCACAGACGCTCGATAGCTGGCGCGCCGCAGCCCGGGCCGCAGCCGCGCATTTTCGCGCCACCCGGTTGCTGACCATCCGCGCTGCCGCCATCCTCGCCCCGCCCCGCCCCGCCTGCCCGGCTGGCGTTACGCACCGACCAGTGGCGCCACCGCGCTGCGGGCCCTGCTGCGTGCCCGCCAGATTGCTGCGCGCGAGGCAGGGCTCGATGAAAGCATGGATGGGCTGTTGCAATGCGGCAAGGCCGAAGGGCTGGATCTGGCTGGCTACCGGCTTGGCGCAGAGATGATCGCCCAGCTTGAAACGGCGCATCTGCCCGACAGCGGCATTCTGGCCGATATCGAGCAGGAGGATGTTGCCGGAAGCCCACCGTGGGTCAGGGCCGAGCCACAGTTCGATCCGGCCCAGGCCGATGCGCTGGCTGCGATCATCGCCATGGCTCTGACGGCATGAGCCGCCGTCACGTTACGTTTGGCTGCGGGCCAGACACGCTTGTCGGCACAATCGACGAGGCGGCGGGAACAAGCGGCCTGCTGCTGGTGACGGGCGGCAACGAAACCCGCGCCGGGGCCTTTACCAGTCAGGCCGAACTGGCCGCCCGGCTGGCCACAACGGGCCATCCGGTGTTCCGCTTCGACCGGCGCGGCACCGGCGACAGCGGCGGCAACGATCCCGGCTTTCGCGCCAGCGGGCCGGACATCGCCGCCGCGACTGCCGCCTTCCGCGCTGAAGCGCCGCACCTCGCGCGCATTGTCGGCTTCGGCAATTGCAACGCGGCCAGCACGCTGATGCTGACTGGCGGTGCCGGTCTGGATGGCCTCGTTCTCGCCAATCCCTGGACCTTCGAGAACGACAGCGAGGACGCACCCACGCCCGCCGCCGTCCGCGCGCGCTATGCCGAAAAGCTCCGCAATCCGCGCGAGCTGGCGCGGTTGTTGAGCGGCAAGGTCTCGCTGCGCGGCCTGGTCGAAGGATTGTGCCAGGCGCTGCGGCCGACACCACCGCCCAGCACGCTGGCGGACGAGATGGCACGCGGGCTTGGCACGTTTTCCGGTCCAGTCGCGATTCTGCTGGCAGGGCGCGATCGCACCGCGCAGGCCTTCCTCGAATGCTGGGACGGCAACGATCCGCGCATCGCCCACTGCCCGGGGGCAAGCCATTCGTTCAGCGAGTCGGACGCGAGGCACTGGCTGTTCGCGCAGGTTCTGGCCGCACTCAGCGCATGAACAGGCTTGCCAGTTCAACATGGGTCGACCAGCGGAACTGGCCAACCGGGCGCAGCTCGGCCAGGCGGTAGCCGCCCGCACACAGCACCTGCGCATCGCGCGCCCATGTGGCCGGGTTACAGCTTACATAGACCACTTTGGCTACGCTGCTGGCCGCCAGCTGCGCCACCTGATCGCTTGCCCCGGCACGCGGAGGATCGAGCAGGACCCCGGCAAAGCGGTTGAGCTCTTCCGTGAGTAACGGATTCCGGAACAGGTCGCGATGGAGAACTTCAACCGGCTTGCCGCCGCGCCGCGCACCCGCCTGACACGCCATCGCCGCATCGCGCGCGGCCTCCGCCGCCAGCACCCGCGCGGGGCCGGCCAGTGCGAAGGCAAAGGTGCCGAGGCCCGAGAACAGATCGGCCACCGTGGCGCAACCCGCCAGCCATTCGCGCGCCGCGCCGGTCAGCGCCGCTTCGCCATCGGCGGTGGCCTGGAGGAAACCGCCGGACGGGAACGGCACGACCACCCCGGACAGCGTGACGGTCACCGGTTCTGGTTCCCATAAGGCTTCCGTGCCGTAACCCTGATCCAGCGTCAGCCGGGCGAGCGCGGCATCGCGGGCAAAATCGAGCAGCGCCTCGGTTTGTTGCAGGCCTTCGACTGTCAGCCCCTTGAGACCGCAATCGACCCCCTGATCAGTCAGTGCCAGCGCTACGTCCACCCCGTAACGGCCCGAACGGCGGGCCAGAACGGCACGCAGCGGCGCGATGATCGCAAACAGCTCAGGCGCCAGCACCGGGCATTCGGCCAGGTCGACCAGTCTGTGCGAGGCTTCCTGGCGGAAGCCGATCAGCGGCCGTCCCCCGCCGTTGATCGCCCTGAGCGAGGCGCGGCGGCGGGTGCCGGGCGGGGAAAGATGGGCCGGTGCGAAACGTTCCGCCGCCAGCCCCTTGCCCCGTGCGGCATGGAGCACACGGCCCATGACGAAATCGGCCAGCGCGAAATCGTCGCAATGCTGGAGATCGCAACCACCGCAGGTGCCAAAGTGGCGGCAGGCCGGAGCAGCATGGTGCGGGCCGTGACGTAACGTCCCGTCGGCCAGCAGCACATCGCCGGGCACGGCCCCGGCAACATAGTTCCCGTCCGCAGTGACGCCATCGCCACGCGCGGCAAGGTGGATGATTTCCTGTTCCTGTTTCACGATTTTAGTCTCACAGGCAGGCCGCGTAGGCCTGTGCAACCCGCCCGGCAAGCTCCCCGGCGGTAAAAGCGGGGCCGGACAGCCGCGCCGCCTCGCCATGCAGCCATACTGCCTCGCAAGCCGCCGCCATCGGGGCCGCGCCGGTAGCCAGTCGACTGAACAGGATTCCCGCCAGCACATCGCCGGTTCCAGCGACAGAGAGCCAGCTCGAGGCAGGCGAGGACAGCATCAGGCCGCCATCCGGGCTGGCAATCGCCGTGTCCGGCCCCTTGGCCACCACCACCATGCCCGAAGCGCAAGACAGAGCGCTGGCGCGGGCCAGCTTGCCTTCCGCCACGATCCCGAATGCGGCGCACAGCGCGGCCAGTTCACCCTCATGCGGGGTCGCGATTAGCGGCGCGCTTCGCCCGGCAAGCATTGTGGGCGTTAGTAACATCAGCGCATCGGCATCAACCACTGTCGGACAATCGCGATGGAGCACCGCGAGCAAGCGGGCCATTGCTGCCTCGTCCCGGCCCAGCCCCGGCCCGACCAGCGCCGCTGATATTCGCCCATCTGCCAGTGCGTCGTCGAGCGGGCGCGTATCGATCACCAGTTCCGCCGGAGCCGCAGCGGGTGCCGCCTGCACCAGCAACTTGCCGTAGCCCGCCCCGCCATGCATCGCCGCCGTGCTGGCCAGCAAAGCCGCGCCCGGCATCGCCCCGCCCACGGTCACGGCCAGCCCGCGCGTGTATTTATGGGCCTCAGGCGCCGGAGCCGGGAGTGACGGCCGCGCCAGCAATTGCGTCCGGCCCAGCCCCTCCGCCACGCCGATCGGCACCAGCCGCCGTTCGCCCATCAGCGCAGCGCCAGGCATCAGCCAATGGGCATATTTCCAGGCGCCGAGCGCCAGCGTCAGGTCGAAGCGGGGCAGCCCCTCGTTCAGCGGATGCCCGCTGTCGCTGTCCAGCCCGCTCGGCATATCCACCGCGACATTGTGATGGTGCAGGCTGGTCAGTTCCTGCAACAAGACCAGCAACTGCGCCGTCAACGGGCGGCTGAGGCCGCTGCCGAACAGGCAATCGACCAGCACATCGCCATGCGGGCGCGCGGACGGTCCCGCCACCGGCCCCGCATAATTGGCGCGGGCATGGAGCGCCGCGTCGGTCGCCGGGGCCATAGCGGCGATGACCACCACTTCGCTGCCCCTCGCCCGCAACGTCTCGGCGATGACATAGCCGTCCCCGCCATTGTTTCCCGGCCCGCACAGCACCGTTACGGCACGCCCGCCCGCCAACCGCCAGACCCAGTTGGCCGCACCGCGCCCGGCGCGCAGCATCAGCGCATCGACACCTGTTCCCGCCGCGATCAGCGCCTGCTCACCCGCGACCATTTCGGCCACGGTCAGGATCTGGCGGCTAGCGGGCATTGGCCAGCAAGGCCTGCGGAATGAGGTAACTGTCCGTGCCGATGCTCAGCGCCACTTCGCCATCCTCTGATTTCACATCGGTCGTATCCGCACCATCGGCGGCCATAATCCGCGTGCCCTTGACGTCAAACCGCCGGAATCCGCCATCGGGATGGCGCAGGACCAGGCCTTCGGGCCCGCGTTCGAGCAGGCATTGCTCGGCATAGCTCTTCGCACCATGCGTGGCGCAGGGCACGGAGGTGCCACCAGCCTGGGGCGCGGCAGGTGCCGACTGTGCTCCGGCCTTTATCCTGAAGGGGAAACGATAGCGGTCCTGCCCGACCTGCATTTCGAGGAACTCGCCCCGGATCGTCGCCACGCCCGCGTTCGCGCCGTCTGACACGGCAAGGCCACGCCCGTCCTTCAGCACCTCAAAGCGGCGAAACCCGCCATCGGGATGATGGACGACCAGCAACAGCATGCCGTTACGTTCAACCCGGTCGACCCCGCATTTCGCATTAAAATCGGTGCTTCCCGCCAGTGCGCAGGAAATCTGGTCGGCGCTTGGTTTGTCCGGCTGCCCGCCAGAACCGCAGCCGGCCAGCAGCAGGGCCAGGGCAAGAACGCCGGACCGCATGGAACGGTCAGCGCCGCTTGAGCTGCGAGACATCGCGCACCGCGCCGCGCGCGGCGCTGGTGGTCATCGCCGCATAGGCCTGCAACGCGACCGAAACCTTGCGCGGACGCACCTTGGCCGGTTGCCAGGCAGCAGCGCCCCTGGCCTCCATCGCGGCCCGGCGCGCGGCCAGTTCCTCGTCCGGGATGGCGAGACGGATGGTGCGGCGAGGGATGTCGATCTCGATCCGGTCGCCGTTCTCGACCAGCCCGATCGCCCCGCCTTCCGCCGCCTCGGGCGAGACATGGCCGATCGACAGGCCCGAAGTGCCGCCGGAAAAGCGCCCGTCGGTGACCAGCGCGCAGGCCGCGCCCAGCCCCTTCGACTTGATGTAGCTGGTGGGATAGAGCATTTCCTGCATGCCAGGCCCGCCTTTCGGCCCTTCGTAGCGGATCACCACCACGTCGCCCGCCTCGACCTGCCCGGTCAGGATGCCGGCCACTGCCGCATCCTGGCTTTCGAACACCTTGGCCGGCCCGGCGAACACCAGGATCGACTCGTCCACCCCGGCCGTCTTCACGATGCAGCCGTCGAGCGCGATATTGCCGTCCAGCACCGCAATTCCGCCATCCTTGCTGAAAGCGTTGTCGGCCGAGCGGATCACCCCGGCCTTGCGGTCTAGATCGAGCTCGTCCCAGCGGCGTTCCTGGCTGAAGGCCACCTGCGTCGGCACGCCACCGGGCGCGGCGAGGAAGAATTTCTGCACAGCCGGATCGTTGGTTCGCGAAATATCCCATGTATTCAGCGCATCGGCCAGCGTCGCGCTGTGCACGGTCGGCAAATGGGTGTGGAGCAGCCCGGCCCGATCCAGTTGACCGAGGATCGCCATGATCCCGCCCGCGCGGTGGACGTCTTCCATGTGGACATCGGCCTTGGCCGGAGCGACCTTGGACAGCACCGGCACCCGGCGCGAGAGCCGGTCGATATCGGTCATCGTGAAATCGACCTCGGCCTCATGCGCGGCGGCCAGCAGATGAAGTACGGTGTTGGTCGAACCGCCCATCGCGATATCGAGCGACATGGCGTTCTCGAACGCCTCGAAGCAGGCGATGGAGCGTGGCAGGACGCTGGCATCGTCCTGTTCGTAATAGCGGCGGGCGAGATCGACCACGGTACGACCTGCCCGCAAAAACAATTCCTTGCGGTCAGCATGTGTGGCGAGTTGCGAGCCATTGCCGGGGAGCGACAGGCCCAGTGCCTCGGTCAGGCAGTTCATCGAATTGGCGGTGAACATGCCCGAACAGGAACCGCAGGTCGGGCAGGCCGAGCGTTCGATCGTCTCGACTTCGGCATCGGTATATTTGTCGTCGGCAGCGGCGACCATCGCATCGACGAGGTCGAGCGCGACTTCCTTGCCGCGCAGGACAACCTTGCCCGCTTCCATCGGCCCGCCGGACACGAACACCACCGGAATGTTGATCCGCAGCGCCGCCATCAGCATGCCCGGCGTGATCTTGTCGCAATTGGAAATGCAGACCATCGCATCGGCGCAATGGGCGTTGACCATATATTCGACGCTGTCGGCGATAAGGTCGCGGCTGGGCAGGCTGTAAAGCATGCCATCATGGCCCATGGCAATGCCATCATCGACTGCGATCGTGTTGAATTCCTTGGCAACACCGCCCGCTGCCTCGATCTCGCGGGCGACCATCTGGCCAAGGTCCTTCAGATGGACGTGGCCGGGCACGAACTGGGTAAAGCTGTTGACCACGGCGATGATCGGCTTGCCGAAATCGCTGTCCTTCATGCCGGTGGCACGCCACAGCCCGCGCGCGCCGGCCATGTTGCGGCCATGAGTGGTGGTGCGGGAACGATAGGCGGGCATCTCGGGATTCCTTGGCAGTTTGTGCTACCCTTATGCCCCTGCCGCTAGTCGAGCGCCAGCGCAACCCTGTTGCAGATGGCAACCAGCCGCCCGGCCCATTGCGCCTGCTGTTCGGGCGTGGAGACCCGGTCCTGGCGGATTTCGATACCGAAATAGGGCCGCCCCTCGGCCTCGGCATGGCGGTTCATCGTCGCGTTGAGCAGCTTGCCCGAATAGGGCTGCTGGTCGCCGACAATCAGCCCCTCGGCTTCGAGCAGCGCAATGGCAAGGCGGCTGGCGCGGTCGTCATGGTTGTAGAGCACGCCGCAATCCCAGGGGCGCTGTTCGTCCGGATGGCTGGCAAGGTGCGGGGTGAAGCTGTGGAGCGAGAGGATCAGCGCCGGAGGAGAACTGTCAAGTATTGTCTCCATGACATTGTGATAAGGCCGGAAAAACCGCTCGATCCGCGCCATATGGCCAGGATGGTCGAGCGCATTGCCGGGAATTGCATGGCCATCGCTGGCGATCGGAACCACGCCGGGGGCATGTTCCTCGCGGTTGAAGTCGCACACCAGACGACTGACATGGCCGAGAAAGGCGGCAACGCCGGGTTGAGCGGCCATCGCTTCGGCCACCCCGGCCACCCCGATGTCGAGCGCGATGTGTTCATCCAGCAATGCCGGATCGATGCCGAGATCGATGTCCGCCGGAACACGGTTGGAAGCATGATCGGCCACGACCAGAATGCCCCCGAAGCGGGGCCTGCCGACAATCCGCCAGGCCTCGCTCATCGCAGCACTCCGCCCATCTGCCACCAGTCCGGATGGACTTTTGCAATGTCCTTCATGGCCTTGTCCATGGCGTCATGATGGCGGAACAGGGCAAAGCACGTCGCGCCGGAGCCGGACATGCGGACAAGGAGCGCATCGGTTGCGCGCAGCGCCGCAAGCACATCGGCAATCGCCGGGCACAGCGCGATCGCCGGGTCTTCCAGATCGTTGCGGCCTTCCCGCGCGATCCGGCCCGCCGGGCCTTCCGGCAGCGGGCCACGATCGATCCCGTCCCAACCCCGAAACACCGGCCCGGTCGCCAGTGGCATGCGAGGATTGACCAGCAGTACAGGGGTTTGGGCAAGGTCATTGTCAATGGATGACAACTCGGTTCCGGTCCCTCGCCCTATGCAGGCGAGGCTTTCGACGCAGGCCGGAACATCAGCGCCCAGCGCGGCGGCACGCGCATGCCAGTCCTCCGGCAGTCCATGGATCCGCTGAACCAGCCGGAACACCGCGCCCGCATCGGCGGAACCTCCGCCCAGCCCGGCGGCAACCGGCAGGCGTTTGTCGAGGTCTATCGCCAGCCCCTCACCATGGGGCAGGGAGGCGAGTGCCATGCTCACGATGTTTTTTGAAGGATCAGCCAGTTCTGGCGCAAACTCTCCAGACAATGTCAACTCATCGCTCGCCGCTGGAGCTGCCGTCAACCGATCCCCGTCATCGACGAAGGCGAACAGCGTCTCCAGTTCGTGGTAGCCATCCTCGCGCCGCCTGCGGACGTGCAGCGCGAGGTTGATCTTGGCATAGGCGGTTTCGGCGAGTGTCACCCCGCTTCACATATTCGGATAGTTCGGCCCGCCGCCGCCTTCGGGAGTGACCCATTCGATGTTCTGGGTGGCGTCCTTGATGTCGCAGGTCTTGCAGTGGACGCAGTTCTGGGCGTTGATCTGGAGGCGCGGTTCGCCTTCTTCCACGCCGAGGAACTCATAGACGCCAGCGGGGCAGAACCTTGCTTCCGGCCCGGCGTAGAGCGCCAGATTGACCTTCACCGGCACTTCCGGGTCCTTCAGAACGAGGTGGCAGGGCTGGTCTTCCTCGTGGTTGGTGAAGGAGAACGCGACCGAGCTCAGCCGGTCGAAGCTGATCACACCGTCGGGCTTGGGATAGACGATCGGCTTGTAAAGATCGGCCCGCATCGTGGCGGAGGCATCGGTGTGGTGCTTCATCGTGATCGGCAGGCCGATCTTGAGCGTGCGCATCCACATGTCGATCCCGGCCAGAACCGTGCCCAGTTCGCCGCCGAACTTGGCGATGACCGGCTGGGCGTTCTTGACCAGCTGAAGCTCCTTGGCGATCCAGCTGTCGCGCAGTTCGGCTTCATATTCGGCCAGGCCATCATGCTCACGGCCCGCAGCGATCGCGGCAACGATGCTTTCAGCCGCCAGCATCCCGCTCTTCATCGCAGTGTGGCTGCCCTTGATCCGGGGGACGTTCACAAAACCGGCCGAGCAGCCGATCAGCGCACCGCCCGGGAAATAGAGCTTGGGCACCGACTGCCAGCCGCCTTCGTTGATCGCGCGCGCGCCATAGGCCACCCGCTTGCCGCCTTCGAGGATCGCGCGGATTTCCGGGTGCTGCTTCCAGCGCTGGAACTCCTCGAACGGATAGACGTAGGGATTCTTGTAATCGAGCGCGGTGACGAAGCCGAGGGCGACCTGGTTGTTGGCCTGGTGATAGAGGAACCCGCCGCCCCAGCTGTCGCTTTCCGACAGCGGCCAGCCCTGGGTGTGGATCACCCGGCCCGGCTCGTGCTTGCCCGGGTCGATGTCCCACAGTTCCTTGATGCCAATGCCATAGACCTGCGGCTGGCAATCGGCCTCGAGGTCGAAATGGGACTTGAGGCCCTTGGTCAGATGGCCGCGCGCGCCTTCGGCGAACAGGGTGTATTTGGCGTGGAGTTCCATCCCGGGCGTGTAATCGCCCTTCTGCGAGCCATCGCGGGCGATGCCCATGTCCTGCGTGGCGACACCCATCACCGCGCCGCTTTCATCATAGAGCACTTCGGACGCTGGGAAGCCGGGGAAGATTTCGACGCCCAGCTCCTCGGCCTTGCCGGCCAGCCAGCGGCAGAGATTGCCGAGCGAGCCGGTGTAATTGCCGTGGTTGGAAAGGAACGGCGGCATCATGATGTGCGGCAGTTCCATCTTGCCCTTGCGGCTGAGCACCCAGTGCCAGTTGTCTGTCACCGGCGTTTGCGCCATCGGGCAATCATCGTCGCGCCAGTCGGGCAGCAGTTCGTCAAGCGCCCTGGGATCGACTACCGCGCCGGACAGGATATGTGCGCCGATTTCCGAGCCTTTTTCCAGTACACAGACATCGAGGCTGTCGTTCAGCTGTTTCAGCCTGATCGCCGCTGCAAGGCCGGCCGGGCCGCCGCCAACGATGACGACGTCAAAGGGCATCGATTCGCGTTCGCTCATGATCCTGGTCTTTCTTCGTGGTAACCCTGCCAAACGCCTTGATTGCTGCGCCTCGGCAGGTCAAGACCCGGCGACAGAGCAATGGACAGTCCCGCAACAATTTCCCCGACCGAGGCATTCGCCGCCGCCCATGCCTGGTGGCGCGAAGCAGGCGTGGATTTCGGCTTTACGGACCAGCCGCAATGCTGGCTCAAGCCCCTCGTGGAGGAGCATGAAACGCTCGCAGCCGAGCCATCGCGCCAACCCGCCACTGCCGCCCCTCCCCCGCCGCCGGTGATGGTCCGCGATCCCGCCAGCCTGCCACAGCGGCTGGAAGATTTCGGGCCATGGTGGCTGAGCGAACCTTCGCTCGACACCGGCGGGATTGGCCCGCGCGTGGCCCCGCACGGGCCGGCTGGTGCCCGCCTGATGGTAGTGGTCGCGCAGCCTGAACCGACCGACAGCGCCAGCCTGCTGGCGGGCCGCCAGGGTGAATTCTGCGGCAATATCCTCGCCGCCATGGGGCTGGAGAGCGATCAGGTCTATTTCGCAGCGGCGCTGCCCCGCCATATGGCTATGCCGGACTGGCGTGCGCTTCATACCGCCGGACTGGGCGCGATCCTGCGCCACCACATCGCACTGGCCGCGCCGGAGCGGGTGTTGCTGCTGGGTCAGGCGATCCTGCCGCTGCTGGACCACGATCCGGCGCAAATGCCTGCCACTTTCGCACTGGACAGGCATGGAGGCGGGGCCGTGCCGGCGTTCGCATCTCGGGACCTGCCAACCCTGTCGGGCAGTCTGCGCGAAAGGGCGAACTTCTGGCGGCGTTGGCTTGAATGGACGGACCCGGCTGCACAATGAAGTCCAGAGCTGCTTTCCTGCTTGGCATATCGCTTGCTGTCGCCGCGCCCGTTCCAGCGATGGCGCGCGGCACGCTGGAATATTTCAGCACCCAATCGCGCAGTGCCGGGGTGCCGAGCGTGCTCGACGCCGACGAACGCAGCTATTACCGCGCGCTGTTCGACGCGATCGAGACTGCGCAATGGCCCAAGGTCGAGGAACTGCTGGGCCAACGGCAGGATGGCCCGCTGCATGGCGTGGCCCGCGCCGAATATTACCTCGCCGCCAATTCGCCCAAGGTGGAGCTTCCCGCGATCCTCGCCTGGCTGGAAAGCGGCGCGGACCTCCCCCAGGCCGGGCAGATGAAGCGGCTAGCGCTTCGCCGAGGCGCGAAACTGGAGGATTTGCCGGAGCTGCCGGACGAACAGCCGCTGTCGGCGCTGCCGCATGCGCCCAAGCGTTCCCGGCCGAGCCCGGTCAATGACGCAACGATGCCCCAGACGATTGCTGCGGCGATCCTCGAAAGTGTCAAGAACGACGATCCGACCGGCGCGCGGGTGCTGCTCGATGGCGTCGATTCGCAACTGAGCGAAGAGGCCCGGGCCGAATGGCGCCAGCGGATCGCCTGGAGCTATTACATCGAGAACGACGATGCCGCCGCTCTGGCGATGGCCGAGCTGGCCGCGCAGGGTGCCGGGCCATGGGTGGCAGAGGGCGAATGGGTGGCCGGGCTTGCCGCCTGGCGGCTGGGCGATTGCGAGAAGGCCGCCGACCATTTCGAACGCGCCGCCCAGCGCGCCTATAATCCCGAACTGTCCGCCGCCAGCTTCTACTGGGCCGCGCGTGCCGAGATGCGCTGCCGCCGGCCGGAACGCGTGCGCGAATATCTGGCGGGCGCGGCGGATCACGACCAGACGCTTTACGGCATGCTCGCCACCGAACAACTCGGGCGCGACCTGCCCAAGAGCTATTCCGTATCGGACTTCGACAAGCGCGACTGGAACGCGCTGAAAGACATCCCCAATGTCCGCACCGCGATCGCGCTGGTCCAGATCGGCGAGGTCGATCTGGCCAGCATTATCCTGCGCCATCAGGCCCGGATCGGCGACGCGCGGAAATTCGCCCCGCTCTCGCGGCTGGCGCGCGATGCCGGGATGCCCGCGACCCAGCTGTGGATGGCCTACAACGCCCCGCCCGGCGCGCGGCCCGATCCCGCCTCGCGCTATCCGGCGCCGCGCTGGCAACCGGTCACCGGCTGGCGGGTCGATCCGGCGCTGGTCTATGCCCATGCCTTGCAGGAATCGAACTTCCGCGCCGATGCGGTCAGCCCGGCCGGGGCACGCGGGCTGATGCAGATCATGCCCGGCACGGCCCGGCTCCATGCGCCCTCGCTCGGCATGACCGGCAACAATTCGGAACTGGCCGATCCGCAGACCAACCTCGCCTTTGGCCAGCGTGCACTCGAAACGCTCCGCGCCGAGCCGGGCACGGGCGGGCTGCTGCCCAAGATCATGGCCGCCTACAATGCCGGGCTGACCCCGGTCACCCGCTGGAACACCGAGATCAGGGACCAGGGCGACCCGCTGACCTGGATGGAATCGATCCCCTATTGGGAAACGCGCGGCTATGTCGCTATCGTGACGCGAAATTACTGGATGTATGAACGCCAGGCCGGGGCCGCTTCGCCCACCCGGCATGCGCTGGCGCAGAATATCTGGCCGAAATTTCCCGAGACAGGAGAGAAATAGCCATGGCGATCGATCCGGAGCGGACTTTCAAGCCGATCAACATCGCGATCCTGACCGTTTCCGACACGCGCGGGCCGGAGAATGACACCTCGGGCGACATCCTGGCCGAGCGAGTCAAGGCCTCCGGCCACCGGCTGGTCGCGCGGGCGATCGAGAAGGACGATGCCGACGTGCTGGTCAACAAGCTCAGCAACTGGATCGACGATCCCGCGATCGACGCGATCGTCACCACCGGCGGCACTGGCCTCACTGGCCGCGATGTCACCCCCGAAGCGCTGGACCGGATCAAGACCCGCGACATCCCCGGCTTTGGCGAACTGTTCCGGATGATCAGCTACCGCACCATCGGCACCAGCACGGTCCAGTCGCGCGCCTGCGCGGTGGTGGCGCGGGGCACCTATGTTTTTGCCCTGCCCGGCTCCAACGGCGCGGTTAAGGACGGATGGGACGGGATTCTCAGCGAGCAGCTCGACAGCCGCAACCGGCCCTGCAACTTCGTGGAACTGATGCCGCGCCTGCGCGAGGTGTAGAGGCAAGGCCTCACTCGCCCCGGCGGCGCTTTTTGCGGGTTTTCGCGGGCAGCGCCACCGGCTCGGGCGGCGGCAGCGGCTGGACCGCGTCGGTCGCCGCGCTGGCTTCGAACGAGCCGTGCAGGCTGGCCAGCGTGCTCACCCACCAGTCCAGCACATCGGCAAAATTGGCGGCGGTCAGCCCGCCCTTGGTCGTGACGTCATAGGCCAGCGACATCATGCCGCTGTCCGGATCATAGACCATCTGGCCAAAGCGATTGCGGCGATTCCAGTCATTGGCCAGCTCCGCGCTGCTGGTCGCGCTCTTGCGGAAAGTGGTGCTGAAGCTGATCGAGGTGCAATCTGCGTGCTGGGCGCACCCATAGAAATAAATATCGAACGCATAGCCATTGGCCGCGCTGGAGATCATCGGGTTCTCGGTGATCCTGCTGCGCAACCACTGCGCCTTGTAGCCACCGGCCTCCAGCACGCGGATGAGGGTGGGCGGATCGGCCGCGCAGACCATGCCTTCGCCACAGCCGACCTCCTGGGCCCGCACAGGCGAGACCACAGCGAGCGCGAGCGCAGCAGCAAGCTTTATCGCATGAGGAATGATCGACCCTCGCATCAATCCTCCGGCGTGAACCGCACCAGCCGGCTGTCGAGCACACCCGCCGTGCGATGCACCACTACCCCCGCCTTGTAAGCGGGATCGGTTACCAGCGAGAGAAAGGCCGCTGCATCGGGAAAGGCCGCGACAAAGCCGATGTCCCAGCGCTGCCCTTCCGGCCCGGTCAGGGTCAGCCCATCGCGGCAGCGCCAGATGATGCTGATGCCACGCGCCTTGAAGAACGGGGCGATGGTGCGGAAATATTCGGCAAAGGCCTGTTCGCCGGTCAGCCCCTTCGCCGCATATTCGTGGCCCTCGGGATAGACGGCCATGTCCTTGTAGCGAACGAGGTTGAGCAGATGCATCGGCGTGTCGCGCGGCAGGGCCTTGAACGCGGCGAAATTCTCGCGGCCGGGATCGATATAATTCATGTCAGGCCTCCAGCCGGTAATCGGCAAACATTGCGCGCAGGTCTTTCTTGCTGATCTTGCCGGTGGCCGTGTGCGGCAGCTCGTCGAGGAATTCGACCGCATCGGGCAACCACCACTTGGCAATCTTGTCCGACAGATAGGCTCGCAATTCCTCCGCGCTGACCTCCATTCCCGGCTTGCGGACCACCAGCAGCAACGGGCGCTCGTCCCATTTGGGGTGATAGACCCCGATGCAGCCCGCCTCTGCCACCGCCGGATGGCCGATGGCCGCGTTCTCCAGATCGACCGAGCTGATCCATTCGCCGCCCGACTTGATCACATCCTTGGTCCGGTCGGTCAGCTGGAGCGTGCCGTCGGGGTGGATCACCGCGACATCGCCGGTGTCGAACCACTGGCCCTCGGCCTGCACCGCGTCCGCTTCCGCCTTGAAATAGCGCTTGATCACCCACGGCCCGCGCACCTGCAGGGCGCCTGCGGTCTTCCCGTCGCGCGGCAATTCCCGGCTGTGATCGTCCAGATCGACCGCGCGGACCTCGGCCCCGAACTGCGGCCGCCCCTGCAGCGCCTTGAACCGCACCTGCGCATCGAAATCGCGCGCATCCCAGACCGCCGGTTCATAGGCGATGGTCATGATCGGCGAGGTTTCGGTCATCCCCCAGGCATGGGCCACGCGCACGCCGCTGCGCATCAGCCGCTCGATGATCGCGGCGGGCAAGGCCGAACCGCCCGCCAGCGCCTGGCGGATCGGCGGCAAATCCTGCCCCCGCGCATCGCAATACTGGATCAGGCTGAGCCAGACCGTCGGCACGCCCGCGACATGGCTCACGCCTTCACGCTCCATCAGGCCCAGCAGCGTGGCCGGATCGTTGTTGGCGCAGCAGACATATTTCGCCCCCGTGGCCGCGCAGGCCCAGGGCATGCCCCAGCTGGCGGCATGGAACATCGGCGCGATCGGCATCACCACCGAACGCGGTTCCAGCGCCAGCACCGCAGGCTGGCACGCGGCCATGGTGTGGAGGATGGTCGAGCGGTGTTCGTACAGCACGCCCTTGGGATTGCCGGTGGTGCCGCTGGTGTAACACAACATGGCCGGATCGCGTTCGGAGCCTTCCTCCCACTGCGCATCGCCGTCCTCGCGCCCAATCCAGTCTTCGAAGGAAGGCGCGCACTCGGCGGAATCGAAGCAGATGTAATGCTCGATCGTCGGCCAGCGGGGTCGCATCCGCTCGACCAGCGGCTGGAACGCCGCATCATAGATCAGCACCCGGTCCTCGGCATGGTTGACGATATAGTCGAGCTGCTCGTCGAACAGGCGCGGGTTGACGGTGTGGAGGATGCACCCCGCCCCAATCGCTCCGAACCACGATACCAGGTGGCAGCTGTGGTTCATCGCCAGCGTGGCGACACGGTCCTGCGGGCGCAGCCCCAGCCGGCGCAGCGCCTGCACCATCCGCAGCGCATCGTGGCGAATCCCGGCCCAGCTTGTACGGGTTTCGTTGCCATCGGCCCAGCGGGTGACGATCTCGCGCCCGGCATGCTCGCGCGCGGCATGGTCGATCAGCGTGCTGATCCGCAGCTCCCAGTCCTGCATTCCCCCCAGCACGATACTCTCCTCAGGCCACCAGCCGCAGGCTCGCTCCGTTCGGCTGCGCCCGCAGCGAGACATTGGCGATTCCCGGCAGGTCCTGCAAGCGTTCGGCCAGTTCGCCATCGAGCTGGAAGTTTTCGCCCAGCCGGACCAGCGGATCGCGGCCCGTGCCGGTGCGCAGGCGGACCAGCACTTCGCCCTTCACACCCTCGCCCGGCACCAGCATCAGCGCCAGCGCCCTCAAGGCGTCCGCCTCGCTCACTTCCAGCGTCATCTGCATGCGGGCCGCGTTCTTGACCTCGGACAATGGCCGCGCGCCGCGCACGGTCACGCGCGGGGGCTCATCCGGGCTGGGCGCATCGAGCTCGACATTGAGCAGGATGCAGGTGCCGTCCTTCGCCCAGCGCAGGAAGCTGTCGACCAGCCCTTCCTCGAAGCAGGCGGCGCTGAACTGGCCCGAACTGTCGGAGAAATCGGCCCGGATGAATTCGCCGCCCTTGCGGGTGCGGCCCTTGGTCACGCCTTCGACCATGGCCGCCATCACCGCCTGGCTGCGCCCGCCACCAGCAACCCCGCTGGCCATCAGGCTGGCGAAGGAACGCGCGCCATTGGCCGAAGCGATCACCCGCCATGCCTCGACCGGATGGGCGGCGAAGTAGAAGCCGAAATTTTCCCGCTCCTGCGCCATCTGCTCGCTGCGGGTCCAGGCTTCCGCTTCGACCAGCCGCAGCGCCTGCTCGGCATGGTCTTCCCCGCCAAACAAGCCGGCCTGCCCGCTGGTCCGCTCCCGCTCGGCTGCGTCAGCGACGGCGATCAGCATGTCGGCATTGGCCAGCACCTTCGCGCGGTTGGGCTCGAGGCTGTCAAACGCGCCTGCCCCAGCCAGCCCTTCCAGCTGGCGGCGGTTCATCGAGCCTTGCGGCACGCGGCGAAACAGGTCTTCAAGGCTGGTGAACGGCCCGTGGGCCTCCCGCTCGGCCACGATCGCTTCCATCGCCTTTTCGCCGACATTGCGGATGCCGGCCAGGGCATAGCGCACGGCATGGCCTTCGTCCGTCTCGTCGACAGTGAATTCCGCCTCGGACCGGTTCATGTCCGGCCCTTCCAGCGCAAACCCGTTGCGGCGCATGTCATCGACGAACACCGCCAGCTTTTCCGACTGGTGCATGTCGAAGCACATCGAGGCGGCATAGAATTCATGCGGATAATGCGTCTTCAGCCACGCGGTCTGGTAGGCCAGCAGGGCATAGGCCGCCGCGTGGCTCTTGTTGAAGCCGTAACCCGCGAACTTGTCGATCAAGTCGAACAGCTCGTTCGCCTTCTTCGCGTCGATCTGCGACACCTCCTTGCAACCATCGACAAAGCGCTGGCGCTGCGCGTCCATTTCGGCCTGGACCTTCTTGCCCATGGCGCGGCGCAGGAGGTCGGCATCGCCCAGCGAATAGCCCGCCAGTATCTGCGCGGCCTGCATCACCTGTTCCTGATAGACGAAAATCCCGTAGGTTTCCGAAAGGATGCCTTCGAGCCGGGGATGGGGATATTCGATTGCCTCCATCCCGTTCTTGCGGCGGCCGAACAGCGGGATATTGTCCATTGGGCCGGGTCGGTAAAGCGAGACCAGCGCGATGATATCGCCGAAGCTGGTCGGCTTCACCGCCGCCAGCGTGCGCCGCATCCCTTCCGATTCGAGCTGGAACACGCCCACCGTGTCGCCCCGCTGGAGCAGGTCATAGACCTCCTCATCGTCCCACGGCAGGCGGTCGAGATCGAGCGCGATCCCGCGTTTCGCCATCAGGTCTACTGCCTTGCGCAGCACCGACAGAGTCTTGAGACCAAGGAAGTCGAATTTCACCAGCCCTGAACTTTCGACATATTTCATGTCGAACTGGGTCACCGGCATATCCGAACGCGGATCGCGATAGAGCGGGACCAGCTGCGCCAGTGGCCGGTCGCCAATCACCACGCCCGCCGCGTGAGTGGAACTGTTGCGCGGAAAACCTTCGAGCTGCATCGCAAGGTCCACCAGCCGCTTTACCTCGGGATCATGGTCATATTCGCGCCGGAACTCTGCCGTGCCGTTAAGTGCGCGCGGCAGGGTCCACGGATCGGTCGGGTGGTTGGGCACCATCTTGCACAGACGGTCAACCTGGCCATAGCTCATCTGCAGAATGCGCCCGCAATCGCGCAGCACCGCTCGCGCCTTGAGCTTGCCGAAAGTGATGATCTGGGCAACGTGATCATCGCCATATTTGCGCTGGACGTAGCGGATCACCTCGCCCCGCCGCGTTTCGCAGAAGTCGATGTCGAAATCCGGCATCGACACGCGTTCCGGGTTGAGGAAGCGTTCGAACAGCAGCCCCAGCCGGATCGGATCGAGATCGGTGATGGTCAGCACCCAGGCCACCAGGCTGCCCGCGCCCGAACCGCGCCCCGGGCCCACAGGGATGCCCTGTTCCTTGGCCCATTTGATGAAGTCGGCCACGATCAGGAAGTAACCGGCAAAGCCCATCCGGTTGATGACATCGATCTCGAATTCGAGCCGGTCATCATAGACCTTGCGCTCCTCCGCAGAGAGGTCGCCATAGGGCTCCAGCCGCCTCGCTAGCCCGGCGCGCGCGTCCTCGGCCATCATCCGAGCCTCGCCTTCCTGGTCACCGGCCAGGCTCGGCAGGATCGGCATGCGCTTGGGCGGCGCAAAGGCGCAGCGCCGCGCGATCACCAGCGTGTTGGCCAGCGCTTCGGGCAGGTCGGCGAATTGTTCCGCCATGATCGAGGCCGGCTTGACCCATGCTTCCCGACTGGACCGGGGCCGGTCGGCCGCATCGATATGGGTGGAATTGGCAATGCACAGCATCGCGTCATGCGCGGCGTGAAAATGCGGTTCGGCGTAATTGGCAGGGTTGCTGGCGACCAGGGGCAGGTCGCGCGCATAGGCCAGATCGATCAGCGCCTTCTCGGCCGCTTCCTCCACCGCGTCGTCCCTTCGGGCGATCTCCAAGTAAAGCCGCCCCGGAAACAGCTCGATCAGCCTATCGGCATAGGCGGCAGCGGCATCGTGGCGGCCTTCCGCCAGCAACCGGGCCAGTGCACCCTCACCAGCGCCGGTCAGCGCGATCAGCCCGTCGGTATGGCCGGCAAGGTCTGTCAGGCGGACATGGGGTTCCTCGTGCAATGGCCGGTCGAGATGGGCGCGGCTGACCAGATGGCACAGATTGTTCCACCCCGTTTCGTCCTGCGCATAGAGCGGCAGATAATCGACCGGTCCGCCCTCACCCCGGTTCACGCCCAGCAGCGTTCCGATGATCGGCTGAACACCCTTGTCGAAACAGGCCGAGGCAAAGGCGACCGCGCCATAAAGCCCGTTGCGATCACAGATGGCGATGGCCGGAAAACCCCGCTCATCCGCCAGCTTGGCGATGGCCTTGGGATCGATCGCACCTTCCAGCATGGAATAGGACGACAGGATGCGCAGCGGGACGAAGGGGGAATAGGCCATCGCGCGAAATTAGCGGGGCCGCCCCCGCCCGATCAAGCGATCCGCTGCCGCGATTGGGGATAAGGGCGGAACCAAAGGCCCGCCTCAGCCGGGAAAATCGGCGCGGTGGGCCAGCGCCAGGATTTCGGCCGTGTCGAACATGTGATCTCCCGACTTCTGGATCACATAATCCTGCTGTTCATTTTCCGGCAGGAGCTTCACGAAATGGACCATCTCAGCCAGCGTGCCGCTGCGCACCGCGGTCAGTTCGAACAGCAGGCCGTGATCAATGCCCTTACGGTGCAAGGTGGCATAATGGCCCCAATCGATCACCCGTTGCGCGGCAGTTGCATTGGATTGCTTGGTCATCGCACACTCCTTGATTGTCCCCATTGCTTGTTCGTAAAACGCGCCAGCGCCGCGAAGGTTTCATCCACGGTCTGCCCGAATCCGAGCGAGCGCTTGCAATTTTCGGTCAGTGTGATTCAACCGCATCGCGCAATAACAGGCAGGGGCCACCATGGACGAGACAACCAATTCCACCGGCAAGGCGCCGGGCGAGCGCATCAAACCCCTGCTGGTGCGGCCGGCCGAAGAATGGCTGGCAATCGAGGCTGAGCAGGTCAGCACCCGCGCCACTTTTCGCCATTACGTCCTGCCGCTGGCGCTGATCGCGCCGGTCTGCACCTTCCTGGGCGGGCAACTGCTTGGCTATGGCGGCATGCGCCCGCAGATTCCGGTCGCATTACTGGGAATCGCGCTGGATTTCGTCCAGACCATCGCGATCCTCTTTGTCCTGGCCGCCATCGTCAACGTCCTCGCACCCGGTTTCGGCGGCAGGTCCGACAGCACAAGTGCCTTCCGCCTGATCGCCTTCAGCGCCACCCCGGCGCTGCTGACCGGCGTGTTCGGGCTGCTCCCGCCGCTGTCGTTCCTGGGTGTGCTGGGGCTTTACGGCGTCTTCGTGTTCCACACCGGCACCACGACGATGCTGCGCGTGCCGGAAGCCAAGGCTAACATCTTCACCGGCGCGGCTTTCGTTGCCGGCGTGCTCATCTACATCGTGATTGCCGGGGCGCTGTCGATGGGCAAGATGATCCTGGCGGGTTTTTTCTAGAGGGTTACCCGCTTATACCAAGGTGCGGTGATCCCAACCGCATCAACTGTTCGCGCAGACGCTTCATCGCCGTGGACAGATGCTTTTCGACGCAGCTGACGCTGATGCCCATGATCGCGGCAACTTCCGACTGGGTGTATTCCTCGAAGCGGTAGAGCGTCAGCGCCTGGCGGGCACAGGGCGGGAGAGCGGCGATGGCCTGCTTCAGCGCTGCCAGTTCCTCGTTCCGACCGATCATCTCGTCGGCCGCAATGTCGGGGGCCGGCCAGTGCTCGATCGGCAGTTCTTCCGGCATCCCGAGCGCAATCCAGCGCCTGTCGCGCGCCATCGCCCGCCAATTGCGCTTGCGATGATCAAGCACCAGATTGTTGGCCATGCGAAAGAGATAGCCCTTCTCGTTCGTGACCGCTCCCCAGGTCTGCGTCGTCACCTTGATCCACAGCTCCTGATAGAAATCCTCGGCAAGGTCCGGATCGCCGCAGCGCGCCTGCAGGAAGCGCAGCATCTTGGCGCGTTGCTGCACAAGCAGCATGGCCATGCCGGCGATGGCATGGTCGGAACGCTCCGGTTCCGGGATGGTGAATTTGGTCGCGATCATCGTGGCAACACCCGCGGGGGCTTCCGCTCTGCCCGACAACGGCTGGTACGCAGGATTATTCCGCCCGATGCGGCCTGCGCTTAAATAAAGTGGAATGGCCCCGCGCGCCGGGGACCGGCCTTCCCCTAGCCAAGCACCCCGTCGTGCAGCCGGACCACCCGGTCCATCGCCCGCGCCAGCCGTTCATTGTGGGTGGCGACCAGCGCGGCGCTGCCTTCCACGCGGACAAGGCGGACGAATTCCTGGATCACCTTGTCGGCGGTCGCTTCATCAAGATTGCCGGTCGGCTCGTCGGCCAGCACCAGCGCGGGCTTGTTGGCGAGCGCGCGGGCCACGGCCACGCGTTGCTGCTCGCCGCCGGAAAGCTGGCTGGGGCGATGGTCGAGCCGCTGCGCCAGGCCCAGCGCGTCGAGCAGTTCCTCGGCCCGGTCTTCCGCCACAGCCTGAGCCTTTCCGGCGATCAGCTGAGGCAGCACGACATTCTCGATTGCGGAGAAATCGGGCAGCAGGTGGTGGAACTGGTAAACGAAACCAATGTGATCGCGCCGCAGCGTGGTGCGATCATCGCCCGAGAGGCTGGTCGCGTCGATCCCGCAAATTGCGATCCCTCCGCCAAAGCCGCCTTCCAGCAGGCCGACCGCCTGCAACAAGGTGGACTTGCCCGAGCCGGACGGGCCGAGCAGCGCGACGATTTCGCCCCGGTTGATCGCAAGATCGACCCCGCGCAGCACGTTGATCCTGACCCCGCCCTGCTCGAAGCTGCGGGTCAGCCCGGACAGGCGGACGACGGTGCGGAGGCGGGGGTCATTCATAACGCAGCACCTGCACGGGATCGGTGCTCGCCGCCTTGAAGGCCGGATAGAGCGTGGCGAGAAAGCTGAACGCCAGCGCCATCGCGCAGATCACGGTCACTTCCACCGGATCGGTCCGGCTCGGCAGTTCGGCCAGGAAGCGGATCGAAGGGTCCCACAGGTTCTGCCCGGTGAGAAGCTCGATCCCGTGGACCACCGACTGGCGAAAGAACAGGAAGATGAAGCCCAGCACCAGTCCGGCGATGGTCCCCAGCGCGCCGATCAGGAAACCGGCGGTGACGAAGATCTTCATCAGGCTGCGCCGGGTTGCGCCCATCGTCCGCAGAATAGCGATATCCCTTGTCTTGGCGCGGACCAGCATGATCAGCGAAGAGAGAATGTTGAACACGGCCACCAGCACGATGATCGACAGCACCACGAACATCGCCACCCGCTCCACCGCCAGGGCTTCGAACAGGCTGGCGTTGATGGTCTTCCAGTCGGAAATCACCGCCTGCCCTGCCAGCTTGCGCTTCAGCGGAGCGAGGATTTCATCGACCTTGTCGGGGTCGGTGGTCTTGATCTCGATCATCCCGACCGTGTCACCGGTCAGCAGCAGCGTTTGCGCATCCTGCATCGGCATGACGACGAAGGCGTTGTCGTAATCGTAGATCCCGATCTCGAAGATCGCCGCCACGCTGTAGCCGATCTGGCGCGGGACCGTGCCGAACGGGGTGGCGCGGCCCTGCGGATTGATGATGGTGATGACATCGCCCACCCGCGCCCCCAGCGTTTCGGCCAGCCGCGCGCCGATCGCCACCTTGCCGGCACCGGGACTGAGAGCGGCAAGTTGGCCCTGCAGCATCTGTGGCTGGAGCCGGCGGATATCCGTTGCGGTCTGGCCTCGTACCAGGATCGCCTCGACCCTTCCGTTGAATGTGACCAGTAGCGGCTGCTCGATCAGCGGGGTGGCGCGGACCACGCCGGGGGTTGCCTGCACCTGTTTCAGCACGCTTTGCCAATTGTCCAGCCGCCCGCCATAGGCCTGGATGATGGCATGGCCGTTCAGCCCGACGATCTTGTCGAACAGTTCCGCCCGGAAACCGTTCATCACGCTCATCACGATCACCAGCGCGGCCACGCCCAGCATCACCGCGGCCAGGCTGATCCCCGCCACCATGGCAATGAACGCCTCGCCCCGCCCCGGCAGCATGTAGCGCTTGGCGATAGTCCATTCGAAAGGGCTGAGAAGCAAGGGGCGGGCCTGTCTGTTGATCCGGTGCGGATCTGTTATCCGGTTCTGGGCCGGGATTTAGGGGGTGGCCGCCATGCTGGCAAGCGCTGCGGCAGCCCCGGGGCAATGCCATGTGGATTGAAACATGGCGCACTGCTCCCACATAGATGGCGACAGCCCGTTCGGTCCCCTTGCCTTCCTTGGCAAACGGGGCCAAAGCGCGGCCACAGGGCGCACATCCACGGGCCGGACGAATCCATGAACCTGACACACCCATTCCTCGACGCCGATGGCGACAAGCTTCGCGAGGAATGCGGCATTTTTGGCGTTATCGGCATTCAGGAAGCTGCGGCCCTGACCGCGCTGGGGCTGCATGCTCTCCAGCATCGTGGGCAGGAAGCAGTCGGAATCGTCAGTTACGATGGCCATGAATTCTATACCCGCAAGGGTCTCGGCCATGTGGCGCAGGTGTTTTCCAACCAGCAGATTTTCGCCGAACTGCCCGGCACGATGGCATCGGGCCATGTCCGCTATTCCACCACTGGTGGATCGGGCATGCGCAATATCCAGCCGCTGTTCGCCGATCTGGCTGCGGGCGGCTTTTCCATCGCCCACAATGGCAACATTTCCAATGCCATGCACCTGCGCAACGAACTGGTGCGCAAGGGTGCGATCTTCCAGTCCACTTCCGACACCGAAGTGATCATCCACCTTGTCGCAACCAGCCGCTTTCCCAAGCTGCTCGACCGTTTCGTCGATGCGCTGCGGCTGGTCGAAGGGGCCTATTCGCTGATCTGCATGACCCCCAAGCGGATGGTCGCCTGCCGCGATCCGCTCGGCATCCGCCCACTGGTGATGGGCAGGCTGGGTGACGCCATCGTCTTTGCCAGTGAAACCGTGGCGCTGGACGTGACCGGGGCCGAATTCATCCGCCAGGTCGAACCGGGCGAACTGGTCGAAGTCACCCCAGACGGGACGATCACCTGCCACCGCCCCTTCGGCGAGCCGGCGGCGCGGCCCTGCATTTTCGAGCATGTCTATTTCAGCCGCCCGGATTCGATCTTCGACAACAAGTCGGTCTACGCCGTCCGCAAGGAAATCGGGGCCCAGCTGGCGATCGAAAGCCCGGTCGAAGCCGATCTGGTGGTGCCGGTGCCCGACAGCGGCGTGCCTGCCGCGCTGGGCTTTGCCCAGCAGAGCGGCATTCCCTTCGAGCTCGGCATCATCCGCTCGCACTATGTCGGGCGCACTTTCATCCAGCCGTCCGACGGCGATCGCACTTCGGGCGTGAAGCGCAAGCACAACGCCAACCGCGCGCTGGTGGAAGGCAAGCGGATCGTGCTGATCGATGATTCGATCGTGCGCGGCACCACCAGCCTCCAGATCGTGCAGATGATGCGCGAAGCGGGAGCCAGCGAAGTGCACATGCGCATTGCCAGCCCGCCGACCCAGCACAGCTGCTTTTACGGGGTCGACACGCCGGAACGCTCCAAACTGCTCGCCGCGCAGATGGATGTCGAAGCCATGCGCCAGTTCATCCATGCCGACAGCCTCGCCTTCGTCTCGATCGACGGGCTTTATCGCGCGGTCGGCGCCGAAGGGCGCAACAACGCCCGCCCGCAATATTGCGATGCCTGCTTCAGCGGCGAATATCCCACCCCGCTGACCGACCTGGTCGAACGGGAAGCCAAGGCGGCCCAGCTCTCCTTCCCGGTCAACAAGGTCGCGTGATGAGCGATAGCGTGAACGAACAACCGCTTGCCGGGCAGCTTGCGCTTGTCACCGGCGCCAGTCGCGGCATCGGTGCCGCGACGGCCCGCGCGCTGGCGGCGGCTGGGGCCCATGTCATCCTCACCGCGCGCGACGCGAAGGCGCTGGAAGCGGTCGAAGCCGAAATCCATGGCGCGGGCGGACAGGCCACCATCGCCCCGCTTGACCTCGCCGAACCGGACGGGATCGCCCGCCTCGCCACCGCCATTGCCAACCGCTGGAACGCGCTCGACATCCTGGTGATCAACGCCGCGATCCTGCCGACGCTGACCGCGACCAGCCAGATCGAACCGCAAGCATTCACCCGCGCGATCACGGTCAATGTCCTCGCCACCCAGGCGCTGCTCGCCGCGTTCGATCCGCTATTGCGGCGCAGCGACAAGGCACGGGTGATCGGGCTGACCAGCGCGGTTGCCCGCCAGCCGCGCGCTTTCTGGGGCGCCTATGGCTCGACCAAGGCCGCATTCGAGGTGCTGCTCGATTGCTACGGGCTGGAAGTGGAGAAGATTTCCCGCATCCGCGTGGCGATTCTCGATCCCGGCGCGACTCGCACCCAGATGCGGGCGCGGGCCTATCCCGGCGAAGATCCCAATACGGTTAAAATGCCCGAAGTGGTGGCAAACCGGCTTGTCGCGCTGCTTGGCGAGGACTTTCCGACCGGCCACCGCGAGCGGTTGACGGGCAATCGTTAACCAATCCCGGTTACACATCCGTAAGTAGCAACAGCGAGAATATGGAAAGACTGTGACGGGCGCCTCCCGGCAGTCGCCATAGTCTGTTCAGGATGCCCGCAATGATGTTCGACGCCAAGGATCGCTACACGATTGCCGCCCAGGAAGACCGCAGCGCCCCGCGCACGCGGATCGCGATCCCGGCGCAGTTGCGCGCTTCGGGCGGTCGCTCGTTCCATACGGTGGTGCAGGATCTCTCGCTCTCCGGCTTCTGCGCCAATTCGGTCAGCCGCCTGCATCCCGGCACGGTCTGCTGGCTGACCCTGCCCGGCCTCGGCTCGCTCCAGGGACAGGTGATCTGGTGGGAAAACAGCCTGACCGGTTGCGCTTTCGACCAGATGCTGAGCCCGATCGTCCACGACAATCTGCTCCTCCGCTTCCGGGGCCCGGGTTACTAGGCGACGAGGTTGGGTTCAGCCGCTGGGGTCAAAAGTGGCTCGACGACCGGTTGCGGACGTTTCAGACCAAAAGCTGACTTTCCGGACGCGATAACAAAGCAGACGTTGTGGAACCGGAGCTATCGCTCGATTCCCATTTGCTCCGATCGATGTGTTACGGCCCCTCAACGACCGGAAGAATATCGCGCGCCAGCCGCCGGGTCTGATCGATCAAATCGTCGCCATCTGTGACGATCGGAAGCAGGATGAACTTTGACACGCCCGCCGCGACATAGCGCCGCAAGGTCGCGATGATCGCGTCCACCGTACCCACTGCAAACGCCTCGGGAATCCCCTCGCCCAGATCGATGCGTGCCGCGAGCCGGCGGTGCACCGCGACCACGGCAGTATTGTCGGCCTCGCCAATCCGGAAGGGGAGCGAAACTCCATAGTGATCTCGCTCGATTGTGCGGCCTGTCGTCTCCAGCGCAGCGTTGATCTTCGCCACCACAGAGCCTGCCCGATCCGGCGGCGACATTGCACCGAGCCAACCATCGCCAAGCGTAGCTGTGCGCCGGATCGCTCCCGCCGATTCGCCGCCAACCCAAATCGAGACCGGTACGCGCGGGCGCGGCTCCACACCGCGACCTTCGTATCGATAATGGGAGCCCGCGAAGGTGACCTCCTCCTGCCCCAGCAGCGCGCGGATCAATGCGATTGCCTCGTCCGCGCGGTCGCCGCGATGCCCCGAAGTGAGCCATGACGCCGCCCACGCGGGATCCCAGGGGGCGGCTAGCGCGAAAGAGGGAAAAAAGCGCCCGTCGCTCAAATAGGCGATCGTCGCTATCTGCTTGGCGAGTAGAAGCGGATCGCGCAGTGGCAGCAACAGCGCGTTGGTGCCGAGCCGCATCCGCGTCGTGCGCGCAGCGATTGCCGCGATCACGGTAAGTGCCTCGAGATTGTGCTGGAGCAGGTAATCCGACGGCCAGATACTGTCGATCCCTATATCCTCGCACAGCGCAATCCAGTCGTGGAAAGCGGAAAGCGGTATCGTCGGAAGAAACGCCGATCCGATGCCAATGCGGACGCTCATAGATGTTTGGTTCCAGCGTGTGATAGTTGGCTTTGACGATACCTG
Organism: Erythrobacteraceae bacterium; assembly: GCA_947479055.1. GTDB lineage: Bacteria > Pseudomonadota > Alphaproteobacteria > Sphingomonadales > Sphingomonadaceae > CANJYE01. The sequence goes on from CANJYE010000013.1 coordinate 43,489, forward strand.
ACGAGCGTTGTCAAATGAACGATCGCCGGGTGAAAAAAAGGCCTAATGTGCGGGATTTTACGCACTAGCGGCGGACGCATCATTCCACTTCGCCATGGCAGCAGTTCGTAAGCGCATGGCCTCTAGCGAGATCAGGTGACGGTGGGTGCTCGAGGTGTCATGGCGGTTGTGTAAGCATTCCACAACAATGCCTCCATTCAGTCACCCGAAAAAGGTTCCCGATAGCGGACCGTCGTTCAAACCGAAATTTGCCCGCCGACCTATTACCACAATGCATTGAACGGGACTCATCCCCCCTCCCTTGAAGGGGAGGGGTTGCATCGGCTCCAATCAACGCCCGCCGACCTAACCCTCCTTCACCAGCGTCACCTGGCTGACCTCGATCCCGCGCCCGCGGAAGCCGCCTTCGCAATACATCAGGTAATAGCGCCACAGCCGCACGAACCGTGCATCGAACCCGGCCGGAAGGCGCTGTTCCGCATCCGCGCGGTCAAAATTCTCGCGCCATTGCCTGAGTGTCTCGGCATAGTCGTTCGCGAAGTCCTGCTGGTCCTCCCACCACAACCCACGCTCGGCCGCCAGCGCACGGAATTCGCTTTCGCGCACCAGCATCCCGCCGGGGAAGACATAGGCCTGGATGAAATCGGCGCTGGCGGCATAGGCATCGAACAGGCTGTCCTTCATCGCGATATACTGGATCGCGGCCCGCCCGCCCGGCTTGAGGCAGCGGACCAGCGCGTCGAAGAAATCGGGCCAGTATTCGCGCCCCACCGCCTCCACCATTTCGACACTGACCACCGCATCGAACCGCCCGGTGACATCGCGGTAATCCTGCTTGCGGAAGTCGATCGCGGCGGAATGGTGTGCCCTTGCCCAGTCGAGCTGTTCGTCCGACAGGCTGATCGCGGTCACGTCCGCCCCCCGCCCCGCCAGAAAGCCGGACAGCCCGCCCCAGCCGCAGCCGATCTCCAGCACGTGGGCCGGATCGCCAATCCGCCCGGCCAGCCGCTGCCACTTGGCGCGCTGGCCCTGTTCCAGCGTGTCTGTGTCGCTGCCGAACAGCGCGCTGGAATAGCTCATCGTCGGGTCGAGCCACTGGGCGTAGAAATCATTGCCGAGGTCGTAATGGGCATGGATGTTGGCCCTTGCGCCCGAGCGGGTGTTGCGGTGCAGCCAATGCGCCAGTCGCGCCAGCCAGCGCCACGGGCCATGCGCCCGCCCGGTGCTGCCCAGCGCATCGCCATTGGCCATGAACAACGCGAAAAGCGGGACCGGATCGGGGCTGTCCCACTCGCCCGCTTCCCACGCCTGATACCAGCCGACCGAACCGCCGGTCACCAGCCGGACCAGCGCCCGCCAGTCGCGCAGTTCGACCACCGCGTCGAAACCGGGCGCGCGGCCGCCCAGCAGCCGGGTCTGGCCATCGGGCAATTGGGCAAGGATCGAGCCCGTTTCCAGCCCCCGGTCGATCCGGTCGAGGATGTGGTGGAAACCGCCGGCAAAAGCGCGCGCGAACAGCCCGGGCGTGGCGACCATGCGCCTGCCGCCCTCCAGCAACACCGATCCCCTGCTCTGCGAATTCATGAGAGGAATTATGCGCCTGCGCCCGCCCGGCGGCAAGGGCATGGGCCGGTCTATCCCCCTTTGACCGATGCCCATACGGCCAGCGCCCGCTCGCGCGCGGCGCGGTGGGCGATGATCTTGCGCGGATAGGCAGCCGGGCGGCAACCCGCCTCTTCCGGATCGTGGATCGCCGCATCGGCCACTCCGGCCAGTTCCGGCACCCACTGGCGGATATAGCCCGCCGCATCGAATTTTTCGGACTGGCCGAGCGGGGTCATGATCCGCACGAACATGTTGGCATCCACCCCGCTGCCCGCCACCCACTGCCAGTTGGTGGCATTGGAGGCATGATCGGCATCGACCAGCGTATCCCAGAACCAGCGTTCGCCTTCGCGCCAGTCGATCAGCAGGTGCTTGGTGAGGAAGCTGGCCGCGATCATCCGCACCCGGTTGTGCATCCAGCCGGAAGCCCACAACTGGCGCATCCCGGCATCGACAATCGGATAGCCGGTGCGGCCCTGCTGCCAGGCGGAAAGGTCTGCTGCGGCCTCTGCCCCGTTGCGCCAAGGGAACTGCGCAAAGGCCGCACTGGCGGGCTGGCTGGCATAGTCGGGCCGTTGCAGCACGATGTTCTGCGCATAGTCGCGCCAGCCCAGCTCGCCGAGAAAGGTCGAGACCGAACCACCCGCCGCCATGGTCGCATGCCAGACGGTGACGGGCGAAATCTCGCCGAAATGGAGATGCGGTGACAGGCGCGAAGTGCCCTCCAGAGCAGGGAGGTTGCGGCGCACCGCATAGTCCGCCGCACGCAGGCCGAACGCTCCCAGCCGCTCCAGCGCGCCCGCCTCGCCGGGGGTCCATTCCGCGCGAAAGCCGCCCGCCCAGTCGGGGTGCGTTGGCAGCAGGCCCCAATCGTTCAGCTCATCGCTGTCCGGCCAGCTTGCGGGCGCAGCGATGTGTACGGGCGCCGGTTGCGGCAGTGGCGGCGGCATATGCTGGCCCAGCGCGCGCCAGAACGGGGTGTAGATGCGATAGGGCTGGCCGCTGCCGCTCAGCACCGATCCCGGCGGGGCAAGGTAGTTGCCATCATGGCGCTGAAACGCGACACTCTCCGGCAGCGCCTCTTTCAAGGCGCGCTCGGCATTGCGCCACCATGGCTCATAATGGCGCAGCGCATGGATCGCGCCCGCGCCGGTTTCGCGCGCCAGCCGGTCCAGCACCTGCGCCGCCACGCCGCGCCGCAGGATCAGGCGCGAACCCTTCGCCCGCAGGTCACGGTCCAGCGCGGCGAGGCTGTGATGCAGCCACCAGCGGCTCGCCCCGCCCATCCGGCGCTGCCTGGGGGTTTCGTCGTCCAGCACATAGACCGGGATCACCGGGCCATTCGCGGCGGCCTCGGCCAGCGCGGGCTGATCGGCCAGCCGCAGATCCCGCCGCAGCCAGACGATTTGCGGGGTCACGCTCATCTCGGCGCCATTGGGCAGCCCGGACCGGCCAGCGGCAGGATGGTTTCATGCCAGAACGGGCTCTCGGCCTTGAAGAACGGCACCGAGAAATTGGCGAAGCGCGCGTCGGTGAAACCGACATGGGCATGGCAGCGGCTGCGTTCGATCGTGGCCATCGGCATCACCGACCAGCGCATGAAATTGCGGATAGCCGGGGTGGCGACCATCGCCCGACGGGCCAGCGGATCGGCCATGTTGTCGGGCTTGGGGCCGGAAATGGATCTGAGCCCGGAAAAGGGTGACCATGCGGCGTAGGATACCCGTCCATGTTCGCGCCAGACCAGCCCGCGCTCCCAGAAGGTCACTGGCCGGAACTGGCCGAACAGCGCATCGGGCGCGGGATAGGGTGGGCTGGTCTGCAACTTCGCCTTGGCATAGTCGGTCAACACCAGATTGAAGACGATATAGGCCAGTGTCGCGGCCAGCGCGATTTGCGGCGGAGCGCGCCAGTTGCCACCCGCCCGCTCCCGCCGTCGCGAAAGCCAGATGGCCAGGGACAGCGCCGACCAGATCCATACATCGATGATGAACAGCGATTCGGTGTGGAACCACAGATTACTGAAGGGGGAGAGCAATTGCACCGCATAGCTGGTTTGCAGATCGAGCAGCGGATGGCTGACCGCCCCGATGTAGCACAGCGCCAGCAGCCAGCCCGGATGCATGGCGAGGCCGCTGCGGAATTCCACCCCGCGCCGGACCTGCCAGCGATCCCACAGCCACAGCAGCGCCGCCAGCAGCAGCGGCATCACCACCACCCCACCGACCAGGCTGTGCGTCACCCCGCGATGGGTGGACAGCGGGGGCCAGCAGCTATGGCCGAAGAACACGTCCAGATCGGGCATGTTCGCGCCGAGTACCAGCGCGGCGAGGCCCTTGCGCGACTTTCGTTTGAGCCCGGTCTGGCCAATGGCCCAGCCGGTAAGGCTGTGGGTGAAATTATCCATTGATGCCGACTATTCGAAGCCGTGGCATTCAGTCTGCTCATCCTCGCTCACGGGCGGGCGAGCGAAGCGAATGGCAAAGTTCCTGATGAACGCCTTGCTCAGGCAGGCACGCCCCCGCTTCAATTCCACCTTGTAGGGAACCCAGAAATAGCCGCTCCCGGTGCGTTCAAGCAGCGCGACAAATCGACCACCGCCAACCCATCTGACAGCATGGCCGCCGATGTCCTTTACCCGGATATTTCCCACTGCCAGCGGCTGCTTCGCATCTTGTGCCAGCAATTTCCTGACCCGGCCATCGCGGTAGATGATGCTGCCGCCTATGCAGATGCTGTCCGCTTCCGAGGCTTGTCCAGTATCTGCGTCCAAGGGTGGGCAATAATATTCCGTCGGATGCGGATAGCCACGGGGAAGAACGATTTCCGCCAGATAGACATCGCCCCAGCCTTCCGATGGCCGGGCGATCCCGACCGGGAGAGCCAGCTCGCTTGCCTGCACGGGAGTGGCAGCAATGGCAGCCAGCGCCCATGCACCAGCTGCCATCCGCGTCATTCCACCGTCCAGGTCTGTCCCTGCGCCAGCAGCTTGGCGAGGTTGGCGACCTTGCCTTCGCGCGCCTTGGCGTCCTGGCCCAGCACCACTTCCTCGAAGCTCGGGCGCGGATCGTCGTAGATCACGCCCAGCGCCATCGGGAAGGCACCGAAGGGCATGTCGACCAGCATGTGGGCGATCGCCTTGTTGGTGACATTGTGGACGATTACCCCGGCAGCCTGCCAGTTGCCATCGACAACATCGACCACTTTCAGCGTCAGCTTCTCGACATCGAGGGCGATGCCCTGCGTGCCTTTGGCGAACAGCATCGGTTCGCCCTCCCTGAGCCAGAGCTGGCGATCCTCGGCACCCTTGGGGGCTGCGAATTCGTTGAACACGTCCTTGTTGTAGACGATGCAGTTCTGGAAGATTTCCACGAAAGCCGCGCCCTTGTGGGCATGGGCCGCCTTGAGCACGCCGGACAGTTCCTTCGACACGTCAAAGCCGCGCGCGACGAACCGGGCGCCCGCGCCCAGCGCGAAAGCGCAGGGGCTCATCGGCCGGTCGACCGAGCCCATCGGCGTGGTCGGCGAATTGGTGCCGAGCCGACTGGTGGGCGAATACTGGCCCTTGGTCAGGCCGTAGATCTCGTTGTTGAACAGCATGATCTGGCAATTCAGATTGCGGCGCAGCATGTGCATGGTGTGGTTGCCACCGATCGACATGCCATCGCCATCGCCGGTGACCAGCCAGATATCGAGTTCCGGGTTGGCCAGCTTGATGCCGGTGGCAAAGGCCGGGGCACGGCCATGGATGGTGTGGAAGCCGTAGCTTTCGACATAATAGGGAAAGCGGCTGGAGCAGCCGATGCCCGAAACGAACACGGTGTTGGCCGGGTCCGCGCCCAGTTCCGGCAGGGTGCGCTGCACCGCCTTGAGGATCGCGTAATCGCCGCAACCGGGGCACCAGCGGACCTCCTGGTCCGTTTCCCAGTCCTTCAGGGTGGTGGTGATCGAAGTCATCTCATTCATGGGTGTTACTCCGCCATCGCTTCAATCGCCGCTTCAAGCTCGGCGATGGTGAAAGGCTGGCCGCTGGTCTTGGTCAGGGGCTTTGCATCAATCAGGAACTGGTCGCGCAGCACGGTCTTGAACTGGCCGGTGTTCATCTCGGGCACGAGCACCTTGTCGAACCCGCGCAGCAGATCGCCCAGATTCTTGGGCATCGGCCAGATGTGGCGGACATGGATGTGGCTGACGTCCACGCCCTTCTTGCGCGCGGCGCGCACGGCCTGGTGGATCGGGCCATAGGTGGAGCCCCAGCCGACCACCGCCAGCTTGCCGCCGGTGTTGCCAAGACAGACTTCCTGGTCGAGGATCGAATTGGCGATCCCGTCGATCTTGGCCTTGCGCGCATCGGTCATCGCCTGATGGTTGGCCGGCGAATAATCGAGATGGCCGGTATCGACCTGCTTTTCGATGCCGCCGATACGGTGCATCAGGCCGGGCGTGCCGGGCTTGATCCACGGACGCGCGCCCTTGGCGTCGCGTTTGTAGGGCAGCAGGGTGTCACCGGCATTCTTCTCGGTCAGGAACGTGACCGGGAACGGGGTGAAATCGTCCGGGTTGGGCACCTGCCAAGGCTCGGCCGCATTGGCGATATAGCCGTCGGTCAGCAGGATCACCGGGGTCATGTACTGCACCGCGATGCGGCAGGCCTCGATCGCGACGTCGAAGGCATCGGCCGGGCTGCGGGCGGCGATCACCGGCATCGGCGCATCGCCGTTGCGGCCATAGACCGCCTGGTAGAGGTCGGACTGCTCGGTCTTGGTCGGCAGGCCGGTGGACGGGCCGCCGCGCTGCGAATTGACGATCACCAGCGGCAGTTCGGTCATGATGGCAAGGCCCATCGCCTCGCCCTTGAGAGCGATGCCCGGGCCTGAAGAGGAGGTGACGCCCAGCTGCCCGGCATAGGACGCGCCGATCGCCGAGCAGATCGCGGCGATTTCATCTTCCGCCTGGAAGGTGGTGACGCCGAATTCCTTCATCTTGACCAGATTGTGCAGGATCGCGCTGGCCGGCGTGATCGGATAGCCGCCGAAGAACATCGGCAGATTGGCCAGCTGCGCGCCCGCGACAAGGCCGAGGCTGATCGCATCGGCGCCGGTCACGGTCCGGTAGAGGCCCGGATCGCTTTTCACCGGACCGACGTGATATTGCTTGAGCGGGCCGGAAAGTTCCGCCGTTTCGCCATAGGCGTGGCCGGCGTCGAGCGCGGCGATGTTGGCTTCGGCCAGTTCGGGCGCCTTGCGGAACTTGCCCTTGAGCCAGTCGTAGATCGGCTCGCGCGGGCGGTCGAACATCCACAGCGCCAGGCCCAGCGTCCACATGTTCTTGCAGCGCAGCGCTTCCTTGTTGCCAAGGCCGAAACGCTTGACCGATTCCATCGTCAGCGCGCTGATGTCGAAAGCCAGCAGGTCCCACCGGGCGAGGCTGCCGTCTTCGAGCGGATTGTTCTCGTACTTGGCCTTTTCGAGGTTGCGCTTGTTGAATTCGCCACTGTCGGCAATGATCAGGCCGCCGGGCTTGAGCGCGCCGACATTGGTTTTCAGCGCCGCCGGGTTCATCGCGACCAGCACGTCGGGCGCATCGCCCGCGGTTTCAATCGCGGTCGAGCCGAAATTGATCTGGAACGCCGAGACCCCGAACAGCGTGCCCTGCGGCGCGCGGATTTCGGCGGGGAAATCGGGGAAGGTGGCAAGATCATTGCCGGCCAGCGCGGTCGACAGGGTAAATTGCCCGCCGGTGAGCTGCATGCCGTCGCCGCTGTCGCCCGCAAAGCGGACAACCACTGCGTCGGGGGTATTCTGCTGGGTCTCGGCCTCGGCCGCGAGAGTAGCCATCAAGATGTTCCTTGTTCTCGTTCCTGCGCGCGCCTGGACGCGCTTTCCTGCTCCCCGGCCCTATGCCCGGCCCGGCAGGACCGCAATATAGATTTTCTGCGGGATGCCAAATGCGGTGTGGAAATCAATTCCCAGGCCACTTATGCGCAAGTCCCATGAGCAAGATCGATGTTGCGCAATATCGCCCCTGCGCCGGGCTGATGATCGTCAACCACCAGGGCCAGGCCTTTGTCGGCAAGCGGATCGACACCAGGGACAGCGGCTGGTGGCAGATGCCGCAGGGCGGGATCGACGATGGCGAGGATGTGGTCGCCGCCGCGTTGCGCGAACTGGCCGAGGAAACCGGCCTGTCGCCCGACAAGGTGACGATCCTGGCGCAGAGCCGGACAGAGCTGTTCTACGATCTCCCACCCGAACTGGTCGGCACGCTGTGGGGCGGGCGCTATCTCGGCCAGCGGCAGGTCTGGTTCCTGCTGCGGTTCGAAGGCGAAGATGCCGACATCGCGCTCGACGCGCATGACCCGCCCGAATTCTGCGAATGGCGCTGGGTCGATCCCCGGCAATTGCCGGAGCTGATCATCCCGTTCAAGGTCGATATCTACCGCGCGGTGCTGGAAGAATTCCTGCCGCTGATCTGAGCGGAAGGTCCGGCAGGCCGGTACGAAATCGTAAAGGCTGCGGCCCATTCCTGCGCTATGCAGAAGGGGCAATCCGTCAGCCCTGCATACGAGAGGATCGGCCATGAAGCGCGATAGCTATGAAGAGCAGCTGGAGCCGCTCGAGCTCGAACTGGTGGCCATGGCCCGCTGGACCAAGGCACGGGGCGAGCGCATCCTGGTGCTGTTCGAGGGCCGCGACACCGCCGGCAAGGGCGGCGCGATCCAGGCCCTGGCGGAACGGATCAACCCCCGCCAGTGCCGCACCATCGCGCTGTCGAAGCCAAGCGAGACGGAACGCGGGCAATGGTATTTCCAGCGCTATGTCCGCCATCTGCCCGCGGCTGGCGAAATCGTGCTGTTCGATCGCAGCTGGTACAACCGCGCCGGGGTGGAACGGGTGATGGGGTTTGCCAGCGCGGAAGAAGTCGATGCCTTCCTCAAGGCCGTGCCGATCTTTGAAAAGCTGCTGGTGGATGACGGCATCCGCCTGTTCAAATATTGGCTGAGCTGCGACCAGGCCGAACAGGAAGAACGCTTCGCGGAGCGGATGACCGACCCGCTCAAACGCTGGAAGCTGTCACCGATCGATGCTGCCGCCCGCAGAAAATATGCCGAATATGGCGCGGCGCGCGAAGCGATGTTCGCGGCCAGCCATACCATCTGGGCACCCTGGACGGTGGTGGATTTCAACGACCAGAGGCGCGGGCGGCTCACCCTGATCCGCAACCTGCTGGACCGGTTGCCGGATACCGACGTGCCGGACGAGGCAATCGCCTGGCCACCGCTCGGCCATGACCCGCTGGAAGAGCACTTCGGAATTCTGGAGCCGATTCCGGATTACCGGCCCGGAAAGTAAGCGCTGGCCCCGGACCACCATACCGGCGGAATGCCGCGCTTCAGTTCTGCGTCACTACCGCCTGCGGAGTCACTTCATCGGCGGCCAGGGCGGGCAGCGCAGGCCCTTTCCTGATCCGTTCGGTCAGCGCCAGCGTTTCCGGGCAGCTTGCGCCGCACAGGCTTTGCAGCCGGGCAAGGTTGCGGCGCGCCTTGTCGATTGCGCCCTTTTCCAGCATCGCTTCGCCTTCGCCCGCAATCGCGGCAAGATTGTCGGGCTCGCGTTCCAGCACCTGGCGGTAATAGCGGATCGCCTTGCCCTGCAGGCCGGCCGCGCGGGTGGCGGCAGCGAGGTCGAGATAGGCCGGGGTATAGGCCGGATCGGCCACCAGCGCGGATTCGAAGGAATCGATTGCCGCCTGCGATTGGCCCGCCGCCAGCGCGGTGCGGCCGGTTGCGATCAGCGCCGCCGCGCGCGGATCGGGATCGGGCGTGGCACCCTGCCCCATGCTCGCGCTCACCGCCAGAAGCAGCGAGAGGGCAAGACCGACGGGGGCATAACGCATGGCAAGCTCCTTCAGGGCAGGCGGGCTATTGGGGGAATGCTCTGCCATGATTAAAAATCCTATCACGCATGAATTGAACGCGCGATGAAAAATCCGTCCGTACCGTCATGGGATGGGGACAGCCGCAAGCCCTGCCCGCGCGCCCTGCCAAGCGGCAATTCCGGGATTTCCGTCCGCCAGCCGGGACGGGCGGCCAGGAACGCCGCGATCCGGTCGGCCCCTTCGGCATCGAGCAGCGAGCAAGTGACGTAGACCAGCCGCCCGCCCGGCCTGACCAGCGCGGCGGCAATATCGAGCAGACGCGACTGGGTGGTAGCATAGCGGGCAAGCTGGGCCGGGCTCAGCCGCCAGCGCGCTTCGGGATTGCGCCGCCAGGTGCCGGTGCCGGAACAGGGCGCATCGACCAGCACCGCATCGGCCCGGCCCAGCCAGTCGGCCAGCGCTTCCAGTTCGCGGCCGGGATTGAGCAGGCGGGTCACGATATTCGTTGCCCCGGCCCGTTCAGCCCTCGGCGCAAGGCGGGACAGGCGGGCGCGGTCGGTATCACAGGCCAGCAGCGCGCCTTCGCCCGCCATCGCCGCGGCCAGCGCCAGCGTCTTGCCCCCGGCCCCGGCGCAGAGGTCGATGATCGCCTCACCCGGCTGCGCGCCAACCGCCATGCAGGCCAGCTGCGAGCCGATGTCCTGTACCTCGATCCGCCCTTCAAGATAGGCTGGCCATTGTTCGACCAGCGTTCCCGACGGGAAGCGCAGCCCATGCGGCGCAGCGGTTCGCTCACCCGGTTCGGGCAGGTCGAGCGGGCCGGGCTTCAGGGTGTTGATGCGAATGTCGAGCGCTGCGCGGGCCAGCAGCGCTTCGGCCTCGCTTTCCACCACCCCGGATTGCGCCAGCGCAGCGGTCAGCCATTCAGGCGCGATCCCGCCTGCTGCGGGGACCTCGTCCGCGATAATTGGGTCCGGACCATGGGGAGAACCATCAAACAGAGCGGCGACAGCCTTGTCCTCGGCCGCCAGCCGCAGCATCGCCGCGCGTCCGCTCTCGGGCACAGGACCGCAGGCGCGGATGGCGCGATAGACCAGTTCGCGGATCGCCCGCCGGTCCTTGCTGCCGGCATAGCGGCGGTTGCGGAAGCCTTCGGCCAGCAACCGGTCTGCCGCCGGGCCATTGCTGCGCACGGCCGCGATGATCTGGTCAAGCAGCTCGATCGCCGCCTGCACGCGGGCGGCGGGGGTCATGATTCAGCGCGTCGGATAATTCGGCGCCTCGCGGGTGATCGACACATCGTGGACGTGGCTTTCGCTGAGGCCCGCATTGGTGATGCGGATGAATTTCGCGCGGGTGCGCAACTCCTCGATCGTGGCCGCGCCGGTATAGCCCATTGCCGCCTTGATCCCGCCGACCAGCTGGTGGATCACATCGCGCGCCGGGCCCTTGAACGGCACCTGCCCTTCGATCCCTTCGGGCACCAGCTTCATCTGGTCCTTGATGTCCTGCTGGAAATAGCGATCGGCACTGCCGCGCGCCATCGCCCCGACCGAGCCCATCCCGCGATAGGATTTGTAGGCCCTGCCCTGATAGAGGAACGTCTCGCCCGGCGCTTCTTCCGTGCCCGCCAGCAGCGAGCCGATCATCACGCAGCTCGCCCCGGCGGCCAGCGCTTTGGCGGCATCGCCCGACGTCCTGAGCCCGCCGTCGGCAATCACCGGGACGTCGGATTTGGCCGCTTCCTCGGCGCATTCCATGATCGCGGTCAGCTGCGGCACGCCTACCCCGGCCACAATCCGGGTGGTACAGATCGAGCCCGGCCCGATCCCGACCTTGACCGCATCGGCCCCTGCATCGATCAGCGCGCGGGCGGCTTCAGCGGTGGCGATGTTGCCGGCCACCACCTGCACCGAATTGGACAGCTTCTTCACTCGCTCGACCGCGCGGGCAACATCCTTGTTATGGCCATGGGCGGTATCGATGATGATGACATCGCATTCGGCATCGACCAGCGCCTCGGTCCGTTCGAAGCCCTTGTCACCGACCGTGGTTGCCGCCGCCACCCGCAGCCGCCCGGCAGCGTCCTTGGTGGCGTTGGGATAGGTCACCGCCTTTTCGATATCCTTGACCGTGATCAGGCCGATGCATTTATAATCCTCGTCCACCACCAGCAGCTTTTCGATCCGGCGCTGGTGAAGCAGTCGACGGGCGTCCTCCTGACCGACGCCGGGGCTGACCGTGGCAAGATTGTCGCGGGTCATCAGTTCTCGCACCGGCTGGGCTGCATTGTCGGCGAAGCGCACGTCGCGGTTGGTGAGGATGCCGACCAGCTTGCCGCCATGCTCGACCACCGGAATGCCACTTATCCGATTGAGCTGCATCAGCGCCTGCGCTTCTCCCAGCGTGGCGTCGGGCGAAATCGTGATCGGATTGACCACCATCCCGCTCTCGAATCGCTTGACGCTGCGCACTGCTGCGCATTGTTCCGGCACGGTCAGATTGCGGTGAAGCACGCCGATCCCGCCCAGCTGGGCCATGACAATCGCCATGTCGGCTTCGGTCACGGTGTCCATTGCCGAAGAGATGATCGGGATGTTGAGGCCGATTGCCTTGGTCAGCCGCGTGGCGGTGTTGGCCATCGACGGGACGATATCGCTTTCGCCCGGACGCAACAGCACGTCGTCGAAAGTCAGGCCGGTCGGGATGTCCATGGGCGCCACCATTATTGAGCACGGGCCAAAGGCCGGGAAGATTCGTGGCGGCCCATGTAACCGCACATTGTGACAGGTGCTAGGGGGTGGAGAAATTTCCCTGCAAACCCGCCAACGACGGCCTCAAAAGAGCCATCACTGCGCCACCCAGCCGCCATCGATGTTGTAGTTGGCCCCGGTGATGTTGCCCGCCGCCTCGCGGCAGAGGAACAGCGCCAGTTCGGCCACGTCTTGGGGCTGGACGAAGCGCTTGGAGGGCTGGCGCTCCAGCATCACATCGTTGATCACCTGCTCGCGCGTCATCCCGCGCGCGGCCATGGTGTCGGGGATCTGGTTTTCCACAAGCGGGGTCCAGACATAGCCCGGGCTGATCATGTTGGCGGTGATGTGGGTTTCCGCCAGTTCCAGCGCCAGCGTCTTGGTCAGGCCGGCCAGCCCGTGCTTGGCCGAGACATAGGCTGCCTTGAACGGCGAGGCGGTGAGCGAATGGGCCGAACCGGTGGTGATGATCCGCCCCCAGTTGCGCCGCTTCATATGCGGCACGGCCAGCCGCACCGCGTCGAACACCGCGGTGAGATTGAGCGCGATCACCATGTCCCACTTGTCGACCGGGAATTCCTCGATCGGGGCGACATGCTGCATACCGGCGTTGTTGACGAGGATATCGACCTCGCCCGCCGCCGCCATCATCTGTTCCACGCCCGCCCGCTTGCTCAGGTCTGCGCCGACGAAGCTGGCCGCCATCCCGCTGGCGTCGGACAATTCCTCCACAATCCGGGCAATTGCATCGGGTTCACCGAAGCCGTTGACCACCAGCTGTGCCCCCTCGCCCGCCAGCGACCGGGCGATGGCAAGGCCGATGCCGGAAGTCGATCCGGTCACCAGGGCGCGTTTTTCCTTGAGAAACATGCTCAACTCCGCAAACGTGGCAAATGGCGCTCCATAATGGGCGCCTCGGGGGCAGTCATCTCACAGCACGGCTTATACTGCAATGCAGCATAAAGAGAGGTCATAGTGCGACTGAACGATTTCGATCCGGACGACCTGCGCGTCCGCGACCAGCGTGGCGGCGGCGGCCGATTGCCGATTGGCGGCGGCAAACTGGGTATCGGCACCATCGTGATCGCGCTGATCGGTTATTTCGTGTTCGGGGTGGACCCGATGCAGATGATCGGCAACCTCCAGCAGGTAGAGCAATCCGGCCCGGCAGCTGAACAACAAGGTGGCGCCACGGTGGCGGAAAGCTGCAATGTCGATGCGCTGAGCAAGGAGGCGTGCAACGCCCTCGCCTCGCTCAACGCCACCTGGCAGCCGATCTTTTCTGCCGCCGGCGCGCGGTTCGAGCAGCCGATCCTCAATTTCTACGCACAGAACGGCAGTTCCGGCTGCGGCGCGGCGCAAAGCGCGATGGGGCCGTTCTACTGCCCGACCGACAACGGCATCTATATCGACACCGATTTCTACCGCGAGATGGAGCAGAAGCTTGGCGCGGGCGGTGATTTCGCGCGGATGTATGTGATGGCGCATGAATATGGCCACCACATCCAGACGCTGACCGGCGTGTCCGACAAGGTCCGCGCCGCGCAATCGCGCAATCCCGATGCGGCCAACCCAATCTCAGTGCGGCTGGAACTGCAGGCCGATTGCTATGCCGGGGTCTGGGCTGCGCGCAATCGCGACCGGATCGAGCCCGGCGACATCGAGGAAGGCATGACCGCCGCCCATGCCATCGGCGACGATACGCTGATGAAGAATGCCGGGCAGCGACCGGTCGAGGCGGCGTTCACCCATGGCACCAGCGAACAACGGATGACATGGCTGCGCAAGGGGCTGGAGACCGGCGATGTGGACCAGTGTGATACTTTTGCCAATCCGCGCGCTTAGTTGCGCTGCCGCGCTGGCGCTGCTGATCGCGGCACCAGCCTTGGCGCGCGACAAGAAGCCGCCCAGGCCCGTGACCGACGACCATGTCAGCGCGGGCGATGTCGCTGCCACCCCGATCGACGATCTCAACCTGCGTGACAAGGCCATTCCCGAAGTCTTGCAACGCGCCGCCCTGGCCCCCTATGCCCGCGACGGGCTGGACGATTGCGATGCGATCGCCACCGCCGTCGGCGAACTTGACGCGGTCTTGGGCGATGATTCCGACATCGCCGGGGTCAAGGTCCGCAAGGCCGACGATGGCCGCCTCGCCCAGTCGGCGCTGGGCCTGTTGATCCCGTTGCGGCCCCTGATCCGCGAGGCCTCGGGCGCCAGTGGAGCCAGGCGCAGAATGGCCGACGCCATCATCACCGGTGCTATGCGCCGCGCCTATCTCAAAGGCATCGGCGAGGAGCGCGGCTGCCCCTACCCTGCCCGCCCCGCCGATGCGATGACCCGCGCGGTGATTGCGGACATTGCGCAGGGCGTGAACAATCCCGCGCCGGAGCCGGTTGCCGATCCCCCGGCGGAACCCTTGTCGACAGAACCGGCAGCCCCGATTGCCGATCCCGTCTTTTCGCCAGCGCCAGAGCCTGCTAGCCCCGACTGATGCGCCTCACCGACTGCCACAACATCGACGATTTCCGCGTCCTCGCGAAGCAGCGCCTGCCATGGCCGGTGTTCGACTATATCGACGGCGCGGCCGACGACGAGGCGACCAAGGCGCGCAACACCGCCGCTTATGGCAGCGCGGACCTTGTCCCCAATGTGCTGGCCGGGGTCGAGAAGATCGACACCTCCTGCACCATCCTTGGCCGCAAGAGCGCACTGCCGCTGATCCTCTCGCCCACCGCCCTGCAGCGCGTGTTCCACTGGCAGGGGGAGCGCGCCGTGGCCCGCGCGGCGGAAAAGTTCGGACTGTGGTGCGGCATTTCCAGCCTCGCCACGGTCAGCATCGAGGAAGTGGGGGCGATGATTTCCACCCCCAAGATGTTCCAGCTCTATGTCCACAAGGACAAGGGCCTCAACCGCTCCATGATCGAACGTTGCCAGGCGGCGAAATTCGACGCCATCGCCCTCACTGTCGACACCATCGTTGCCGGCAAGCGCGAACGCTGCGCCCGCAGCGGCTTCACCAGCCCGCCGCGCTTCACCGTGTCTTCCGCCCTCTCCTATGCCCTGAAGCCGCGCTGGGCGCTGGATTACGTGTTCCGCGAGAAATTCGCCCTCCCCAATCTCGACACCCATGTCAGCCAGGGCACCGGCGAGGCAGTGTCGATTGCGGGCTATTTCAATACCATGCTCGACCAGTCGATGACATGGCAGACGGCTGACCAGATCCGCCAGGAGTGGGGCGGCAAATTCGTGCTCAAGGGCGTGATGAGCGTGGCCGACGCCCGCCGCGCGGTGGAGATCGGCTGTGACGGGATCATGATTTCCAACCACGGCGGCCGCCAGCTGGACGGCAGCCGTGCACCGTTCGACCAGCTGGCCGAAATCGTCGATGCGGTCGGCGGCATGATCGAGATCATCTGCGACGGCGGCGTGCGGCGCGGCACCCACGCGCTGAAAAGCCTCGCCGTGGGCGCAACGGCAGCCTCGGGCGGGCGGCTGTACCTCTATGCGCTGGCCGCAGCCGGGCAGGCCGGAGTTGAACGCGCGATCGGCCTGCTCAAGGACGAGATCGAACGCGGCATGAAACTGATGGGGGTGACCTCGGTCGACCAGCTCAATCGCGAGATGCTGCGCTGGCGGTGAGGAACCTCACAGCCCGGCCTTGACCTCGGCGAAGAATTCCACGTGCTGTTCGATCGTTGTCATCTTGCGCGCCATGCTGTTGACGGTGGCGTGGTTGCCGCCCGCGTCGCGCCAGCGGGCGAGGTATTCGCGGTTCTGCCGGATTGATTCCTGGTTGTCCTGGATCATGTAATGGAAGCCGAAATCCGCCTCCGCCCGGCCGAACCGCGCAAGGTGGCGCTTGACGCTGGCCATGCTGTCCAGACAGAAATCCACCGGGCCGAAGAACATGAAGCCATCGGCCAGCCTTGCCGCCCGTTCAAATGCCGGCTCGCTGACGCCGCCGGTATAGATCGGGATATGTCGGCCCGGCAGCGGCAGGATGCCGGCCCGGTCGATCCGGTCGAACTCGCCTTCGAAGCTGATCAGCGGCTCGGTCCACAACCGGCGCAGCAGCCCGATCTGTTCGGCCATGCGCCGTCCGCGCGTGTGGAAATCCTGACCCAGCGCGTCATACTCGACATAGTTCCAGCCCAGCCCCACGCCCAGCCGCAGCCTTCCTTCCGACAGCAGATCGACATCCACCGCCTGCTTGGCGACCAGCGCGGTCTGCCGTTGCGGCAGGATCAGGATGCCGGTCACCAGTTCGATCCGTTGCGTGATCGCGGCGAGATAGCCGAAGGCGACGAAGGGATCGTTGAACGGATCGGTCTCGAAGGCATAGCCGGTCAGCGGCGGATCGCGCCCTTCATGCGTCGCGCCCAGCACATGATCGAACATCGCGAAATGATCGTAGCCAAGCTCCTCGGCCGCCCGCCCGATCCCCGCCAGTGCCTGCTTGGTGCTGCCCAGTTCCAGCCCCGGATGCACAATCCCGATCTTCATGGCCATTCCTCTCCTGTTATTGCCGCCAGAATACAGACTGGCGACGGAAAGGCCAGCGGGGTTCCCGCGTTGATTTGACCCGATTACCAGAATTTGGTAATTTGCGTTCATGACGAGCAAGAACACCTCCATTGCCCTTGGGGCACCCTTCATCGAATTCGCCCGCCGCAAGGTGGAATCGGGCGAATTCGGCTCGACCAGCGAGGTCGTGAGGGAGGCGATGCGGCACTACATGGCGGAGGATACCCGGATCGTGGCGCTGCGCCGTGAAATCCAGAAGGGTCTGGACAGCGGGCCTGCCGTGGAATTCGATATCGACGCATGGTTCGAAGAGAAATTCGGCTCGGAATGAAGCGTCGCCTGATCTATCGACCTGAAGCGCTGGCCGATCTGGACAATGCCGAAGCATACACCCGAGACAGGTGGGGTGGAGCGCAGGCCAGGCGTTACGTCGCCGGACTGGTTGCGGACATCAAGGCGCTTCGCATCAGCGCGCTGCGCTATCCGCTCTACAGCGATGTCCATCCCGGCCTGCGCCGCAGACGCAGCGCCATGCACCACATCTACTTTCTGGTCTCGCCTGACCGGGTGGAAATCCTCAGGATCATCCACGTCCAGCGCGATCCAGGGCTGCATCTGAGGGATGAGACGCAAGAGGATGATGGGTGATCGGAAACGTCAATCCCGCCCCCCAACTTCCTCATGCTGAACTCGTTTCAGCATCCATCGCGCCTTGGGCGCAGGGTAAGCAGCAGAATCGCAAAGTGGAAGTTGGCGCCCTACCGCCAGACCAGCGCGAACGGCGCCATGGACCCTGATACAAGTTCAGGGTGACGAGAGATTAAGTGCACTGTCACCGGAATCAGGCGCCCGAAATTCAGGCGCGATGGGGATGACAAGGTGGTTGTTCTGCGGGTGTTGCATCAATCGCAGGATATTTCGGAGCGGATGCGGGATTAATTCCGTATGCCGTCGTCGAAATAAGTGATTCCGAAATCAATTAGTAATTAATTTCTGGTTGCTTCAAGAAGATTCCATTTGTCCTTGTAATCCTCAAGCTTCTCAGGGGCGACTTTGATTTGATGGCTTTGGGAACGCTCCCCACCGTCTCTCCTGCGGCCCGCAATCCACTCACAATGATTTTCTACACACAGACGCTCTGCATCAACTATCGGAAGGATATAAAAGTACGGATTTTCTGGTTTTCCGGAGACCGCAATAATGAAATGCGCTTTTACGGGGCCATAGGCACAATTATAATAGGAATTATTATTTACACCCTCCCTGTGGCCTGCCAAATATACACTTCGGCAACTAAAGCTTGTTTTTACCTGAATTATCAAAATATTACTTTGATTAACAACAATAAGGTCACCATTTGGCGCCATGCTAGCACCATCCAGCCTCTGGACATGCCAGCCCTTTTTCACGAGTTCAAGTTCAACTAGTAGCTCGCCGATTTTACCATTGCGTGCTCGATTGTTAACTGCCATCAATACACCCGCTTCTTCGGCTTGATGTACTCCACATCGTCGGTCAGCGTTAATTCGTGGCCCGGGCGGAGGCGATCCGGACTTCCCCACAGCACCTGCCTGAACCTGGGCCGCCCCAGCCGTCGAACCAGGTGGCGGTGTGCTTCAAAGCAGCTTCACAAGTGCAGCCACCACCGCCGTTTGCCCGATCAGCATGGGCACAATCCATTTGAGCATGGCAAGATTGGCGTCGCGAATTTCAGAACGCAGGACTGAAGTGCCTTCGGATATGTCTTTTTGGATCAGCGAAACAGCGTGATCGAGATCGCTGCGCGTGGCCAAGGCTTCACTAACGGCCTCCGAAAATGCCTCAGCCTGCGCTTCAGCCTGTTCCAACGTGAATCCTGCAGCTTGAAGCCGCTTTGAGAACTTCAACGTGTCGAAAGCAATCGCGTTCATGCTGCGTTCTTATCAAGTGGTTTGGAACGCGTCAATAAACCCGCTTCTTCGGCTTGATGTAATCCACATCGTCGGTCAGCGTGAATTCGTGCACCGGGCGGTAGTCGATCTTCACTTCCCCGCCCTTGCCGCCCCAGCCGTCGAACCAGGTGGCCGTGTGCTTCATCCATTCGCCGTCGTTGCGGTCGGGGAAATCCTCGTGGGCGTGGGCGCCACGGCTTTCCTTGCGGTTGTGGGCGGAATGCATCGTCACGCTGGCCTGGCTGATGAGGTTGTCCAGTTCCAGCGTTTCCACCAGGTCCGAGTTCCAGATCAGCGAGCGGTCGGAGACATGGATATCTTCCATCCGCTGGTAAGTGGCGGCGAGCTTGACCTTGCCTTCGGCCATCAGTTCGTCGGTGCGGAAGACGGCGGCGTGGCCCGACATGGTGCGCTGCATTTCCAGCCGCACTTCCGAGGTGGGCGAGCCGCCCCTGGCGTGGCGGAAATGGTCGAGCCGGCCGAGCGCGAGGTCGGCGCTGTCCTTGGGCAGGCCATCATGCGCGGTGCCGGGCCTGATCAGTTCCTTCAGGCGATGGCCGGTGGCGCGGCCGAACACCACGAGGTCGATCAGCGAGTTGGAGCCGAGCCGGTTGGCGCCATGGACCGAAACGCAGGCCGCCTCGCCCACCGCGAACAGGCCGGGCACGATCGTTTCGGGATTGCCGTCGGCCCCGATCGTCATCACTTCGCCGTGATAATTGGTGGGGATGCCGCCCATGTTGTAATGGACGGTCGGCACCACCGGCAGCGGCTGGCGGGTCAGATCGACACCGGCGAAGATCTTGCCGCTTTCGGTGATGCCCGGCAGGCGTTCGGCCAGCACCGCCGGATCGATGTGATCGAGGTGGAGGTAGATATGGTCCTTGTGCGGGCCAACGCCGCGCCCTTCGCGGATTTCCATCGCCATCGAACGCGACACCACATCGCGGCTGGCAAGGTCCTTGGCGGAGGGGGCATAGCGTTCCATGAAACGCTCCCCTTCGGAGTTGGTGAGATAGCCGCCTTCGCCGCGCGCTCCTTCGGTGATCAGCACGCCCGCACCATAGATGCCGGTCGGGTGGAACTGGACGAATTCCATGTCCTGCAACGGGAGCCCTGCGCGCAGCACCATACCGCCGCCGTCGCCGGTGCAGGTATGGGCCGAGGTTGCGGTGAAATAGCTGCGACCATAACCGCCGGTCGCCAGCACCACCGAATGGCTGCGGAAGCGGTGGATCGAGCCATCATCCATGCACAGCGCGATCACGCCGACGCATTTGCCGTCCTTCATGATCAGGTCGATCGCGAAATATTCGATGAAGAAGTCGGCGGCGTACTTCAGGCTCTGCTGGTAGAGCGCGTGAAGCATGGCGTGGCCGGTGCGGTCGGCCGCGGCGCAGGTGCGCTGCACCGGCGGGCCATCGCCCATGTTCTGCATGTGGCCACCGAACGGGCGCTGGTAGATCGTGCCATTGGCGTTGCGGCTGAACGGCACGCCGGCATGTTCCAGTTCGTAAACCGCCTGCGGCGCTTCGCGCACCATATATTCGATCGCGTCCTGATCGCCCAGCCAGTCCGACCCCTTGACGGTGTCGTACATGTGCCAGGTCCAGTGATCGGGTGTGTTGTTGCCAAGGCTGGCGGCGATGCCGCCCTGCGCTGCCACGGTGTGGCTGCGGGTGGGGAAGACCTTGGTGATGCAGGCGGTTTTCAGCCCGGCTTCGGCGGCACCCATGGTGGCGCGCAGGCCGGAACCGCCGGCCCCGACAACCACGGTGTCATAGGTGTGATCGATGATCTTGTAGGCAGGAGCGGCGGACATCAGGCAGCGCCTCCCAGCGCGAGGCGGACAATGCATAACAGGCCGAACCCGGCCCCGGCGATCACCGCGAAATTCAGCGCGACGATGCAGGCGAACTTGTTGGCGTGATCGTGGACGTAATCCTCGATCACCACCTGCATGCCCAGCTTGGCATGCCAGAAGGTGCTGATCACCAGCAGCGCGATCGCCGTGGCCGGCAGCGGCGCGGAAATCCACTTGACCACCGTGGCATAGCCGAGGTCCGGCAGCAGCAGCAGCGAAACCGCGAACCACACGGTCAGCAGCAGATTGCCGATCGCAGTGAACCGCTGGAGCAGCCAGTGATGCGCGCCATTGTGGGCAGAGCCCAGCCCGCGCACGCGACCAATCGAGGTGCCGTTACCCATTGCCTTGAACCCTCAGAAAAGCTTGAGCGCCGCCCAGAAGGCAGCGGTGAGAAGGATGGCGAAGATCGGTGCCAGCACCGACCAGACCTTGTTGATGGTGAGTTCGTAACCCGCGCCGACATCCAGCACGAAATGGCGCAGGCCCGACATCAGATGGGTGAAGAAAGCCCAGCTCAGCCCGACCAGCACCACCAGCCCGTACCATGAACCGGCCATCGCGGAAAACTTCGCATAGGCTTCTGGTCCGCCAGCGAGCGCAGCAAGCCAGCACAGCAAGGTGGCCAGCCCGACCACAGCCAGACCGTTGCCGGTCACGCGGTGGAGGATCGACACGAACATTGCCGGGCCCCAGCGCCAGATCTGCAGATGTGGTGACAGCGGACGGTTTGCCATTGCGCTTTCCTGTTGCCTTGGCCTCGTTTCCTTGGCCCGATACCTATTGCGCCACGACCGGACGCTCTTGCGCATCCCCTTAATCAAATCATCGGGCGAGGCAAGCGGCGGGTTGGCTTTCTCGCGCCTTGATCTGTCGGAAACCACCCGCCAAAGGACTGAGCATGACCCAATCATGGAAGATCAGCGCCCTCGCCTCGAAGGCACAAGTGGAAGCCGCGCTCATCGCGCATGAGGACGCGCTGGACTGGGATCCGGAAATTGTCCTGTCCGGCACCGAAGTTGCTGCCGCCAGGCCACAGGAACGCCCGCAGGACTGGCTGCTGGAAGCATGGCTGCCGCGCAAGCCCGGCAAGGCCGACAAGGCGGCGGTGGCGGCGCTGTTTCAGGGCAAGGCGCCGAAGCTGACAGTCGAAGCGATCCCGGAGACCGACTGGGTGACGCTGAGCCAGCAAGGGATCGAACCGATCCGGGCCGGGCGCTTTCACGTCCACACCCCCGACTACCCGCCGCTGCATGCCCCCGGGGTGGTCGATTTCGAGATTCCCGCCGCGCAGGCCTTCGGCACCGGCCATCACGAGACCACTGCCGGTTGCCTTGCCATGCTCGACACGATGAAGGCGCGCGGGGTGATTACCCGCAATGTCGCCGATATCGGCACCGGCACCGGCCTGCTGGCCTTCGCGGCGCTGGCGCTGTGGCCGCGCGCGCTGGCGACGGCGAGCGATATCGACCCGGTCTGTGCCGGGGTGGTGATCGGCAATGCCGATGCCAATGGCGTGCCGATGGGCGCAGGTGCGGGCCAGCTGGTGATGACCGTGGCCGATGGCATGGCCGACCCGCTGCTCGAAGCGCGCGGACCTTATGATCTGCTGATCGCCAATATCCTGGCGGGGCCACTGGTGGAACTGGCCCCGGACTTCGCCCGTGCGGTGGTGCCCGGCGGGCATGTGCTGCTGTCGGGCCTGCTGGTCACGCAGGAACCCGCCGTGCGCGCCGCCTATCGCAAGGCAGGGCTGCGGCTGGCCGCGCGGCTGCACAAGGGCGACTGGTCGGTGCTGTGGCTGCGGCGGCGGGCGAAGGGGTGGTGAACTGAGCGTCCGGCCGACTTCAGACCAGCGTGGGGCGGATCGCTTCGAACACCATCGCCAGCACACCGGCCCCAGCCAGCAGGCCAGCGCAGACATAAAGCAACAGTGCCCCATCATTGGGATGGGGATGCATGTCACCGTCACGATGCGGATGGCGCAGGTGCGTGGTTTTCATGGCCCGGGTTCCTCTCAGTGACAGCATTGTTTTCTGCTGCTTAGGAGGCTGCGCCCGCTGTCATTAAAATGCAATAAAAACTTATTACGCGATTTTGCCTTTCAGCTTGCGGACCTGACGATTTCCGCCCACCCGGCCTCGTCGATCACTTCAATCCCCAGTTCCGCCGCCTTCTTTAGCTTCGATCCCGCACCCGGCCCGGCCACCACCAGATCGGTCTTCGCGCTGACCGATCCTGCCGCCTTGGCACCCAGCGCCTCGGCCTGGGCCTTGGCCTCGTCGCGGCTCATGGTTTCGAGCTTGCCGGTGAACACCACGGTCTTGCCGGAGACCGGGCTGTCGCGCGTTTCCACCACATAGGGCGGCGGAGTGGCTTCGGAGAGGATATCCTCCCACACCCCGAGATTGTGCGGTTCGTGGAAGAAATCGCCCAGCGCCTCGACCACGGCGGGGCCGATGCCGTCGATCGCGAGGAGTTCCGCCCTCGCTTCCTCGTCGCTGCCCTGGGCTTTCTGCGCCAGTTCGCGCAGCGCCGGGAGAGTATGGAAACGCTTCAGCAGATCGCGCGCGGTCACCGCGCCGACATGGCGGATGCCAAGCCCGAACAGCAGCCGCGCGGCATCGGGCGCGCGCCTGGCCTCGATCGCTGCCAACAGATTGTCCACAGACTTGTCCTGCCACCCGTCGAGCGTCAGGATGTCCGCGCGGCGACGGCGCAGGCGGAAGATATCGGCCGGACTTTCCAGCCAGCCACGCGCGAAGAACTGTTCGATGGTCTTTTCGCCCAGCCCCTCGATATCCAGCGCGGCGCGGCTGACGAAATGCTTGAGCCGCTCCACCCGCTGCGCCGGGCAGATCAGCCCCCCGGTGCAGCGCACATCGACCTCGCCTTCTTCCGCCACTGCCTCGCTGCCGCATTCGGGGCAGTGCGCGGGGAACGGGAAAGGCGTGCGATCCACCTCGCGGGTGAGGTTCTCCACCACCTGCGGGATCACGTCGCCGGCGCGCTGCACCACCACCCGGTCACCGGGGCGCACGCCCAGCCGGGCGATCTCGTCGCGGTTGTGCAGCGTGACATTGGTGACTGTCACGCCGCCCACCAGCACCCGGGCGAGCCGCCCGACCGGAGTCAGCTTGCCGGTGCGGCCGACCTGGATATCGATGCTTTCCAGCACCGTTCCGGCCCGCTCGGCCGGGAACTTGTGTGCCAGCGCCCAGCGCGGGGCCTTGGCGACAAAGCCCAGCCGCGATTGCCAGTCCAGCCGGTCGACCTTGTAGACCACCCCGTCGATCTCATAGGGCAGGCCCGGTCGCCGGGCCTGAATGCTGCGGTAATGCTGCAGCAAATCCTGCAGCGAATGGCAGCGTTCGAACAGCGCGGAAACGGGCACGCCCCACGCCGCGATCTGCTGCATCATTGCAAGCTGCGTCTCGCCCGGAACCTCGCTGGCCGCGCCCCAGCCATGGGCAAGGAAGCGCAAGGGCCGCTGTGCCGTGACGCTCGCATCCTTTTGCCGCAGCGATCCGGCGGCCGCATTGCGCGGGTTGGCAAACAGCTTCCCGCCCGCCGCTTCCTGTGCCGCATTGAGTGCGGCAAAGGCCTGTTTTTCCATGTAGACTTCGCCACGAATTTCGAACACGGCGGGGGCATTGCCGCGCAGCATTTGCGGAATATCGGCGATATGCGCGACGTTGGCGGTCACATCCTCGCCCACCTGCCCATCGCCGCGCGTGGCGGCACGAACCAGCCGGCCATCCTCGTAGCGCAGCGAACAGGACAGGCCATCGATCTTGTCCTCCGCCGTCATCGCGACCGGCACATCATCAGGCAGGGCCAGGAACCGCCGCACCCGCGCCACGAACTCTGCCACCTCCCCGTCGGCAAAGGCATTGTCGAGGCTCATCATCCGCACTTCATGCGCAACCTTTGCCAGCGGCGAGGCCGCCACCGCATGGCCAACCTTGCGGCTCGGGCTGTCGTCCCTCACCAGATGCGGAAAGGCTGCCTCCAGTTCCGCATTGCGGCGGACCAGCGCGTCATATTCGGGGTCGGAAATCTCGGGCGCATCCTCGGCATGATACAACCGGTCATGATGCGCGATCGCCTTCGCGAGACGCATCAGTTCATTGGCGGCTTCGGCTTCGGAGAGGTTCTCATTCATTCGACTTCTCCGAATGTGTCGACCACCCTGATCTTGCCGATAATTGCTCCGTTGAACGCATCCATATCTTCTGCCGGTATCCAGTATTCCTGATGTGACCTTCCTCCTGCCGTCTGCACAGAATATCGCGCCAAAAACTCTTCAGAGACATCGAATTGTGTTACGAACCCGCAACCGCTTGCTGCAACATTCCAATCGCGCGCGATCTTGACCGCATACTCCCGGGTAGTGACCGGATAGAAGATCGGCTGTTCCGGTAGCCGCGGTGGGAATGCTTCCATTTTGGCCAACTCAATGAGTTTAAGTTCATCAGGACCAACAGGGCGCCAAAGCGTTACTGAGCCCATCACTCCCCCTCCTCTTCAGAGGAGGGGGCCGGGGGGTGGTGTCCGCCACCTCGGCCCCAGCGATCCGGCCGCTGATCCAGCGCCTCCTTCAATGCAGCCAACACTCCGTCGAGATTTTGCATCACATCGGCATTAGTAAACCGCATGGTCCTAAAGCCAGTCCGATGCTCCAAATCGGCATCCTGCCCCAGATCCGCCGCGCGATCATGCGTGTCCCCGTCCAATTCGATTATCAACCCTTTGGCCGGGCAGAAGAAGTCGGCGATCCGATGAGCAATGATCGCCTGACGCCTGAACTTCCAGCCCCGGAACCGGCTGTCGCGAAGCGCCATCCACAAGCGACGTTCCGGCTCGGTCGGGTTTTTCCTCATTTCGGCGGCGCGGCTCAGCAGTTGCTGGCGCGGGGAAACACCACCCCCAACCCCCTCCTCTGAAGAGGAGGGGGCTTTGGCGATCCTGCTCCTCTTCCTCTTGAGAGGAGGGAGTTGGAGAGTGCTGCCACCAGCCATCACACCCCCTCCAGCAACCGGTCCGCCTGCGCCCGCGCTTCGGGAGTCACTTCCGCGCCGGACAGCATCCGGGCGATTTCCTCCTGCCTTCCAGCCGCATCCAGCAGCACCACCGAAGTGCGCGTCACCACCCCTTCGGAGCTCTTGGCGATCATGTAATGCAGCCCTCCGCGCGCGGCGACCTGCGGGCTGTGGGTGACCGCCAGCAATTGCCCGCCCTGCGCCAGCCGCGCCAGCCGTTCGCCAATGGCGCTGGCCACCGCGCCGCCGACGCCTCGGTCGATCTCGTCGAAGATCACGGTCGCCGCCCCGCCCTGTTCCGCCAGCGCGACCTTGAGCGCGAGGATGAAGCGAGAAAGCTCGCCGCCGCTGGCGATCTTGGTAAGCGGGGCGAAATCCGCGCCGGGGTTGGTGGCGATCAGGAATTCGACCGCGTCCATGCCGGCCGGTCCCCAGCGTTCCTCCGGCAGTCCGGTCACGCTGGTGCGGAAGCGGGCGGCATCCAGCTTCAGCGGGGCCAGTTCCTTTGCCACCGCCGCGTCCAGCTGCATCGCGGCGGCCACGCGGTTGGCGTGCAGCGCCTCGGCCTTTGCCCGATAGGTCTGGTGGCTATCGCGCTCGGCCCGTTCCAGCGCGCCCAGTTCCGCCTCGCCGCTTTCGATCGCATCCAGCGCGGCGCGCATCGCCTGCATCCGGTTGGGCAAATCATCGGCATCGCACTGGTGCTTGCGGGCCAGCGCGCGCAGTTCGAACAGGCGGGTCTCGATCCGGTCGAGCTCGGCCGGGTCATGCGCCAGCGCCTCGGCGGCGGCGGCCAGCCGGTCTTCCGCCTCGCCCGCCTCGATTACCGCCCGGTCGAGCGCTTCCAGCGCCTCGCGCAGCAGGGGATGTTCGGGCGCGATCCGGTCCAGCCGCCGCGCCGCGCCGCGCATCGCCGCCAGCGGGGAATCCGAGCCGTCCCACAGATGGCGCAGCGCCTCGAGGTCGTCGGCCAGCCGCTCGCCCTTCTGCATGTCGGCGCGGGCATCGGCGAGGCTCTGCTCCTCTCCCGCCTGCGGTGCCAGCGCGGTCAGTTCGGCCAGATAGGCCAGCAGCAGGTCCTGGTCGGCGCTGGCCTGGGCAATCGCGGCGCGCGCAGCGGCCAGCCTGGCCTCCGCCGCGCGCCAGTCGTCCCACGCTGCGGCCACGCCTTCGCGATCAGCCCCGGCATAGCGATCGAGCAGCGCGCGATGACCGCGCGGATTGACCAGCCCGCGATCGTCATGCTGGCCGTGCAGTTCGACCAGCGCTGGGGCCAGCTCGCGCAGCAGGGCGACCCCGACCGGCTGATCGTTGATGAAAGCCCTGCTGCCCCCATCCAGTTTGAGCGTGCGGCGGATGATCAGCATTTCCCCGGGCTCAATTGCCACGTCCGCTTCGCTCAGCGCCGCAGCGACAGGTTCAGGCAATTGCGCAAATTCGAAAGTGGCGACAACGCTCGCCTGCTCCTCGCCCGCACGGACCAGCCCGGATTCGGCGCGATTGCCCAGCACCAGCCCCAGTGCATCGAGCAGGATCGACTTGCCCGCGCCCGTCTCGCCCGTCAGCACGCCCAGCCCGCCAGAGAAGGCCAGTTCCAGCGTCTCGATCAGGACGATGTTGCGGATGGTGAGCGTCGTCAGCATGGGTGAGCAGCAGGTTAGCCGAAGCTGCCCGGCGCGTCACCGGGTGATGATGGGGATACGCACAGGCTGCTGCCCGCAGGCTGGCTGTCCATTAATGCGAGTTACTCGCATTTGCGGTTGACTTTGTTGCGAGTGTTTCGCATTTGCGAGTCATTCGCAATCGGGGATTATCATGAAATTCAAGCCTGCCACACTTCGCGCCGCTCCTGCCACCGGAACCCTTCTTGCCGGCATGCTGGGTGCAGCGCTCTGCCCGTTGACCGCCTTTGCCGCCGACGACGGCGCCGAGGTCAGCGGGCGGCCCGAGATCATCGTCAACGGCCAGCGCACCGGCGACGTCAATCCCAATGCCGACGCCAAAGCGCCCTACAAAGTCCAGCGTTCCGCCAATGGCAAATTCACCGAGGAAGTGCGCGACACGCCCAAGTCGATCACGATCATTCCCAAGGAAGTGATCGAGGATATCGGCGCGACCAGTTTCCGCGACATCGCCCGCGCCACGCCTGGCGTGACCCTAGGCACCGGCGAAGGCGGCAATGCCTTTGGCGACCGCATCTTCATCCGCGGCTTCGAAGCGCGCAACGACATCTATATCGACGGCATGCGCGATCCCGGCGTGTCCAGCCGCGAAGTCTTCGCGATCGAACAGGTCGAGATCGTCAAGGGCCCGTCCAGCGCCTTCATGGGCCGGGGCACCACGGGCGGATCGGTGGGCCTGCAATCGAAGCGCGCCGCATTCGGCAACAATTTCCTCGTCGCCGAAGCCACCGGCGGGACCGATGCGCTGGCACGCGGCACGCTGGACGGCAATGTCCAGCTGGGCGAGAGCATCGCCCTGCGCGTCAACGGGCTCTATCACACCGCCGACGTGCCGGGCCGCGATCATGTCGATTCCGAACGCTGGGGCGCCGCCGCCGCGCTGGAATGGAAGCTGTCCGACCGGCTGAAGCTGGAGGCCGATTACTATCATTTCCAGCTCGACGGGATGTCGGACTATGGCCACCCTTTCGACCCGGTGACGCAGGAGCCCTATGCGGTCGATCGTGACAATTTCTACGGCGCAATCGGGCGCGATTTCCTCGAAAACAAGGCTGATATCGGCACCGGGGCGCTTGAATGGAGCCCGGGCGAGGCGCTGACCCTGCGCAGCCAGAGCCGCTATGGCGAAGTCGCCAACCGCTATGTGGTGAGCGTGCCGCGCACCCCGCGCGTAGTCACCAACGCCGCCGCCGACCTCGCCGCCGGTTTCACTCCCGGCCAGTGGGTGGTCGATACCGGCACGCCTCAACGCAACGCGACGACCAAATATTTCGCCAACATCACCAGCCTGACCGCGCGGTTCAAGACCGGCGGGATCGAGCATGTGCTGATCGCGGGCGGCGAATATTCGCACGAGAAGATCACAAGCCTGCGCTACGCCTTCCCGACCACGGTGGAGAACGACAACGGCACGATCATTGCCACCCCGGGCGGCTTTACCCGCGACCTGTTCGATCCCGATCCGGTGCTGGGCTACCGCATCCCGGCAATCATCGACACCACCCGCGCGCCGGGCGTGACCACCGTCAAGAGCTGGTCGCTGTTCCTGCTCGACACCATCAAGTTCAGCCCACAATGGGAAGTGCTGCTGGGCGGGCGCTGGGACAGTTTCGACATTGCGGCCTCGGGCCAGACCAATGCCGGGCTGTTCGCGGTCCAGTCCGATGTCAGCTTCTTCAACGGACAGGCCAGCCTGCTGTACAAGCCGGTCGAGGCGCTCAGCCTCTATGCCAGCTTCGCCACCTCCTCCAATCCCAGCGGCGAACAGCTCGATTCCACCAGCCCGACCTATGGCGGCCTCGTCGGGGTCGAGGACCTCTCGCCCGAACGCAACAAGGCCTGGGAAGTGGGCGCCAAGTGGGAAGTGGCCGGCGGCCATCTGCTGCTCACCGCCGCCGCCTTCCGGATCGACAAGAGCAATGCGCGCGAACAGACCTCGCCCGGCGTCTATGAGCGGGTCGGCAAGCTCAGGAGCGAGGGGTTCGAACTGGGCGTCAACGGCAATATCACCCCGCGCTGGGCGGTGTTCGGCGGCTACAGCTATCTAGACGCCAAAGTGACCAACAGCATCGATCCGCTGATCGACGGCACGCGCTTCGCCAATGTGCCGAAGCACAATTTCTCCCTGCTGACGAGCTATGCGCTGACCGACCGCTTCACGCTGGGCGGGCAGGCCTATTACCGCAGCCGGATCTTCGGCGGCACCAGCGGCGCGGGCACGGCCTCGGTGCCGGGTTACTGGAAGTTCGACGCGGTTGCCCGCTACAAGCTGAACGAGAAAATCGAACTGCGCGCCAATGTGCTGAACATCTTCGACAAGCGCTATTACGATGCGATCTATCGCTCGGCCACGCCGTTCAGCTATGTCGCGCCGGGCCGTTCGGCCACGGTGAGCGTGGGGGTGACATTCTGATGCTGCTGGCCATACCCGAAGTGCTGACCCGCGCGGCGGCGCTGGCGCTGCGCGAAACCATCGCGGCGGCGGAATGGGTCGATGGCAACGCCACCAGCGGCGCCGGGGCGGCCAGCGTCAAGCGCAACCGCCAGCTGCCGGAAGACGCCCCGGTCACCCGCGCCGCGCAGGGACAAGTCACCGCCGCGCTGATGGGCAATGCCGCCTTCCTCTCCGCCGCCCTGCCCCACACGGTCTTTCCGCCGCTGTTCAACCGCTATGGCGAGGGGGAGACTTTCGGCCTCCATGTCGACAACGCGATCCGCTTCCACACCGCCAGCGGCGCGCGCATCCGCACCGATCTTTCGGCCACGCTGTTCCTGACCGATCCGGAGGATTACGAGGGCGGCGAGTTGGAGATCGAGGGAAGCTTCGGCACATTGAGCTACAAGCTGCCGGCCGGGCACATGATCCTCTACCCTTCGACCAGCCTGCACCGGGTGACACCGGTGACCCGGGGCGAGCGGATTTCCTGCTTCTTCTGGCTGCAATCGCTGGTGGCGGACCCGATGGAGCGCGAAATCCTCTACGATCTCGACCAGTCGGTGCAGAAACTGTCGGCCGAACGCGGCAAGTCCGATTCCGAAGTGCTGCGGCTGACGGCGGTGTATCACAATCTGGTGAGGCGGTGGGCGGAGGCTTAGGTTCTGATGATACTAACCTAATTTGTCATTGCGAGGGGCGAAGCCCCGAAGCAATCCAGGACGGTGCGTGGGCTCTGGATCAACTTCAGAAAACCTAGGGTCAGGACCTGTTAAATTGCTTGCATGATGGGCTGAGGGTTGATTCAATGGTGGCACCAGGAGGTGCTGCTTGTGGACGATCTGTTTATGCTGAGCGAGGTGCAGATGCGCCGGATCA
>CANJYE010000014.1 GCA_947479055.1 Erythrobacteraceae bacterium
ATGCGATCGCGGGAAAAATGGCTTGATCCGGCGCATCTGCACCTCGCTCAGCATAAACAGATCGTCCACAAGCAGCACCTCCTGGTGCCACCATTGAATCAACCCTCAGCCCATCATGCAAGCAATTTAACAGGTCCTGACCCTAGGCCTCCTGCCGCTCGTCCTGCTGGCAGAAGGATAACCGATGGCAGACCGGGTGCAAGCAGCCCGTTCAGCGGGACGCGAGCGCGGCCTCGCTCTGCGCCATCAGTTCGGCGATGATATCGGTCACCGGTTCTTCCGCCCGGACCATGCCGACCGATTGCCCGGCCATGACCGAGCCGTTCTCGACATCGCCATCGATCACCGCGCGGCGCAGCGCACCGGCCCAGAATTTCTCGATCAGCAGCTGGGCTTCGCCCATGTCGATCCCGCCTTCGTCGAGCAGCCTCGCCACTTCGATCTGCTTGGCGGTGAATTCCTCGGTGCCCTTGTTCTTCAGCGCGCGGACCGGGATCACCGGCAGGCGCGGGTCGACCTGCACGCTGGCAACGGCATCGCGCGCATTGGCGCGGAAAAAGGCCTTCTTGAAATCGGGGTGGGCAATGCTTTCCCTGGCACAGGCAAAACGCGTGCCGAGCTGGACGCCGACCGCACCCATTTCAAGATAGCTGGCGATCGCTTCGCCCCGGCCAATCCCTCCGGCCACGAACACCAGGTGATCGGCGGCAAGATCGGGCAGGAATTCCTGCGCAAGGACGCTGGTGGAAACCGGGCCGATATGGCCGCCCGCTTCCATCCCTTCGATCACCATCGCGTCCGCGCCGGAACGCAGCAGCTTTTTTGCCAGCGCCAGCGTCGGGGCAAAGCAGATCACCTTGCCGTCGAAAGCCTTGATCGCTTCCACGCTGCCCTTTGGCGGAATGCCGCCAGCCAGCACGACATGGCCGACCCGATGCCTGGCGCAGACCGCGATATGATCGAACAGCTGCGGGTGCATGGTGATGAGATTGACGCCGAAAGGCCGGTCGGTCAGCGCCCTGGTTCCGGCGATCTCGGCATCGAGCAGTTCGGGGGTCATCGCCCCGCAGGCAATCACACCGAAACCGCCAGCATTGCTGATCGCGGCAACCAGATTGCGTTCCGAAACCCAGCTCATCGCGCCGCACAGGATCGCATATCGGCTGCCGAGGAAGTCTGTGCCGCGCTGCATCAGGGCGGAGGTAAGCGGGTAATCGGTCATGGTGGGGGACCCGGTTGGGATCAAGGGAATGTCTGGCGCGCTCTAGGCGTTGGAAGATCACGCGACAAGTCCGAGTTAAATCGATGTAAGCGATCTTTGTGAGAAGTTTTATCCGTTTTCTCAATCAATGAGGAGCGGATAGAGCGGTTGCATCCAACCAATGGCGCTGAGCGAGCGGCAATTCGCCCCGCGCCAGACCGCAAAAGGGAGAATACACGTGAACGCCGAAAGCAAATGCCCGATGGGCCATGGAGCCAGCCGGACAGCTATCGTTCGGAGCCTGTCCAACCAGATGTGGTGGCCCGGGCGACTCGATCTATCGATCCTCGCCCAGAACTCGCCGCTCTCCAATCCGATGGGCGCGGAATTCAATTATGCCGAGGCGTTCAAGGGCCTCGATCTTGACGCGGTGAAGGCAGACATCTTCACACTGATGACCACTTCGCAGGACTGGTGGCCAGCCGATTACGGCCATTACGGCCCACTGTTCATCCGCATGGCCTGGCACAGCGCGGGCACCTATCGCATCAGCGACGGGCGCGGCGGCGCTGGTTCGGGCACGCAGCGCTTCGCCCCGCTCAACAGCTGGCCGGACAACGGCAATCTCGACAAGGCCCGGCTGCTGCTGTGGCCGGTGAAACAGAAATATGGCCGCAGCCTCAGCTGGGCCGACCTGATGATCCTGGCTGGCAATTGCGCGCTGGAATCGATGGGCCTGCAGACCGCCGGTTTCGCCGGTGGCCGCGAGGATGTGTGGGAACCGGAAGCCGACATCTATTGGGGCCCGGAAGGCGAGTGGCTGGGCGATGAACGCTATAGCGGAGACCGCGAACTGGAAGATCCGCTGGCTGCGGTGCAGATGGGACTGATCTACGTCAATCCCGAAGGCCCCAATGGCAAACCCGATCCGCTGGCTTCCGCCCGCGACATCCGTGAGACTTTCGCCCGGATGGCGATGGACGATGTTGAAACCGTCGCACTGATTGCCG
This sequence comes from Erythrobacteraceae bacterium, assembly GCA_947479055.1. Classification (GTDB taxonomy): domain Bacteria; phylum Pseudomonadota; class Alphaproteobacteria; order Sphingomonadales; family Sphingomonadaceae; genus CANJYE01. Next base: position 2,212 of record CANJYE010000014.1, read on the forward strand.
GCGGCCACACTTTCGGCAAGGCCCATGGCGCGGGCGATGCAGCCCTGGTCGGCCCTGCCCCCGAAGGCGCACCGATCGAGGCGCAGGGGCTCGGCTGGCTCAGCACCCATGCCAGCGGCAAGGGCAGCGACACCATCACCAGCGGCATCGAAGGGGCCTGGACCGCCGATCCGATCACCTGGGACAATGGCTATTTCGACAATCTGTTCGGATATGATTGGGAACTGACCAAGAGCCCGGCCGGTGCCTGGCAATGGCAACCAGCGGACGAGGCCGCGCGACGCAGCGTGCCTGACGCACAAGACCCGTCAAAGCGCGTCAGCCCGATGATGACCACCGCTGACATGGCGCTGCGGCTGGACCCGGCTTACGAGCCAATCAGCCGCCATTTCCACGCCAACCCGGACGAATTGGCCAGGGCCTTCGCCGAAGCCTGGTACAAGCTGACCCACCGCGACATGGGCCCGCCTTCGCGTTTCCTCGGCAAGGAAGTGCCTGCCAGCCCGCGCATCTGGCAGGATCCGGTGCCACCGGTCGATCACGGGCTGGTCGATGCCGGTGACATCGCCCGGCTGAAAGCGGAAATCCTCGGCTCGGGCCTGTCGATCGCGCGGCTGGTGACCACCGCCTGGGCTTCGGCCTCGACCTTCCGGGGATCGGACAAGCGCGGCGGGGCCAATGGCGCGCGCATCCGGCTGGCCCCACAGAAGGACTGGGCCGTGAACGAGCCGGAGCAGCTGGCCGACGCGCTGGCCCGGCTGGACAGGGTCAGGGAGGCGTTCAATGCAGGCCGGGCCGATGGCAAGCGTGTCTCGCTGGCGGACCTCATCGTTCTGGGCGGCTGCGCGGCGGTGGAAGAAGCAGCGAAGAAGGCCGGCCATGATGTGACCGTGCCGTTCAACCCGGGCCGCACCGATGCGACGACGGACATGACCGACGCGGCCAGCTTCGCCGTGCTGGAACCGAAAGTCGATGGCTTCCGCAACTTCGCCAGCGGCACGCCGGCCCGCTCACCCGAGGAACTTCTGGTCGACCGCGCACAATTGCTGACGCTGACCGCGCCGGAAATGACCGTTCTGGTCGGCGGTTTGCGGGTGCTGGGCGCCAATCACGGCGGCTCTGCCCATGGCGTGTTGACCGACCGGCCGGGAATGCTGACCAACGACTTCTTCGTCAACCTGCTGGCAACGGCAGGCCCGATGAAGTGGCAAGCCCAGGATGACGGCACCTTCGCCGCGCATGACCCGGCGAGCGGCGCGGCAAAATGGACCGCCACGCGGGTGGACCTGATCTTCGGCTCCAACTCGCAACTGCGGGCGCTCGCAGAAGCCTATGCCACCGATGACGCAGGCCGCGCCTTTGTCGATGCCTTCGTGGCCGCATGGGTCAAAGTGATGGAGGCCGACCGCTTCGATCTGGCCTGAACGCCATTGGCCGAAGCGGCCCGATCCCCTGACACCGCTTCGGTCGATCCTCCCCGCGCGCGTTCCCCTCCCGCGCGGGGAGGTTTTATGGCAGGTTTCCCGGGGGCAAATTCCACCCGCTACGACCAAGGCTCGCTTCCCCCCCCCTTGCGGGAGGGGTTGGGGGCGGGCTTTGGCCTTACGCCGCAGCGTCCAGCCCGTAGGCGGTGTGGAGCACGCGCACGGCCAGTTCCGTCTCGTCCGCGTCGATCAGGACGGAGACCTTGATCTCGCTGGTGGAGATCGCCTGGATGTTGATGCCCCGGTCGGCCAGCGCCTTGAACATGTCGGCGGCAACCCCGGCGTGGCTGCGCATGCCGACCCCGACGACGCTGATCTTGGCGACCTTGGGGTCGGTCAGCATGCGGTAATAGCCGATCGCATCCTTGCGTCCTTCCAGCAGCGCCTGCGCGCGGACGAGATCGGCCTGGGTGACAGTGAAAGTCACGTCGGTCTCGCCCTTGTCCTTGGCGATGTTCTGGATGATCATGTCGACATTGATGTTGGCATCGGCCAGCGGGCCGAAAATCGCCGCCACCGCGCCGGGCCGGTCGGCCACGCGGGTCAGCGTGACCTTGGCTTCGTTCTTGTCGGCAGCGATGCCGGTGATCAGCTGGCTTTCCATATCCAGTCCTTCAAGTTCTTCATCTGACACAATCATGGTGCCGGGGATAGTATCGGCAAGCGGAGCGTCATCGTCGATGAAGGACGACAGCACCTGCACCCGCACGCCTTCCTTCATGGCGAGGCTGACCGAGCGGGTCTGCAACACCTTGGAACCAACCGAGGCCAGTTCCAGCATTTCCTCGTAAGTGACGTATTTGAGCTTCTTCGCCTTGGCGACAATCCGCGGGTCGGTGGTGTAGACGCCATCGACATCGGTATAGATGTCGCAGCGATCCGCCTTCACCGCCGCCGCCACGGCCACTGCCGAGGTGTCGGACCCGCCCCGACCGAGCGTGGTGATGCGATTGGCCTCGCTCAGACCCTGGAAGCCCGGGATCACCGCGATTTCGCCCGCAGCCATGCTGGCGGCGAGATTGTCGGCATCGATCGTGCCGATCCGCGCCTTGGCATAGGCATCGTCGGTGTGGATCGGCAATTGCCAGCCCAGCCAGCTGCGCGCCTTGCAGCCCATTGCCTGCAACGTCAGCGCGAGGAGGCCCGCAGTCACCTGTTCGCCGCTCGCCACGACCACATCATATTCGGCGGGATCGTACAGCGGGTTCGCCTCGCGGCAGAAGTTGACCAGCCGGTCGGTCTCGCCGGCCATGGCGGAGACGACCACGGCCACTTCATGGCCGGCCTCCTGGTGGCGGCGCACGATATTGGCGACGCGGCGGATCCGTTCCGTCCCGGCCATCGAGGTGCCACCGAATTTCATCACAATCCGAGCCAAGCTTCACGCTCCCGCTGCTGGAATCACGTCCGGCGCGCTGTTAGGGGTGTGGGATGAGCAATGCAACCACAGGAACCGCTGGCAAGACAATCCGGGCCGAAGAGGCCGCCCATTTTGGCGCGCTGGCGGCCGACTGGTGGGACCCGAAGGGCTCCTCCGCCATGCTCCACCGGCTCAACCCGGTGCGGCTGGCCTTCCTGCGCGCGGCGGTGGACGCGCATTGGGGCAGCGATCCCGCCGGGCTCAGGCCGCTGGCGGGCAAGCGCGCGCTCGATGTCGGTTGCGGTGCCGGGCTGCTGGCCGAACCGCTCGCCCGGCTGGGCGCGGCAGTGACAGCGGTGGACGCGGCGGCGGAGAATATCGCGGCGGCACAGGCGCATGCCACCGGCGTGGGGCTGGAAATCGATTATCGCTCGGGCGAGCTGGCGGCGCTCGGCCTTGGTCCGTTCGACCTCGTCACCGCGCTGGAAGTGATCGAACATGTCGCCGACAAGCCGCAGTTCGTGGCCCAGCTGGCCAGCCATCTCGCCCCCGGCGGGCTGATGTTCCTGTCCACCCCCAACCGCACCACCGCATCGCGGCTGGTGATGGTGCGGCTGGCCGAGGGGCTGGGCGCGATTCCCAAAGGCACCCACCACTGGGACGATTTCATCACGCCGGAGGAGCTGGACGAACTGCTGGCCGATGCCGGTCTCGCCATGGGCGAGCCGCAGGGAATCGCCTGGAGCCCGGCCCGGGGCCTGCACCTGTCGGGCGATCTGGCGCTCAACTATATCGTCTCGGTGGTGCGCCGCTAACTTCCCGCCTTGCCATCGCGCCACGATCGGCAGAAACAGCCTACTGGAATGTTAGAATCCAAGAGGGGGGTGCGATGACCGCGAACACGGGGCCAATTCTGGCAGAGCGGCGTATTCCGCCGGGCGATGACTGGCTGGCGCAGGAGATTCTCGACGGGCTGACGCCCGAGCAACTGATCGCAAGGACCCGCGCGCTCAAGCCGTTGATCGCCGCCAACGCCCAGCGCGCCGAGGAATTGCGCCGCCCGGTCGACGAGGTGTGGGACGCACTGCGCGCTTCCGGCCTGTTCTACCTGTTCGTGCCCAAGCGCTTCGGCGGCCTCGGCTTCGGGGTGGAGACCTTCATCGACGCAGCCCTGCCGCTGGCGGAGGCCTGTGGCTCGACCGGCTGGACCGCGACATTCTGCATCGAACACAACTGGATGCTCGCGCAGTTTCCGGAGGAAGGCCAGCAGGAAATCTTCTCGCGCTTCCCCTACATCGTCGCGCCCGCCGCGCTGGTCCCGCCCGGAGCGGCCAGCGAGGTCGAGGGGGGGTATCGTCTCAACGGCCGGTGGAAATGGGGCACGGGCGTGATGCACGCCGACTGGATCCTGCTGTCCGCCGTGGTGGAAGGCCACGATCCGCCGCAGATGATCATGGTGGCGATCCCGGCCAACGAGGTCTCGGTGCTCGATGTCTGGCACGTCGCGGGCATGGCCGGCACTGGCAGCAATGACATCCTGGTGGAGGACGTGTTCGTCCCGGCCCGCCGCGCGGTCGATATCGGGCTGATGTGCGATGGCGCGGCCCATGGCGCGACGCTGTATGACGATCCGACCTATGCCATGCCGATGTTCCCGTTCCTGTGCGTGGCGGCCTCGCTTCCGGCGCTTGGTATCGCACGCGGTGCGCTCGACCAGTTCCGCGAGACCATCACCAGCAAGGTCGCGCGCGGAACCACGATCAGGCAGATGGAAAAGCCGCTCAAGCAGGCGCGTCTGTCGCGCGCCACGGTAATGGTCGAAACCGCTGAACTGGTGATCCGGGAAATAGCCCGCCAGACCTTGGCGATCGCCGGAAAAGGGGGTGACCATGTCGAGCAGCGCATCCACATGCGCGCGCAGGCATCCTATGCGGTCAAGCTGTGCAGCGAGGCGGTCGGGCTGATCATGGAAGGCAGCGGCTCATCCGTGCAATTGCTGGACCACCCGCTGCAGCGGGCCATGCGCGACATGGCGGTCATCGCCGGGCACGCTGCATTCGACCCGGACCTTGTCCACGAAGCCGATGGTCGCGCCCTGCTCGGGCTGCCCCATGGCTTGCCGATTTACTGAGCAAAGGCGCATCGCCAGCACGGTCGCGCACGGCCTGAACTGCACCGCATAGCGAACTGATCGATTGGCGGTGGCCGAAAGGGCCAAAAACGGCTAGGGGCGCCCTGAAGGGTCATCCAGCTCCAGCGAGGGGCCGCGCGCCCACCGAACGGCCATGCCCCGCACAAGCGCCGGCAGCCGACCAGAGCATCCTACCGCCAGCCCAGCGGCAACCCAATCGAGCACCATGCCTTTTCCCGAACTTCCAGCCGTCATTGCCAGTGCCCTCTCCGAACAAGGATATGCCGAACCGACCCCGGTCCAGGCCGCCGTGCTCGAACCCGAAGCGCTTGGCCGCGATCTGATCGTTTCCGCCCAGACCGGATCGGGCAAGACCGTCGCCTTTGGCCTCGCCATGGCCTGCGATCTCCTGGCCGACGACAACTTGATGCCCGTTTCCGGCGCGCCGCTGGCGCTGGTGATTGCGCCGACCCGTGAACTGGCGCTGCAGGTCAGCCGCGAACTGACCTGGCTCTTTGCCAAGTCCTACGCCCGCATCACCACCTGCGTCGGCGGAATGGACCCATCCAAGGAACGGCGTGCGCTCTCGCATGGCACGCATATCGTGGTCGGCACGCCGGGCCGGCTGCGCGACCATCTCGAACGCGGTGCGCTCGACCTCTCCGCGTTGCGCTTTGTCGTGCTCGACGAGGCTGACGAGATGCTCGACATGGGCTTCCGTGACGATCTGGAGGAAATCCTCGACGCCACCCCGGCGGGACGGCGGACCTTCCTGTTTTCCGCCACCATGCCCAAGCCGATCGTGGCGCTGGCCAAGCGTTACCAGCAGGACGCGCTGCGCATTTCCACCGTGGGCGACGATCGCGGCCATGGCGACATCGCCTATCAGGCAGTGGCTGTATCGCCGGCTGATATCGAACACGCGGTGATCAACCTCTTGCGCTTCCACGAAGCGGAAACCGCGATGCTGTTCTGCGCCACGCGCGACAATGTCCGCCACCTCCACGCCTCGCTGGTCGAGCGCGGCTTTGCCGCCGTCGCGCTGTCGGGCGAGCACAGCCAGAACGAGCGCAACTGCGCGCTGCAGGCGCTGCGCGACAAGCGGGCGCGGGTCTGCGTGGCCACCGACGTCGCTTCGCGCGGGATCGACGTCGCCTCGCTCAGCCTGGTGATCCATGTCGAGATGCCGCGGGATGCCGAAATCCTCCAGCACCGTTCGGGCCGGACCGGGCGGGCGGGCAAGAAGGGCACCGCCGTTCTGATCGTGCCTTATCCGCGCCGCAAGCGGGTGGAAATGATGCTGCGCGGCGCACGCATCGCCGCCGAATGGCTCGATGTCCCCTCGGCCGAAGCGATCCGCGAGCAGGACCGCGAACGGTTGGTCGCGACCCTGCTCGAACCAATCGAGGCGAGCGAGGAAGAACGCGCGCTGGCCGTCCGCCTGCTCGAACAGAAAAGCCCCGAGGATCTGGCGCTTGCGCTGGTCCGCGCCCACGCCAGCCGCCTGCCCGAACCGGAGGACCTGATCGACATCTCGTCCCGCAACCGCGATGGCGCGGGCGATGGCGGCAGACAGGCCCAACCGCACCACCGCGAGGGGTTTGACGATACCGTCTGGTTCCGGATGGACATCGGCCGCCGCCAGAACGCCGATCCGCGCTGGATCCTGCCGCTGCTGTGCCGCCGCGGCCACATCACCAAGAACGAGATCGGCGCGATCCGCATCGCCGCCAACGAGACCTTCTTTCAGGTCCCCCGCACGGTCGAGGCCAAGTTCCGCGCCGCGCTGGCCCGCACGGCGGTTCCGGGAGGCGAGGATGAAAGCGGCATCACCATCGAACCTTCGCCCGAAACCCCGCGCGAAGCCGCCAGAGAGAATGGGCGCGAAAACAGCCGGAGCGGTCCGCGCCCCCAGCCACGCCAACAATCACGCCCCCATCAGGGCGAAGACCGACCCCACCGGACCGACGATCGGCCTCCCTATCAGCCTCAGGCGCGGCCCGAACATCGCCCGCAGCCGGAACATCGCGCCGAAGCCGCGCCTCGACCGCAGCCCGAATATCGGGCCCAACCCCAGCAACAGTACCAACCCCAGCCCCAGCCGGAACCGCAACGTCGGGCCATGCTCGCGCCGCGGCCTGCCGGTGATGGACTCGCCGCACCCGCCGGCAAGAAGCCTTTCAGGCCCCGCACCGCGCGCGATGGCAAGCCGCCGTTCAAGGGGCCGGGCGGCCCCAAGGGCCCCGGTGGCTTCAAGGGCAAGCCCCCGTTCAAGGGCAAACCCCATCGCAAGGGCCCGCCCGCACGGTGAGCGACGGCATCCGCATTTTGGTGGATGCCGACGCCTGCCCGGTGAAGGAGGAGATCTACAAGGTCGCCTTCCGCCACAAGGTGCCGGTCACCATCGTCAGCAACAGCCCGATCCGCGTGCCCGACCATCCGCTGGTCAGCCGCATGCTGGTGAGCGATGCCTTCGACGCGGCGGATGACTGTATCGTGGCAGGCTGCAAGCCGGGCTGCGTGGTCATCACCGCCGACATCCTGCTGGCCGACCGCTGCCTCAAGCTGGGAGGATCGGTGCTGGGCCCCAACGGGCGGCCCTTCACTCACAATTCGATCGGCGGTGCCATTGCCACCCGCGCGATCAAGGCCGATCTGCGCGCCGGTGGCGAAGCGATGCTGAGCGGAGCGGGAGGCGGTCCGCCACCCTTCAGCAAGCAGGACCGTTCCCGCTTTCTCTCCGCGCTGGACGAATTGCTGGTCCGGCTCAGGCGAGCGCCGCCGTCCATTCCTCGGGCCTGAAGCCGACCAGCAGCCCGCCGGGATGCTCTGCCACCGGACGCTTGATACAGCTTGGGTTGGCCGCCATCAGCGCGATGGCTTTCGCTTCGTCCAGCCCCTCGCGATCGCCTTCGGGCAGCTTGCGGAAGGTGGTGCCGGCGCGGTTGAGAAGTTTCTCCCAGCCGACCTGCCCTGCCCATGCCGCCAGCTTCGCCGGGTCTGCGCCCTGCTTCTTGTAGTCATGGAGCGCATAGGCGATCCCCTGCGCCTCCAGCCAGTTCCGGGCTTTCTTGACCGTGTCGCAATTGGGAATGCCGTAGAATTCGATAGTCATGACCTGCTCCCCGAACTTCCACCCAGATGCGCATCGGCAATCGCCACCGCCAGCGCATCGGCGGCGTCCGCGCCCGCCACGCTAGCGCCTGGCAGCAGCACCTTGAGCATCGCCTGAACCTGCGCCTTTTCCGCAGCGCCGGTGCCGACCACTGCCTTTTTCACCGCGCGCGCGGCATGTTCGCTGACCGGCAACAGACCGCGCGCGCAAGCTGCCAGTACCGCGCCGCGCGCCTGCGCGAGTTTGAGCGTCGATTGCGGGTTCTTGTTGAGGTAGATTTCCTCCACCGCCGCGCGATCCGGGTGGTAGGCGGCGATCACGCCCGCCAGCCCGTCTTCCAGCGCCAGCAGCCGCTCGGGCAGCGGCGCCTTCGCATCAGTCGCGATCTGGCCATTGGCAACATGGCTGAGCCGCGCCCCTTCGCTGCGCACCAGCCCCCAGCCGGTGCAGGAAAGCGAAGGATCGAGGCCCAGGATCAGCACCGGGTCAGAACCAGCCATCGAATTTGCTGCCATCGTCCTCGTGCCGGACAGGAAGCCTCCCGGATGCCTCCGAAGCCGATGTAACAGCATCGGTGAACTCTCTATTCTGCGAACTTGCTGGCGAGCATTCAACGAGGGTTTCCGATGCCTCGCCGGTTGCCGACCGCGTAAATCGAACAACACCAGCGTATGTGCGGTTCGACACATCGCTCAATTGACCATTTTCGCCTTCGAAGACGAGGTAGTCGTCCGGGCCGTCAGAAAGCCTGAGATGAGACTGGTGGCCGCCCTGCTGGCCAACGACATGCCCCAGCCGCAAATTACCCCAATCGGCATCGCTCTTCACAGTCACGACGTTCAAGTCCTGGCCAACGATTGAGAGGATCAGATCGCCGCCTTCCGCCGCGAGGCGAGCCGTCCGACCATTGTCTGCGCATTCGAAAATCACCCTTGCCGACGATTCTGTCGAATCAGCAGCAGTCGAAACGCTCGCACACCCAATACATCCCGCCAAGAGCAAGAGCGTGGGCGACAAGCGCTTCACCCCAGCTTTTCCATCACTGCGTCGGACACTTCGTAATTGCCCCAGACGGCCTGGACATCGTCATCATCGTCGAGCACGTCGATCAGCTTGAACAGCGTTTGTGCATCGCTTTCGCCCACTTCGGCCTTGAGGTTGGGTTTCCAGCCGAGCTTGACCGCGCTGGCTTCGCCCAGCACCTTTTCAAGTTCGCGCGAGACGGGATGCAGGCTGTCGATGCTGGTCCAGATGGTGTGGCTGTCCTCGTCGCTTTCGACATCGTCGGCACCCGCGTCGATCGCGGCTTCGAGCACTTTCTCTTCATCGCCGACCTTGCCGGGATATTCGATCAGACCCAGCCGCTCGAACCCGTGGCTGACCGCGCCGGACGCGCCGAGATTGCCGCCGTTCTTGGCAAAGGCGGTGCGAACATTGGTGGCGGTGCGGTTGCGGTTGTCGGTCAGCGCCTCGACGATGATCGCGACGCCGCCCGGGCCGTAGCCTTCGTAGCGCACTTCTTCATAGTTCTCGCCATCGCCCTTCGATGCCTTGTCGATCGCGCGCTGGATATTGTCCTTGGGCATCGACTGTGCCTTGGCCGCGTTGACAGCGGCGCGCAGGCGCGGGTTCATGTCGGGATCGGGCATGCCCATCTTCGCCGCCACGGTGATTTCGCGTGAGAGCTTGGAAAACATGGCCGAGCGCTTCTTGTCCTGAGCGCCCTTGCGGTGCATGATGTTCTTGAATTTGGAATGGCCGGCCACGGCCTGCTCCTGCTGCTGAGTGATGGATTGGCGCGCTCTCTAGACCGGCGCCGGGCAGGTAGCAACCGGGCAGGTGCAGGAGAGGACATTGCCATGACCGTCGCGAAGATCGACCATGTGAACATCCGCACGCCCGACGTGGCGGGCACCGCCGCCTTCTTCCACGATGTGCTGGACATGGAGGTCACGCCCGGCCCGGGCATGACCACCGACCAGTCCTGCTGGATGCGCGACGAAGGCGGGATGCCCGCCGTCCATATCGGCAAGCAGGACCTCACTTACCCCACCGATCACTGGCTGCCGGCAGGTGAGGCACCGGGCAAGGGGCCGATGCACCATGTCGCGCTCAACTGCCAGGGGTTCGACGCAGTGAAGGCGCGGCTAGAGACGCGAGGCTTCAGGCACAGCGAAAACCGGCTGGACGAAATCGGGCTGAAACAATTGTTCGTATTCGAACCCAACGGCATTCTACTGGAACTGAACTTCTGGGAAACGCCAGCCGCCGCCTGATCGAAGCCGTCAGCTGACCGTCGGGGGCATGTGCCGGGCGAGGAAGTCCAGCACCGCCGCGTTGAATGCATCGTTGCGATCGCCCGCCACCATGTGGCCGGCCTGTTCGACATCGGCCACTTCCAGATGCGGCACTTGCTGGCGAAACGCAGCTATACCGTTGTCGCTGATCACGTCGCTCATCAGCCCGCGCACCACCAGCACCGGCAGCGTCGGATCACGCCCGATTGTGTCGGCCGAGCGGACCATGGTGGCATGGAAATTCTCGGGCATGTCCGGATTGAACATGCCCGGATCCCAATGCCAGTGCAGTCGTCCATCCTCGCGCAGGCGCAGGTTCTTCATCAGGCCTTCGGGGTTCTTCGGGCGCGGACGTTCCGGATAGTAGCTGGCCACGGCATCGGCCGCTTCTTCCAGGCTGGCGAAGCCATCGGGATTGCCGTGCATGAAATCGCGGATCCGGTTCACCCCCGCGGTTTCCACCTTGGGGACGATATCGACCAGGATCACCGCCGCGGGCTTCAACCCGGTGGCTGCGGCATGGATTGCGGTGCCGCCGCCCATCGAAGCGCCGACCAGCGCATAAGGAACATCGAGGCCTTCCACCACCGCAGCAGCATCCCCGGCGCGGGCATCGAGCGAATAGGCCCTGTCCTTCGACCAGCCGCTTTCGCCATGGCCGCGCGCGTCGAAATTGATCACCCGGTAACCGCGCGCCATCAGGGCCCGCATGGCACCCGACCAGCTGTGCCGTGTCTGGCCACCACCGTGCATCAGCACGACAACCGGGGCGTCTTCCGGCCCGCCAACGTCGGCGACAAGTTCCAGTCCGTCAGCTGAACGGAATATTTTCGTGGTTACCATGCGGGGGGCGCTTCTTGTTTGATCCGATGTCCGGACGCCAGCCTAGGGCAAGGCGGAGCGAACAGGCAAGCACCATCGTCTCAAACGATCACGGCAGTCCCGCTGGCGCTGACCATCAGCATCGAGCCGCTGTTTCCCAGCACTTCGTAATCGAGATCGACCCCGACCACCGCATTGCCACCCAGCTTCAAGGTTTCCTGCTTCATTTCGGCCAGCGCCTGCTGCCGCGCGCGGGCCAGAACATCCTCGTACTTGCCCGACCGGCCACCGACGATATCGGTGATGGAGGCGAACAGGTCCCTGAAAAGATTGGCGCCGACAATCACCTCGCCGGTGACGATGCCGAGATACTGCCGGACCGGGCGCCCCTCCACCGTCGGGGTGGTCGTGACGATCACGCCGCCGTCACCATTGCCGCCATTGCCCGCGTTTTTCCAAGGACCTGCCATCGTCCGTCACCCCAATCCAAGCGCCGCCTTGTAGGTATCGAGCACCATTTCCATTTCGGCCCGGTCATCGGGCGTCATTTTGCGCAGACGGACGATCTGGCGCATGATCTTGGCGTCATAGCCCACCGCCTTGGCTTCGGCATAGACATCGCGGATATCGTCAGCGATGCCCTTCTTCTCTTCCTCGAGGCGCTCGACGCGTTCGATCAGCAGGCGCAGGCGGTCATCGGTGGTTTCGGCCATCTTCATTGCTCCGGTAAAATGAGAATCAGTCCGCCGGGCTGATAGCGGCCGGACCGGAGGCGGTGAAGGCGGCGAAAGACTTATCCCCCCAGCTATCCGTCAATCTGACTTGTTCTTCACCATACTGGCTTCCATCCGGGCAAGCTGCTCTGCCGTGGCGGGTGACTGGAAGCGCGTTTTCCACTCATCGGCAGCCATGCCGTGGATCACTTCGCGGGCGGCGGTCTTGTCGAAGCCCGCACCCGCTTCATTGATCCAGTCTGCCAGGCAGTTGCGGCAGAAGCCGGCCAGGCCCATCAACTCGATATTCTGTGCATCGTGGCGATGGCGCAGGTGTCGCACCAGCCGACGGAAGGCGGCGGCGGCCACGGAATCGGGCAGGTTGTCGAGTGGGTCGGTGGTTTTGCTCATGGCATCTTCCCTTTTCTTGCATCCTTGTCTTGTAACGTGGCTCTGTCATAGGGCGCATGTCACCTACATCCAAGGGAGCCAGCTTCTTGGCCAAGCTCGAACCTCGCGGCCGCAAGGTCAAGATTCTCGCCACAGTCGGCCCGGCCAGCCGCGAGCCGGAGATGCTGCGCAAGCTGCTGATGGCCGGGGTCGATGCCTTCCGCGTCAACATGAGCCATGGCGAACATGCCGACCACGCCCGCGCGATCGAGGCGATTCGCGCGCTGGAAAAGGAATTCGCCCGACCGATCGCGATCCTGGCCGACCTGCAAGGGCCAAAATTGCGCGTCGGCTCCTTCAAGGACGGTTCCGCCGTGATCCGCCACGGCAGCCGCTTCACCCTGGACAGGGATGTCACCCCGGGCGACGAAAGCCGCGTCCAGCTGCCCCATCCAGAACTGTTCGAAGTGCTGCACAAGGGCCAGCGGCTGCTGATCAATGACGGCAAGCTGCGGCTGCGCGTGGTCGAGGCCGGGCATGACCGGATCGTCTGCACCGCCGAGGTCGGCGGGGTAATTTCCGACCGCAAGGGAGTGAACGTTCCCGATGCGCTGATCCCGATCCCGGCGCTGACCGACAAGGACCGTCGCGATCTCGCCTTCGCCATCCAGCATGGTGCCGACTGGATCGGTCTGTCCTTCGTCCAGCGCCCGGAAGACGTGGCCGAAGCGCGGCGGCTGATGGGCGGCTATGGCGCGCTCTGCGCCAAGATCGAGAAGCCTGCGGCAGTCAAGCAGCTCGACGCGATCCTCGAATTGTCCGACGGGGTGATGGTTGCGCGCGGCGATCTCGGGGTGGAGCTCAATCCCGAGGAAGTCCCACCGTTGCAGAAACGGATCGTGGAAACCGCCCGCAGCGTCGGCAAGCCGGTGATCGTCGCCACCCAGATGCTCGAATCGATGATCGAGAGCCCCGCTCCGACCCGGGCCGAGGTCTCCGACGTTGCCAATGCCGTATATGACGGGGCCGACGCGGTAATGCTTTCTGCCGAAACCGCCGCCGGCCAGTGGCCGGTCGAGGCGGTGACGATCATGAGCCGGATCGCCCAGGAAGTGGAGCGTGATCCCGGCTACAAGGGCCGTATCCGCTTCCACCAGACCATTCCGGAACGGACCACCGCCGACGCGCTGGCCCATGCCTGCATGACCATCGCCGATACGGTCTCGATTTCCGCCATCGTAGTCTTCACCGGTTCAGGCGCAACCGCCCGACGGGTAGCGCGCGAGCGGCCTTCGACCCCGATGATGGTGCTCACTCCATCGACTTCCACCGCCCGCCGGGTTGCGCTGTTGTGGGGGGCCCATGCGATCATGACTCGCGACATCGGCAGTTTTGAGGAAATGATCGGCAAGGGCAAGCGGATGGCCCTGCGCAATGGCTTTGCCGAGGCGGGGTCGAAGCTGATTGCGCTGGCCGGGGTGCCTTTCGGCACGCCGGGGGCGACCAACCTGCTCCATGTCGTCACTGTCAATGGCGACGAACTGAAGCGCCACAAAGCCGGCGATACCGACTGAACAGACCGGGCAGGTCAGCCTGCAGCGCGCTCCAGCCGGGCGCGCGCTTCCGCTTCGCCGATCAGCGGCAGCAGCGCGGCCATGTCCGGGCCGTGGTCCAGCCCGGTCAGCGCCTGGCGCAGCGGCAGGAACAGCGCCTTGCCCTTGCGCCCGGTCGCCGCTTTCAGGGCACCGGTCAGGGCATGCCAGGGATCCTCGCACCACCTGAGCGCCTTTGCAGCCTGGCCTAGGAACTCCCGGGTTTCCGTGCCGAATTCCCGCTGATCGATCGGTCCGGTAACTACCTGCCACCAGCCCGCGACCTCGTCGATATGGGCAAGGTTGGGACGTATCGCTTCCCACGCCGCCTCGCCCATGCCCTGCGGCAGCAATGGCGCCACCCGCGCGTAGGGCAGGCGATGGACGATGGCCGCATTGATCCGGTGCAGCTCCACCTCGTCGAACCGGGCCGGGGCACGACCGAAATGTGTCAGCTCGAAACTGGCGGCGAGTGCTGCCGCGTCAAGTTTCGGATCGACCGGGTCCGAAGTGCCGAGCCGGGCCAACAGCGCGACCAACGCTTCCGGTTCGATCCCTGCATCGCGCAATTGCCCCATGCCGAGCGAGCCGAGCCGCTTGGACAGCTTGCCTTCCGCACCGGTCAGCAAAGCCTCATGCGCGAAGCGCGGTGGCGCGGCACCCAGCGCGGTGAACATCTGCAACTGCGTGGCAGTGTTGGAGACATGATCCTCGCCGCGCAGCACGTCGGTCACGCCCAGGGCGATATCGTCGATCACGCTTGGCAGCATGTAGAGCCATGACCCGTCGGCCCGGCGGATGACCGGGTCGGACATCTGGCCGGGCTCGAAATGCTGTGGGCCCCTGATGCCGTCCTGCCATTCGATCGGCACATCACGGTCCAGCAGGAAGCGCCAGTGCGGCTTTTCACCCGACACCGCTTTGGTCGCATGGTCGGCCTCGCTCAACTGCAACGCTGACCGGTCATAGATCGGCGGCAATCCGCGTCCGAGCAGGACCTTGCGCTTGAGATCCAGTTCCTGAGCGGTTTCGTAGCAGCGATAGACCCGACCTGAGGCAACCAGCCGGGCGAAGGATGCCTCGTACAGGGCGAAGCGGGCAGACTGGCGGACCTGCCCGTCGGGCACAAGGCCAAGCCAGGCCAGATCCTCGAGAATACCATCGACGAAATGCTCCCGGCTGCGCTCCCCATCGGTATCGTCGATGCGCAGCAGGAAACACCCGCCGTGCTTCTTTGCCAGCAGCCAGTTATGCAGCGCGGTGCGGATATTGCCGACATGCAGGTGCCCGGTTGGTGACGGAGCGAAGCGGGTGATGACGGTCATGGCAGCAGCTGTCACGCCGAGCGGAAGCTGTGCGTGATGGGATAGCGGCGGTCGCGCCCGAAGTTGCGGCTGCCCAGCTTCACGCCCGGCGGCGCCTGGCGGCGCTTGTATTCGGCGAGGTGGAGCAATCGCTCGATCCGTTTCACTGTTTCACGGTCATACCCTTCGGCCACCACCTGCTCGACGCTCCGTTCCTGTTCCACTAAGCCGATCAGGATCGCATCCAGCACTGGATAGGGCGGTAGCGAATCCTCGTCCTTCTGGTCGGGGCGCAGTTCGGCGCTGGGTGGCTTGTCGATGATCGCCTGCGGGATGACCTCGCCCAAGGGGCCAAGCCCGATCTTGGGCCGGTTGCGGTTGCGCCAGTCGGAAATGGCAAAGACGGTCATCTTGTAGGCGTCCTTGAGCGGATTGTAGCCACCGGCCATGTCACCATAGATGGTGGCGTAGCCCACGCTCATCTCGCTCTTGTTGCCGGTGGTCAGCAGCATCGGCCCGAACTTGTTGCTGAGCGCCATCAGCGTCACGCCACGAATGCGCGACTGGATGTTCTCCTCGGTGATATCGACCTTCATGTCGGCGAAATCATCGGCGAGCATGGCATCGAAGCCTGCCACGGCCGGCTGGATAGGGATAGTCGAATAGCGGCAGCCGAGCGCCTTCGCGCAGGCCTGGGCATCATCGAGACTGGCTTGGCTGGTGTAGCGACTGGGCAGCATCACGCACCACACTCGTTCCGGCCCGAGCGCATCGACCGCGATTGCTGCGCAGGCCGCGCTGTCGATACCGCCCGACAGCCCGAGCAGCACGCCGGGAAAACCGTTCTTATCGACATAGTCGCGCAGGGAAAGGACCATCGCACAATAGATGTCTTCAGGATGGCTGGCCAGCCGGGCAGTTTCTCCCCTGTCGCAGTTCCAGCCCCTGGCAGTGCGGGTCCAGCTGGTCTTGGCCACTTGTTCTTCCCAGTCGGTCAGCTGGACCGCCAGCTTGCCATCGCCGTTGACGACGAAGCTCGCCCCGTCGAACACCAGTTCGTCCTGCCCGCCGACCCGGTTGAGATAGGCCAGCGGCAAGCCGGTGTCGGTCGCCCTGCGGCGGGCGACGTCCTCGATCCGCAGGGTGTCCTTGTCGACCTCATAGGGGCTGCCGTTGACGCAAATGAACAGCCCGGCACCGAAATCGGCGAGGTGGCGGCAGACCTCGGGATGCCAGATATCCTCGCAGATCGGCAGCCCGACCATCGCCCCGCGAAAGATCACCGGTTCGGGCAGCGGGCCGGGGGTGAACAGGCGCTGTTCGTCGAAAGTGCCGTAATTGGGCAGCTCGTGCTTGAACCGCACCGCCGTGACCCGCCCGCCGTCGAGCAGGGCAACGCCATTGTGCAGCGCCCCGTCGCGGATGAAGGCGCTGCCGACCAGCATGGCCGGTCCGCCATCGCCGGTCGCCTCGGCCATCCGGTCGAGCTCGGCCGCCGCCCGCTCGATCAAGGCGGGCTTGAGGATCAGGTCCTCCGGCGGATAGCCGATCAACTGCATCTCGGGAAAGACGATCAGGTCGGTCTGCCCGGCCCTGGCGCGGACGTCGAGCATGGTCCGGGCATTGCCGGAGATATCGCCGACCTTCTGGTTCAGCTGGGCGAGGGTGATGGAAAGCGTGTCGGGCATGGGAGGGGTCTAGAGGGGCATCACCGCAGGGGCAATTGCTCCGCACAAGAAAAACCCCGCCGGATCGCTCCGGCGGGGTCATTCGTGACATTGGCTGTTAGGGAGAGGTTTATTCTTCCTCTTCACCCTTGATCAGGTAGTCACCTGCATCGGCGTCGGTGCCGTGGGTCTCGCCCTCGACCACCGCCAGCGGATCGTCGCCGATCGCTGCTTCGGGGCCCTGCGCCAGTTCTGCGGCATGTTCTTCCTCGGCCGAATCGGGTGCGATCAGAACTTCCTGCAGCTTGCGATACTGCGCGCGCAGCGCGGCATCGCGGCTGGAGGCGGCCACGCGCATCCGGTTCATGCCCGCGCCGGTACCAGCGGGGATGAGACGGCCGACGATGACATTCTCCTTGAGGCCGATCAGCGCGTCCTTCTTGCCTTCCACTGCGGCCTGGGTGAGGACGCGGGTGGTCTCCTGGAAGGAGGCGGCAGAGATGAACGAACGGGTCTGCAACGAGGCCTTGGTGATGCCCAGGAGGATCGGCTTGCCCTGGGCCAGTTCCTGACCCTTGGTGAGCTTGGCGTTGATCTCGTTCATTTCTTCCAGATCGACTTCCTCGCCCGGCAGCAGGGTGGTGTCGCCACCATTGGTGATCTCGACCTTCTGCAGCATCTGGCGAACGATCACCTCGATGTGCTTGTCGTTGATCTTCACACCCTGCAAGCGATAGACTTCCTGAATTTCCGCAACGAGATATTCGGCCAGCGCTTCGATCCCAAGCACCTCGAGGATGTCGTGCGGATCGGGACTGCCCGAGATCAGATTGTCGCCCTTCTTGACGAAGTCGCCTTCCTGTACGTCGATCACCTTGCTCTTGGGGATCAGGTACTCGACCGGATCACCCTCTTCCGGGATAATCGCGATCTTGCGCTTGGCCTTGTAGTCGCGGACGAATTCGATCTTGCCCGAAATCTTGGCAATGATCGCATTGTCCTTGGGCCGACGCGCTTCGAACAGTTCGGCAACGCGCGGCAGACCGCCGGTGATGTCGCGGGTCTTGGAGGCTTCGCGGCTGGCGCGGGCCAGGATGTCGCCAGCCTCGACCCGCTGCCCGTCCTCGACCGAGAGCGTGGTGCCCGGCGCCATCATGTAGCGCGCGGCCTCGGTCTCGCTCGACGCGTCGTTGAGCAGGGTGACGCGCGGACGCAGGTCTTCCTTCTTGGGTCGGCCCGTGGCGCGATATTCGGTGACGACGCGCTGGGCGATGCCAGTTGCTTCGTCGACCTGTTCGGTCATGGTCTTGCCGTCGAGCAGATCCTGGTACTTCACGATGCCCGAGGTTTCGGTGATGATCGGCAGCGAGAACGGATCCCACTCTGCCAGGCGATCACCCACTGTAACATTGGCGCCACCTTCGAACATCAGCGCCGTACCATAGGGGACGAGGTGGATTTCGCGTTCGCGGCCCTCGGTGTCGATCACGGCCATTTCGCCGTTGCGGGCGAGGGAGAGGCGGCGACCGCGCTTGTCGGTGATGGTCGGCATGTCGCGATATTCGATCCGGCCGTCCGAGATGGCTTCCAGATGCGAGGTTTCATTGACCTGCGCCGCGCCGCCGATGTGGAATGTCCGCATCGTCAGCTGGGTGCCTGGTTCACCGATCGACTGGGCGGCAATGACGCCCACCGCTTCACCAATGTTGACCGGCGTGCCGCGGGCCAGATCGCGCCCGTAGCAGGTGCCGCAGACGCCCTGTTCGGCCTCGCAGATCAGCGGCGAGCGGATGCGGGCAGACTGGACGTCGGCTTCCTCGATCGCCTTGACCATCGGCTCGTCCAGCAGGGTGCCGGACTTGACGATGACTTCGCCGGTCTTGGCGTTGATCAGGTCTTCCGCCGTGGTGCGGCCGAGGATGCGCTCCGCCAGCGAGGCGATCACCGAACCGCCCTGCACGATCGCGCGCATTTCAAGCGCGTTTTCGGTGCCGCAATCGTCCTCGACGATCACACAGTCCTGCGACACATCGACCAGGCGGCGGGTCAGGTAACCCGAGTTTGCCGTCTTGAGCGCGGTGTCAGCCAGACCCTTGCGGGCGCCGTGGGTGGAATTGAAGTATTCAAGGACGGTCAGGCCTTCCTTGAAGTTCGAGATGATCGGGGTCTCGATGATCTCGCCCGAAGGCTTGGCCATCAGTCCGCGCATACCGGCCAGCTGCTTCATCTGCGCCGGCGAACCACGCGCGCCTGAGTGGCTCATCATGTAGATCGAGTTGATCGGCTTCAGCCGACCCGTTTCCGGATCGATCGGCTGGGCGCGGATCTCGTCCATCATGGCGCTGGCCACCTTGTCGCCGCACTGGCTCCAGGCGTCAATCACCTTGTTGTACTTTTCCTGCTGGGTAATCAGGCCGTCCTGGTACTGCTGTTCGTAGTCAGCAACCAGCGACTTGGTATCATCGACCAGCCCGATCTTGCTGTCGGGGATGATCATGTCATCCTTGCCGAAGGAAATGCCGGCCTTGAAGGCGTTGCGGAAACCCAGCGCCATGATCGCGTCGGCGAACAGCACCGTGTCCTTCTGGCCGGTGTGGCGATAGACTTGGTCGATCACGTCGCCGATTTCCTTCTTGGTGAGAAGGCGGTTGACGACATCGAACGGCACGCGGTGGCTCTTGGGCAGGCATTCGCCCAGCAGCATGCGGCCAGGCGTGGTTTCATAGCGAACCATCCGCTCCACACCGTCCTCGCCGGTCTGCGGCACGCGGCTGGTGATGCGCGAATGCAGCGTCACCGCGCCCACTTCCAGCGCCTGGTGCACTTCGGCCATGTCGGACAGGATCATGCCCTGCCCCGGATCGCCTTCGCGCTCCATCGAAAGGTAATAGAGCCCCAGCACCATGTCCTGCGAAGGCACGATGATCGGCTTGCCGTTAGCGGGCGAGAGGATGTTGTTGGTGCTCATCATGAGCACGCGGGCCTCGAGCTGGGCTTCGAGCGAAAGCGGCACGTGGACGGCCATCTGGTCGCCGTCGAAGTCAGCGTTGAACGCCGAGCAGACGAGCGGGTGCAGCTGGATCGCCTTGCCCTCGATCAGCACGGGCTCGAAAGCCTGGATGCCGAGGCGGTGGAGCGTGGGCGCGCGGTTGAGCAGCACCGGATGTTCGCGGATCACCTCATCGAGGATGTCCCAGACTTCTTTGCGCTCCTTCTCGACCCACTTCTTGGCCTGCTTCAGGGTCATCGACAGACCCTTGGCATCGAGCCGGGCGTAGATGAACGGCTTGAACAGTTCGAGCGCCATCTTCTTGGGCAGGCCGCACTGGTGCAGCTTGAGTTCCGGACCGGTCACGATCACCGAACGACCCGAATAATCGACGCGCTTGCCGAGCAGGTTCTGGCGGAAGCGGCCCTGCTTGCCCTTGAGCATATCGGACAACGACTTCAGCGGGCGCTTGTTGGCACCGGTGATGACCCGGCCACGGCGGCCGTTGTCGAACAATGCGTCAACCGCTTCCTGCAGCATGCGCTTTTCATTGCGGACGATGATGTCCGGTGCGCGCAGTTCGATCAGGCGCTTCAGGCGGTTGTTGCGGTTGATGACGCGGCGGTAGAGATCGTTGAGGTCCGAAGTGGCGAAACGACCACCGTCGAGCGGCACCAGCGGGCGCAGTTCGGGCGGGATGACCGGCACGACTTCGAGGATCATCCATTCCGGGCGGTTGCCCGAATCGATGAAGCTTTCGACCACTTTCAGCCGCTTGATGATCTTCTTGGGCTTCAATGTGGACTTGGTCTCGGACAGTTCCTTGAGCAGGTCTTCGCGTTCCTGGACCAGGTCGAGGTCCATCAGCATGTACTTGACCGCTTCTGCGCCGATATTGGCCGAGAACGCATCCTCGCCATATTCGTCCTGCGCGTCGAGCAGCTCGTCCTCGGTCAGGAGCTGGTACTTCTCAAGCGGGGTCAGGCCCGGCTCGATCACCACATAGCTTTCGAAATAGAGGATGCGCTCAAGCTGCTTCAGCTGCATGTCGAGCAGCAGGCCGATCCGGCTCGGCAGCGACTTCAGGAACCAGATATGCGCGACCGGCGCAGCCAGTTCGATATGGCCCATCCGCTCGCGCCGAACCTTGGTCACGGTCACTTCGACGCCGCACTTCTCGCAGACCACGCCCTTGTACTTCATGCGCTTGTACTTGCCGCACAGGCACTCGTAATCCTTCACCGGCCCGAAGATGCGGGCGCAGAACAGCCCGTCCCGCTCCGGCTTGAAGGTCCGGTAGTTGATCGTCTCGGGCTTCTTGATCTCGCCGAACGACCACGAACGGATCCGCTCGGGGGAAGCGATCCCGATCTGGATCTGGTCGAAGGTTTCCGGCTTGGTCAGCTGGTTGGTGAATTTGGTCAGGTCGTTCATGTTCTTTTTCCTTTGTCCCCCTCCCGTTGACGGGAGGGGTTAGGGGTGGGTCTGTTGCGGGTGGGTATCCTGTTTGGTCAGGCCCACCCCCGGCCCCTCCCGCGAGCGGGAGGGGAGAAGATCACTCCGCCGCCGCCGCGAAACCGTCGTCGTCCTCGACGCTGTCGATCGAAGACAGTTCGACGTTGAGGCCGAGGCTGCGCATTTCCTTGACGAGCACGTTGAAGCTCTCTGGAATGCCGGCCTCGAAGGTATCGTCGCCCTTGACGATCGCTTCATAAACCTTGGTGCGGCCGACCACGTCATCGGACTTCACCGTCAGCATTTCCTGCAAGGTATAGGCGGCGCCGTAGGCCTGGAGCGCCCAGACCTCCATTTCGCCGAAGCGCTGGCCACCGAACTGGGCCTTGCCGCCCAGCGGCTGCTGGGTGACGAGGCTGTAGGGTCCGATCGAGCGGGCATGGATCTTGTCGTCGACAAGGTGATGCAGCTTGAGCATGTAGATATAGCCCACCGTCACCTTGCGGTCGAAAGCATCGCCAGTGCGGCCATCGTACAGCGTGACCTGGCCCGAAGTGTCGAAACCGGCCTTGGCCAGCATCGCCGAAACGTCGGGCTCGCGCGCGCCATCGAACACCGGGGTACCCATCGGCACGCCGTTCTTCAGGTTTTCGGCGAGCTCGACGATATCGGGAACCGAACGGCTGTCGATCTCGGCGTGGTAATTCTCGCCGTATATGTCCTTCAGCTGGTCGACCAGCGCCGTGGGCGGGGCTGCCGTTTCCGGGTTCGGATTGGCTTCGCGCCATTCCTCCAGCGCCTTGGTGACCATCTGGCCCAGCCCGCGCGCCGCAAGGCCGAGGTGGGTCTCGAAGATCTGCCCGACGTTCATCCGGCTCGGCACGCCGAGCGGGTTGAGCACGATGTCGACATGGGTGCCATCGGCCAGGAACGGCATGTCCTCGCACGGCAGGATGCGGGAAATCACACCCTTGTTGCCGTGGCGGCCGGCCATCTTGTCGCCCGGCTGGAGCTTGCGCTTCACCGCGACGAACACCTTGACCATCTTGAGCACGCCCGGGGCGAGTTCATCGCCGCGTTCCAGCTTCTCCTTGCGGTCCTCGAATTTCTCCTCGATCCGCTTGATGGCTTCGTCGTATTGCGACTTCACCGCTTCGAGCTGGCCCTGGACCTTGTCGTCGGCCACGGCGAACTTGAACCATTCGTAGCGTTCGACGCTGTCGAGCAGTTCCTCGTCGATCACCGCGCCCTTCTTGACGCCCTTGGGCGCGGCCGAAGCGGTCTGGCCCAGCAGCATGTCGCGCAGGCGGTTGTAGGTTGCCCGGTTGAGGATCGCGCGTTCGTCCTCGGAATCCTTCTTGAGGCGTTCGATCTCCTCGTTCTGGATGGCGCGGGTACGATCGTCGATCTCGATGCCGTGGCGGTTGAACACCCGGACTTCCACGATCGTGCCGGCCACGCCAGGCGGCAGGCGCAGCGAGGTGTCGCGCACGTCGGACGCCTTTTCGCCGAAGATCGCGCGCAGCAGCTTTTCTTCCGGGGTCATCGGCGATTCACCCTTGGGGGTGATCTTGCCAACGAGGATGTCGCCCGGATGCACTTCGGCGCCGATGTAGACGATGCCCGCCTCGTCGAGGTTGCGCAGCGCTTCCTCGCCGACATTAGGGATGTCGCGGGTGATGTCTTCCGGCCCGAGCTTGGTGTCGCGGGCCATCACTTCGAATTCCTCGATGTGGATCGAGGTGAAGACGTCGTCCTTGACGATCCGTTCGGAAATCAGGATCGAATCTTCGTAGTTGTAACCATTCCACGGCATGAACGCGACGAGGCTGTTGCGGCCCAGCGCCAGTTCGCCCAGCTCGGTCGAAGGACCGTCGGCGATGATATCGCCTTCCTCCACCACTTCACCCACCTTCACAAGCGGACGCTGGTTGATGCAGGTGTTCTGGTTGGAACGCTGGAACTTCTGCAGCGTGTAGATATCGACGCCGCTTTCGGCCGCATCGACATCGCCATTGGCGCGGATCACGATGCGGGTGGCATCGACCTGGTCGACGATCCCGCCGCGCGTGGCGGAAATCGCCGCGCCCGAATCGCGCGCAACGGTTTCTTCCATACCGGTGCCGACGAACGGCGCCTCGGCCTTGACCAGCGGCACCGCCTGGCGCTGCATGTTCGAGCCCATCAGCGCGCGGTTGGCGTCATCGTTTTCCAGGAACGGAATGAGCGATGCGGCAACCGAGACCAGCTGCTTGGGCGAAACGTCCATCAGCGTCACATGCTCACGCGGGGACATGACGAATTCGCCATTGTCGCGCGCGGAGATCAGCTCCTCGACAAAGCGGCCTTCCGCATCGAGCTCGGCCGAGGCCTGTGCCACGACGTGCTTCTGCTCTTCCATCGCCGAGAGATAAACCACCTCTGCGGTGACCTTGTTGTCGATGATCTTGCGGTAAGGCGTCTCGATGAAGCCGTATTTGTTGACCCGGCTGAAGCTGGCGAGGCTGTTGATCAGGCCGATGTTCGGTCCTTCAGGCGTTTCGATCGGGCAAATCCGGCCGTAATGGGTCGGGTGAACGTCGCGCACTTCGAAGCCGGCGCGTTCGCGGGTCAGGCCGCCCGGCCCGAGCGCGGAGACGCGGCGCTTGTGGGTGACTTCGGACAACGGATTGGTCTGGTCCATGAACTGCGAAAGCTGGCTGGAACCGAAGAACTCGCGCACTGCGGCCACGGCCGGCTTGGCGTTGATCAGGTCGTTCGGCATCACGGTGGACACATCGACCGAGCTCATCCGCTCCTTCACAGCGCGCTCCATCCGCAGCAGGCCGACGCGATACTGGTTCTCCAGCAGCTCGCCGACCGAACGGACACGGCGATTGCCGAGGTTGTCGATATCGTCGACCTCGCCCTTGCCATCCTTCAGGTCTACCAGTTCCTTGACCACTGCGAGGATATCCTCGGCGCGCAGGGTGGTGACGGTGTCGGCGGCATCGAGGCCCAGGCGCATATTGAGCTTGACCCGACCCACGGCCGAAAGGTCGTAGCGATCGGCATCGAAGAACAGGCCTTCGAACAGCGCCTCGGCGGTTTCCTTCGTCGGCGGTTCGCCCGGGCGCATCACCTTGTAGATGGCTTCGAGGCCTTCATCGCGATTTTCGGCCTTGTCGGTCTTCAGCGTGTTGCGAATCCACGGACCGGTGGTGACATGGTCGATGTCGAGCAGTTCGATCCGGTCGACCCCGGCCTTGTCGAGCACTTCGAGGTTCTCGGGGCTGACTTCGTCTCCGGCCTCAATGTAAATCCGGCCAGTCGATTCATCGATCATGTCGTTGGCGGCATAGCGGCCGAAGATCTCATCGGTAGGGATGAGCAGCGCATCGAGCCCGTCCTTGGCGGCCTTGTTGGCGGCGCGCGGGCTGATCTTCTGGTTGGCGGCGAAGATCACTTCGCCCGATTTGGCATCGACGATGTCGAAGGCCGGCTTCTGGCCGCGCCAATGATCGACGACGAAGGGCAGCTTCCAGCCGTCCGGGCCACGTTCCCAGAACACCGTGTTGTAGAAATGATGCAGGATCTGCTCGCTGTTGAGGCCCAGCGCGTAAAGCAGCGCGGTCACGGGCAGCTTGCGCTTGCGGTCGATCCGGACATTGACGATGTCCTTGGCATCGAATTCGAAGTCGAGCCAGGATCCGCGGTAGGGGATGACGCGGGCGGCAAACAGGAACTTGCCGGAGGAATGGGTTTTGCCGCGATCATGGTCGAACAGCACGCCCGGCGAGCGATGCATCTGGCTGACGATCACGCGCTCAGTGCCGTTGATGAAGAAGGTGCCGTTATGGGTCATGAGCGGCATGTCGCCCATGTAGACGTCCTGCTCCTTGATATCGAGGACGGAGCGGGTCTCGGTCTCGGTATCCACTTCGAACACGATCAGCCGCAGCGTCACCTTCATCGGCGCCGCATAGGTGATGCCGCGCTGGCGGCACTCGGTGACGTCGAATTTCGGGTCTTCGAGCACGTAATGGACGAAATCGAGCTCGGCGGTGCCGGCGAAATCGCGGATCGGGAAGACCGAACGCAGCGTCTTTTCCAGGCCCGAGACATAGCCGGTTTCCTTGTTGGAACGCAGGAACTGTTCATAGCTTTCGCGCTGCACCTCGATCAGGTTCGGCATCTGCACCACTTCGTGGATGTCGCCGAAGATCTTGCGGATGCGCCGCTTTGCGCTGCCGCGGGGGGACGGAGCTTTCGCCACAGAAGGCTTGGGGGTTGCCATGGAGGAAAAGTGCCTCTTCTTGAAATGTCGTCGGCGCCTTGCGCGCCGGGAAGGAAAATTCGTGGCCTGCACGGGAGTGGTGTCCAACAACGCGAAATGGCCGCATGACGCGCAGCATCCCGTTCCGGGAGCCACGGCCCGCAGCCATTCGCGTCAGTTGGAAACCCGGCCGCTTCCTTCCGTGGAAGGCCCCCGCGCATGGGCCCGCCTTGCTCGAAGCGTCGAGCGAGCGCCGTACATAGGCTCGCAGCAGGCTTGAGTCAAACCCGCCACGCGGGCAGCGTCAGAAGCGATTCAGAAAATTACCGGCACCAACCGATAGCGGACCTCGCCGGCATAATCGCGATAGGCCGCGTCCTGCATCAGCAGGCGTTCTTCCGCCAGCAGTCGCAGGATCTGCGCCCACCAGCCAATCACATAGATGATCAGGTTGAGCAGCGAGGGCATCAGCATCAGCAGGCCGACGTGGACCAGCAGGTAGCCCGCATACATCGGATGGCGGACCAGCCGGTAGGGGCCGTTGAGCTTCAGCCCGCGATTGGCCGGGGCAATCCCGAAACTGCGGCGCAGGATCAGCTTGGCCGCCGCCTGGCCGATATTGCCTATCAGCACCAGCGCCACCGCCACCGGCACCAGCGCGGGCAGCGTATCGGCGCTGGGAATGATCATGAGCGGCGCGGCCGTGGCCGTGATCGCCAGCAGCCAGTCGCCCAGATGAACCGAAATCGCCTGAGTCGAGCGGCGGATCAGCACGAAGATCACCACCGCCGTTTCCGACAGCAGCATCAGCATCGCGAAGGGATTGCTGGAATGCCATACCCGGTCGACCAGCAGCACCCACAGCACCACGATCGCCACCTGCTCGATCCGGTCGAGCACGGCGGGCCGCAACAGGGGATGCACGCCAGCTGGCGTCCGCGTTTCGATCATGCCCTTGTCCATCAAACCTGTGCCCTCCTGTCCGGCAGATGGAAAGCATGTGGCAGATCGTGGTTAAGAAGGGCTTACCGCGCGGTATTGTCTCGGTTTGCATATAGGCAGCGGGTGGGGCTTGAACCACACGTCATTCCGGAATTGCACGGTGCACTCTCCAGTTGTGCTACCACTGCCCGCCAACCCATATCACGCGGCGCGCTTGTTGTAAGGCCCGCGCGCCTTGGGGGCCGGTGCCAGCTCGTCAATCTTGGTCACCACGTACCGCGCGCATTCCTTGACTCCTGCCGCGATGCTGCTAGAGGCCCGCCCGACTGCCGCACCCTTGGGTGTTGCGGTCATCCGTCCGAGACAGTCGGTGAAGGCAATCGGGCCCTCTTAATTTCCGGCCTAGACGGGGAAAAGAGTTTCCAGTCGATCGCGCCTGCGGGCCGGTCGCACTAGTGCCATAGGCGCATCTCCTTCCCTTGTCACAACGGACTCGCCCGTGCCGGTTTTCCGGCTCGGACAAACGTAGCCGGTCGCGCGTGGCATTGCCCGGGCGCGATCATTTGTGAAGGAGTAAGCATGGATCGTTCGCAGAAAGCCGACGCGGTCGCAGCGCTCAACGCAACCTTCAACGAGGTCGGCGTGGTGGTTGTCACCCGCAACCTCGGCCTGACCGTGGCCCAGTCCACGGCCCTCAGGGTGAAGGCTCGCGATGCCGGTGCGTCGTTCAAGGTTTCCAAGAACTCTCTTGCCAAGCTGGCCATCGCAGACACCGACTATGCCGGGATTGGTGACATGTTCACTGGCCCCGTGGCGCTGGCGACTTCGGTCGATCCGGTTGCCGCTGCAAAGATCGTGGTCGAATTCGCCAAGACCAACGACAAGTTGGAAATCGTTGGCGGCGCGATGGGTTCGCAGGTTCTCGATGCCAACGGGATCAAGGCTCTCGCCTCGATGCCGTCGCTCAACGAGCTGCGCGCCACGCTGATCGGCCTCGTCCAGGCACCGGCGACCAAGATCGCCCAGGTTGTCACGGCACCGGCCGGCAAGCTCGCCCGCGTCTTTGGGGCCTATGCCACCAAGGAAGCCGCGTAAGACAGTTCAAGCGTTTTTCGCCGGAATTGTCCGGTATCCTGACTTTTATATTGGAGTGAAGCACCATGGCCGACATCGCCAAGCTTGTTGAAGAACTTTCGAAGCTGACCGTCCTCGAGGCGGCTGACCTTGCCAAGGCCCTCGAAGAGGCATGGGGCGTTTCCGCCGCTGCTGCTGTCGCGGTTGCCGCGGCTCCCGCCGCCGCTGCCGAAGCGGTTGAGGAAAAGACCGAATTCGATGTCATCCTGACCGGCGACGGCGGGAAGAAGATCCAGGTCATCAAGGAAGTCCGCGCCATCACCCAGCTCGGCCTGACCGAAGCCAAGACCCTCGTGGAATCGGCTCCGAAGGCGATCAAGGAAGGCGTCAACAAGGCCGAAGCCGAAGAGATCAAGAACAAGATCGAAGCAGCCGGCGGCACCGTCGAGATCAAGTAATTATCGGATCGGGCGGCAACGCCCGGCGGATAATTCGAGACGGCAAGGGCGGTCCTGCGGGGCCGCCCTTTTCGTTTGCCCCCGTTTGCCCTACCCGCTCCGGCCTGATGGCACACGCCCGCACCCCTTCCCCCTTCCGCACCGAAATGGGCGCGACCCTGCGGCTGGCGGGGCCGCTGGCGCTGGCCAACATGCTACAGATGGCGGTCTATGCCATCGACGTGATCTTCGTCGCCCGGCTGGGACAGGAAGTGCTGGCGGCCTCCAGTCTGTCGATGGCGGTGTTCGGCCTGTTGATGTGGAGCTTCTTCGGCCTGACCAGCGCGGTCGCGCCGCTGGTTGCCGCAGAGCTTGGCCGTGCCCGCCACGCCGTGCGCGAAGTGCGGCGCAGCGTCCGCATGGCGCTTTGGCTGACCGGACTGTGCGGCATTTTCGGCATGATTCTGTGCAGCTTCGGTGAGAGCTTCCTGCTGGCAACCGGGCAGGAGCCGCGGGTGGCGGCGCGGGCCGATGCCTTCCTCGATATCCTCAAATGGTCGATCGTGCCGCTGCTGGCCTGCCATGTGCTGCGCATTTTCGTGTCGGCGCTGGGTCGGCCCGGCTTTGCTACCGCGATCACGGCGCTGGCGATCCTGGTCAACGCGCTGGGCAACTACACGTTCGTGTTCGGCCATTTCGGCGCGCCTGCGCTGGGGCTGGAAGGCTCGGCCCTGTCCACCATCCTCACTTCACTGGTGACGCTGGCGGCCTATGCCCTCGCCATCCGCTCCGACCGCAAGCTGCGGCGCTATCATATCTTCGGTTGCTGGTGGCGGGCCGAATGGCGGCGATTCCGCGACCTGCTGCGAATCGGCGTGCCGATCGCGCTGACCGTGCTGGCCGAAGGTGGGCTGTTCGGCAGCGCCGCCTTCCTGATGGGTCTGCTGGGCGAGGCCGAACTGGCCGGGCACACCATCGCCCTCCAGGTCGCCGCCTTCGCTTTCCAGGTGCCGATGGGCATCAGCCAGGCCGCGACCATCCGGGTCGGCTATCATTTTGGCGCGGGCGACCGGGCCGGGATCGCCCGCGCCGGCCAGGCCGCGCTGCTGACCTGCATCGGATTCATGGCGATCCCGGCCACCGCGATGATGGCCTGTCCCCGCTTCATCCTATCGGCCTATGTCGATGTATCGGACCCGGCCAACGCCGCGATCATCGGTTTTGCCGTGCAATATCTGGTCATTGCCGCCGCTTTCCAGCTGTTCGACGGCACCCAGACTGTTGCATCCGGGGTGCTGCGCGGGCTGCAGGACACCCGCATGCCGATGGTCATCGCGATCGGCAGCTACTGGCTGGCCGGTTTCGCCACCGCCGTGGTGCTGGGCTTCCGCACCCCGCTCGAGGGGCAGGGCATCTGGATCGGCCTGGCTGTCGGCCTGGTGGTCGTCTCCGCGCTGCTGTTGTGGCGCTGGCACCGGCGGGAGAGACTCGGGCTGGTGCCGGCCTGAAAATCCGGACACTGATTCCAGAAATCTTGGAATGCAGTGCTTGACGGCTGCCCGCTATGCACCCATATGCGCCCCGCTGGCACTCTCGCCCTGA
Source organism: Erythrobacteraceae bacterium (assembly GCA_947479055.1). GTDB lineage: Bacteria > Pseudomonadota > Alphaproteobacteria > Sphingomonadales > Sphingomonadaceae > CANJYE01. The sequence goes on from CANJYE010000014.1 coordinate 31,841, forward strand.
GAGTGCCAATCGCATCAACCCACTCAATTTTTTGGAAGAGGTCATAATATGGCATTCCGTCCGCTGCACGACCGCGTTCTGGTCCGCCGCATCGAGGCCGAGGAAAAGACGGCCGGTGGCATCATCATCCCCGACAGCGCCAAGGAAAAGCCGAGCGAGGGCGAAGTCGTCGCCGTCGGTTCCGGCGCCCGTTCGGACGATGGCAAGATCACCCCGCCCGACGTCAAGGCCGGCGATCGCGTGCTGTTCGGCAAATGGTCCGGCACCGAGGTCAAGGTCGATGGTGAAGACCTGCTGATCATGAAGGAAAGCGACATCCTGGGCGTGATCTCCTGATCGCCCCACGCGCTTTTTCATTCCCAATTTCTGAAAAGGAACACAGATAATGGCTGCCAAGGACGTGAAATTTTCGCGCGACGCGCGCGAACGCATCCTCAAGGGCGTCGACACGCTCGCCAATGCGGTGAAGGTCACGCTCGGCCCCAAGGGCCGCAATGTCGTGATCGACAAGAGCTTCGGCGCACCGCGCATCACCAAGGACGGCGTCACCGTCGCCAAGGAAATCGAACTGAAGGACAAGTTCGAGAACATGGGCGCGCAGATGCTGCGCGAAGTGGCTTCGAAGACCAACGACCAGGCCGGTGACGGCACCACCACCGCCACCGTGCTGGCCCAGGCGATCGTGCGCGAAGGGATGAAGTCGGTTGCGGCCGGCATGAACCCGATGGACCTCAAGCGCGGCATCGACACCGCCGTCGGCAAGGTCGTGGAGAACCTCAAGGGCCGCTCCAAGCCGGTTTCCGGTTCGTCCGAAATCGCCCAGGTCGGCATCATCTCGGCCAATGGTGACACCGAAGTGGGCCAGAAGATCGCGGAAGCGATGGAGAAGGTCGGCAAGGAAGGCGTGATCACCGTGGAAGAGGCCAAGGGCCTCGAATTCGAACTCGATGTCGTCGAAGGCATGCAGTTCGACCGCGGCTATCTCAGCCCGTACTTCATCACCAACCCGGATAAGATGACGGTGGAGCTCGAAAACCCCTACATCCTGATCCACGAGAAGAAGCTGTCCTCGCTCCAGGCGATGCTGCCGATCCTCGAGGCGGTGGTGCAGACGGGCCGTCCGCTCCTCATCATCGCAGAAGACATCGAAGGCGAAGCGCTGGCCACCCTGGTGGTCAACAAGCTGCGCGGCGGCCTGAAGGTTGCCGCCGTCAAGGCCCCCGGCTTCGGCGACCGCCGCAAGGCGATGCTGCAGGACATCGCGATCCTGACCAAGGGTGAGATGATCTCCGAGGATCTCGGCATCAAGCTTGAATCGGTCACGCTCGGCATGCTCGGCCAGGCCAAAAAGATCTCGATCGACAAGGACAACACCACGATCGTCGATGGTGCCGGTGACGGCGCCGACATCAAGGGCCGGGTCGAACAGATCCGCGCCCAGATCGAAGTGACCACGTCCGATTACGATCGTGAAAAGCTGCAGGAACGCCTGGCCAAGCTGGCTGGCGGCGTTGCCGTGATCAAGGTCGGCGGCGCTTCCGAAGTCGAGGTCAAGGAACGCAAGGACCGCGTCGACGACGCGCTTCACGCCACCCGCGCCGCGGTCGAGGAAGGTATCGTCCCCGGCGGCGGCACCGCGCTGCTCTATGCCAGCAAGATCCTCGAAGGCGTCAAGGGCCTCAACGACGACCAGACCCGTGGCATCGACATCGTCCGCCGCGCGATCATGACCCCGCTGCGCCAGATCGCCGAGAATGCGGGCCATGACGGTGCCGTCGTCTCGGGCAATCTCCTGCGCGAGAATGACGAGAACCAGGGCTTCAACGCCGCGACCGACACCTATGAAAACCTGGTGGCTGCCGGCGTGATCGACCCGACCAAGGTCGTTCGCACGGCGCTGCAGGATGCGGCTTCGGTCGCCGGCCTGCTGATCACCACCGAAGCGGCGATCGCCGAACTGCCGGAAGACAAGCCTTCCATGCCGGCGATGCCCGACATGGGCGGGATGGGCGGAATGGGCTTCTAAGCTCCAACGCAAGCTTTCGCGAGAATTAAGGGTCGGAGGTCAATCCTCCGGCCCTTTTTCGTGCCTGTGGCGGGCCGGATCAACGCCTCGTCGCTAAGCGGGACTCGGCTCGTCGCGACGGCCCTTGCGCCGCTATCCAGCCCGATTAAGCAATTCCACATAATAATTCTGTTAGATCGGGATTCATGATCGTCGCTCGAACTCGTCGTTTGTTGCTGCTTGGTGCGCTGATGCTGGCCCATGTGCTGGTCGCGCCTGCCACCGCCGGCACCTTCGAAAGCGAGTTTGATCGCGCGTTTGGAACAGAACCACGCGCACCCCGGACCTTCGCCCAGCCCTATTCCAGCACGCTCGAACGCCAGTTGGCGATGCTCGCCGATGGCGAGAAGGGCCGGATCGGCGTGGCCGCGATTGATCTCGCCACCGGGCGCAATATCGCCATCCTGGGCGACCAGCGCTTTCCGATGGCCAGCACCAGCAAGATCGCCATTGCCGCGACTTTCCTCGATGGCGTCGACAAGGGCCGCTGGAGCCTGGACGATCGTTTCCCGATGCTGCTGCCAGTGGCGTCCGAACCGTTCTCCACCGCCGTTGCCCCGGTTCGCCCGGGCGAGGAAATGACCGCGCGCAATCTGATCGAATTGATGATCACCCGCAGCAGCAATCCCTCGACCGACGCGATGCTGCGTGCGGTCGGCGGCCCCGGCGCAGTCAACGAATGGGCGCGCCGCGCCGGAATCAAGGACTTCCGGCTGGATCGCGACATCGCCACGCTGGTCCGCGATGACGGTAAGGTCGATCCGGCGATGCATATCGACGAACGCGACAGCGCCACGCCCAACGCGATGGTCCAGCTCGTCACCGGCCTCTACCAGGGCCGCTGGCTGAGCGAATCCAGCCGCGACGTGGTGATCGGCGCGATGGAACGTTGCGCCACCGGCAAGCACCGGATTCGCGCCCTGTTGCCGGAGACCGCGCAGGTTGCCCACAAGACCGGCACTCTCAGCAATACGTCGAGCGATGTCGGCATCATCCGGACCGCCGATGGGCGGGCGATCGCACTGGCGATCTACGTCACCGGGCAGGGTTCGCGCGAGGCCCGCGAATCGCGCATCGCCAATATCGCCAGGGCTATCTTCGACGGTTACACCGCCGATAACAGCGCACTGCTGACCAGCGCCAGGTACTGATCCTACAAACGATCGAACGAGCACGAGATCATGAGCCGCGCCCATCGTCGCGCCTGCCACCCACGGGAAATGGGCCGCACATAGAAAAAGGGCGCCACTCTCGCGAGCGGCGCCCTTCTCAATCAGAAGCGAACCAAGGTTACTTGGCGGCTTCAGCCGGAGCAGCGGCAGCGTCAGCAGCCGGAGCAGCAGCGTCAGCAGCCGGAGCAGCAGCGTCGGCAGCCGGAGCAGCGGCATCAGCCGGAGCGGCGGCATCAGCCGGAGCAGCGGCATCAGCCGGGGCAGCGGCGGCATCAGCCATCGCGGAATCATCGGCGGCGGGAGCTTCCTCGGCCTTCTGCGAGCAGGCGGCGAGGGACAGAGCAGCGCCGGCAACGGCGGCGAGAACGATCTTGCGCATGTTTAGTAATCCTTGAACAGCGAGTGGATACGCACGGCGAACCGCCGGACGTAAAGCCTGCCTCTCCAGCAAGCTTCGGGGCGCACAAATAAAGGGCAATTCGATGCTATGCAAGCACCATAAACGGCCTGCGTGCATGACGCGGCCGGTCCGATAGCTATTATGGCCGATATATCACACCAAATTGCGACCAAAAAATGACCAAACGGCCGCATTGTGACACAGGCGATAATCACGGCTGACCAAGCCGCTCCGCACTGCTACCACGGCAAAATGGCAGACAAACAGCATCTCTACCTGGTCGACGGCTCGGCCTATATCTTCCGCGCCTATCACCGCCTCCCGCCGCTCACCAACCCGCAGGGCACTCCAGTCGGGGCGGTCTATGGCTACACCACAATGCTGTGGAAACTCGCCAAGGACCTGCATGAGGCTGACGGCCCGACCCACCTTGCGGTGATCCTGGACAAAGGATCACACACGTTCCGCAACGATATCTTCCCCGCCTACAAGGCCAACCGACCGCCGCCGCCGGAGGATCTGGTCCCGCAATTCCCGCTGATTCGCGAAGCAACGCGCGCTTTCAGCCTGCCCTGCATCGAGGAAGCCGGGCTGGAAGCGGACGATCTGATCGCTTCCTATGCCCGGGCCGCCGCCGCGCGCGGCTGGGACGTGACCATCGTTTCCTCCGACAAGGACCTGATGCAGCTGGTCGGCCCGACCGAGGGCGGCGGGCATATCGACATGCTCGACACGATGAAGGACCAGCGGATCGACATCCCGGAGGTGATGGAGAAATTCGGCGTCCCGCCGGTAAAGGTCGGCGATGTGCTGGCGCTGATGGGCGACAGCGTGGACAATATCCCCGGCATCCACGGCATTGGCCCGAAGACCGCAAGCAAGCTGATCCAGGACCACGGCGACCTTGAAAGCGCGCTGGCCGCTGCCCCGGCAATGAAGGCCTCCAAATTGCAGGAGCGGCTGGTCGAGGGGGCGGACATGGCCCGGCTCAGTCGGGTGCTGGTCGCGCTTAAGGAAGATTGCACGCTGCCGATGCCGATCGAGGATTTCGAACTGCGGAAAATCCCCGAAGAGCCACTTGCCGCCTTCCTCGAAACCCACGGCTTCTTCAGCCTGCTGCGGCGGCTGGGCGGCCCGGCACGAAAATCTGCTCCGGCAGCCGCTCCGGCACAGCCGGCTGCAGGCTCATCGCCACCCCCGCCCTCAACCGGCGATCGCCAGCCGCTGCCGGAATTGCCCCCGATCGACCGCAACCTTTACGGCTGCGTACAGGATCTTGCGGCGCTGGAAGGCTGGATCGCCCGCGCCTATGCCGCCCGCACAATGGCGGTGGATACCGAAACCAGCGCGCTCGATGCGATGCAGGCCGAACTGGTCGGGATCAGCCTTGCGCTTGGTCCCAACGATGCCTGCTACATCCCGCTTGGCCATGGTGGCACCGACATGTTCGCCGAACGGCCCGAACAGATCGACCGGGCAGCAGCACTCGCGCTGCTCAAGCCGTTGCTGGAAAGCGATGCCGTGCTCAAGGTCGGGCAGAACATCAAATATGACCTCAATGTATTGGCACGATATGACATCGCCGTCGCCCCGATCGATGACACCATGGTCATCAGCTTCGATCTGGACGCCGGTCGGGGCGAAGATGGCATCGGGGCCAATGCCTTTTGGGGGCACGGGATGGACGAACTGTCCGAGCGCCATCTTGGCCACACCACGCTGAAATTCAAGGATATCTGCGGAACCGGCAAGAAGGCAATCTCCTTTGGCGAAGTGCCGCTGGACCGCGCCACCGCCTATGCCGCCGAGGATGCGGACGTCACCTGGCGACTGCACCATCTGCTCAAACCGCGCCTCGCCTTCGAGGGTGGAACGCGGGTCTACCAGCGGGTCGACCGGCCATTGATCGCGGTGGTGGCGCGGATGGAGCGCGAAGGCATCCGCGTGGATCGCGAGGCGCTGGCCCGGCTGTCGGGCGAATTCGCCACCCAGATCGCCGCGCTGGAAAAGGAAATCCATGGCCTCGCCGGGCAGGAATTCACCATCGGCAGCCCCAAGCAGCTGGGCGACATCCTGTTCGAGAAGCTGGGCCACAAGGGCGGGCGAAAGGGCAAGAGCGGGCAATATTCGACCGATCAGGCCATCCTCGAAAGGCTCGCTGGCGAAGGCGCGGACATCGCCGCGCGGGTGCTGGACTGGCGCCAGCTGGCCAAACTCAAAAGCACCTATACCGATGCCTTGCAGGAAGCGATCAACCCGCAGACGGGGCGCGTCCACACCAGCTACAGCCTGGTCGGCGCGCAGACTGGGCGGCTGTCGTCCACCGATCCCAATCTCCAGAACATCCCGATCCGCGCCGCCATCGGCCGCCAGATCCGCGAGGCTTTCGTGGCGGAGCCGGGTATGGTGCTGCTGGCCGCCGACTACAGCCAGATCGAACTCAGGCTGGCCGCGCACATGGCCGACGTGCCCGCGTTGAAAGAGGCGTTCGCGGCAGGCGAGGACATCCATTCCCGCACCGCCGGGGAGATGTTCGGCCTGGTTGACCGCGATACTCGCGCCCGCGCCAAGACGATCAATTTCGCCATTCTCTACGGCATCAGCCGCTGGGGGCTGGCCGGGCGGCTGGGAGTGGAACCGGACGAGGCGCAGGCGATGATCGACCGCTATTTCGAGCGCTTCCCCGGCATCCAGCGTTATATCCACGATACGCTCGAAAGCGTGCGCGAGCGGGGCCATTCCGAGACGCTGTTCGGCCGCAAGACCTGGTTTCCCCGGATCAATTCGAAGAACCAGGCCGAACGCCAGGGCAGCGAACGCGCCGCGATCAACGCCCCGATCCAGGGCACCTGCGCCGACATCATCAAGCGCGCGATGGTGCGGATGGGCCCCGCACTGGAACAGGCCGGGCTGGGCCACGTGCGGATGCTGCTGCAGGTCCATGACGAACTGGTGTTCGAACTGCCGCAAGGCGACGTGACGGCGGCGAGCGCGGTAATCCGGCGCGTGATGAGCGAGGCGGCGGGGCCGTCAGTGCGGCTGGACGTGCCGCTGGGAGTGGAGATTGGCCACGGCCCAAGCTGGGACGCGGCGCATTGATTCGGGTTGATCGGACCTATGGTTCGAACCCAATTCGCTCAATGCTGACGGGCGCGGTCGCTATGACCTTGTCTTTGTTCAGTGCCCCTTCTCTGGCCTGCACCATTGATATTCCACCACTTAATCCCGGAGAGAGCCAAGAAGCCTATGCGTCACGAATGAAGACGGAGCAAATAGACGGCGCATCCGAAACAGAGCGTGCACTGGCTGAACAGCGCGGCTTGTGGGAGCTCAGCTCAGTCGTTTTTCTTGCTCGGGTGGAAAGGGTCAAAATCGAGGGCACTACCTACCCTCGTCCAATGCCCAAAAAGAAACGGCGTCTTTCCCATGGTGACCGTAGACTGGCTCCACCCCAATTTGAACCTTTCCTCTCAAGCCTGGAGCCTCATCAAGCCTACCTGACGCCAATCTTGATGATCAAAGGCACTGGCAGCATTTCTCCCGCGTGGCATTCCGTCGGTGGAATGACCAGCTGCGGAACGGCCAGCGACGGTGATCTGGGCTATGCAGCTCCCGGCGACGAGATCGTCATTTTCGGTCAGCATCCAATACAATTCGACCGGGCGAAGAATGCGATGGTCGAACTTGAAGAGCTATGGCTAGATGGAATCGCGAGAGTGAATGTGGTGGATCCCCACGTGCTGGAAGCACTGGAAGCCCGAACTCCGCCCAACAATTGACTCAATCACGCTTCCTCGCCTCGGCCAATCCCGTCAATCCCCCTTGCCAACCCGATTAAACGTCTCTACATAAAATAATGCCATTCGCGTTCGATCCGGCAAAGGATGCCGCAAATATCGCCAAGCATGGGCTGTCCCTTGGCGATTTTGGCGGTTTCGACGACGAGCCAGTGGTGGCGGTCGATGATCGGCTGGACTACGGCGAAGTTCGTTATCGCGCCTTTGGCCGGGTGCAAGGTGAGGGGCGCTGCCTTGTGTTCACCAGGCGCGATGGCGTTATGCGGCTGATAAGTTACAGAGCCGCGCGCGAGAAGGAATTGAGGCGTTATGAGTAAGATCAGGCCACCGCAAGACTTCGACGAGAACCCGGAGTGGACCGAGGCCGACTTCGCTCGTGCCCGTCCGGCCGGCGCAGTGCTGGGTGCATCGCTGGCCAAAACGCTTGTCCGCCCCCGTGGCCGCCCGGCGCTTGCCGCAACCGAACGCAAGGCCAAGATCAATATCCGCCTGTCGCCCGATGTTATCGCTGCACTGCGGGCAACCGGATCAGGATGGCAGACCCGGGTGGATCAGATCCTGCGCAAGGCGTTTGTGAAGTAACCTCAAGCCGCCAGATACCGCTCCACAGCAACATCCCCTTCCCGCTTGCGGGCTTCGGCAATGTCCCATGCGGTCTGCATCCGCAGCAGCGTGTCCATCTTCACGCCGAACGCTTTTTCGATGCGCAGCGCCATTTCCGGCGAGAGGCCGCCGCGCTCGTTCATCAGGATCGACAACGTCTGGCGGGTCACGCCGAGCACTTTCGCGCCCGAGGAGACATTCAGGCCATGGCCTTCGATAATCTCGCGCACGAACGCGCCGATATGGGCGGGCCTATGCATGGCGATTTCGGTGCTCATCAGTGCCAAGCTCCTCAATGATAGTCCTCAAGGTCGAGAATGCGAATTTCCTGTGCTGCGTCATCGACTTCGAAGGTGAGGCGGTAATTTGCCGTGACGTGGAAGCTCCAACGCCCGTCACTCAACTGGTGCGCCTTCCAGAAGGAAAGGTTCCGGCATTCGTCACTATGATTCATGCCGATCAGAAAAGTGATCCGGACGCGCAGTTTGCCGACAAAGCGCGCCAGGTTCTTGTGACGAATCGAGACGATTCTCACGAAAATGGATTACCCGAGTTGGTGCAATGCGTCAATATTCACCAGACACCTTTCAATCATGCTTCCTCGCGCGCGTCGATTCCACCATGCCCTCATGCACAAATCCGATCGGGTTGACCGCCACGGCGCGCCGTTTCAGTTCGCCTTTCATCTTGGCGTATTCTTCCTCCATCTCCGCCGTCACGGTGGCGCGCGATTCCGCCAGCGCTTCGGTGAAGTCGGCGCCGGTGACGACATCGACCGCCTCGCCCGAGCGGCGAATGGCGACGAGGCCGGCGCGGCGGACCACATCCTCGAGGTCCGCGCCGGTGAAGCGCTCGGTCTTGCCGGCAATCGCGGCCAGATCGACATCCCCGGCCAGCGGCATGGCGCGGGTGTGGATCTTGAGGATATGCTCGCGCCCGTCACGATCGGGCGTGCCGACATAGACCAGCTCGTCGAACCGGCCCGGCCGCAGCAGCGCGGGATCGACCAGCGTGGGCCGGTTTGTCGCTCCGATCACCACCACCGATTGCAGTTCTTCCAGCCCGTCCATTTCCGCCAGGATCGTGTTGACCACGCGCGAGGTCACCTGCGGTTCGCCCCCGCCTGAACCGCGTGCGGGCACGAGGCTGTCGATCTCGTCGATGAACACCACCACCGGGGCCACCTGCCGCGCGCGGGCGAACAGGCGGGCGATCTGCTGTTCGCTTTCGCCATACCATTTGCTCAGGAGGTCCGAGCTCTTAATCGAGATGAAGTTGGCTTCCGCCTCCTTCGCCACCGCCTTGGCCAGCAGGGTCTTGCCGGTGCCGGGCGGGCCATAGAGCAGGAAGCCCTTGGCCGGGCGGATGCCGAGCCGGCGGAACGCGTCGGGATTGCGCAGGGGAAGCTCCACCCCTTCGCGCAACAGCTTCTGCGCTTCGCCGATGCCGCCGATATCGGCCCAGCCGACGTTCGGTTCCTGCACCATCACTTCGCGCATCGCGCTTGGCTGCACCCGCTTCAGCGCCGCGACGAAATCCTCGCGGGTGACGCACATGTCTTCCAGCACTTCGAGCGGAACGGTCTGCGCATCGAGATCGAGCCGGGGCATGATCCGCCTCACGGTTTCGATCGCCGCTTCGCGGGCCAGTGCTGCGATATCCGCGCCAACGAAGCCATGAGTGGTGCGAGCCAGTTCCTGCAAATCCACGCCTTCCCCCAGCGGCATGCCACGGGTGTGGATCGACAGGATCTCGCGCCGGCCTGATTCATCGGGCACGCCGATCACGATTTCGCGATCGAAGCGACCGGGGCGGCGCAGTGCCTCGTCGATTGCTTCGGGCCGGTTGGTGGCAGCGATGACGACGATATTGGAGCGCGCCTCCAGTCCGTCCATCAACGTCAGCAACTGGGCAACCAGCCGCTTTTCCGCCTCGCCATGAACTTCGGTGCGCTTGGGCGCGATCGAATCGATCTCGTCGATGAAGATGATCGAAGGGGCATCGCGCCCGGCCTGCTCGAACACCTCGCGCAGCCGCTTCTCGCTCTCGCCATAGCCGGAACCCATGATCTCGGGTCCGTTGATGGTGAAGAACTGTGCCTCGCTTTCATTGGCCACCGCTTGGGCCAGGCGGGTCTTGCCTGTTCCCGGCGGACCATGGAGCAGCACGCCGCGCGGCGGATCGACGCCCAGCCGGGTGAACAGTTCGGGATAGCGCAGCGGCAGTTCCACCATTTCGCGCAGCTGGCGAATGGTATCGCCCATCCCGCCGACATCGTCATAATTGACCACCGCCCGGCCATTGCGCGGTTCCTCGAACTCGGCGCGCAGCTCAACCTCGGTGTTCTCGTCGATATGGACGATGCCCTTGGGCGATGTCGACACCACCGAAAGGCGGATCTGGGTCAGCGCATAGGCCGGGGCGTTGAACATCCGGCGCACTTCGGGCGGCATGTCGGTCACCGGCTGCTGGCCAGCCGTGGCAACCAGATCGCCAGCGACCAGCGGCTTGCCGAAGAAGTTGCGCTTCAGCGCCTGGCCCGGCCCCTGCAGCCGCATCCCGCGCTGGGCCGGGGCGAACACCACCCGGGTTGCTGCACGCGATTCGGCCTTGCGGATCGAGACATGTTCGCCCGAACCGATTTCGGCATTGCCGCGCTAGAGCCCGTCGAGCCGGACAACGTCGAGCGCCTCGTCCTCGGGATAGGCGTGGACGGCAAAAGCGGCGGTGGCGCGCTTGCCGGTGATCTCGACGATATCGCCCTCGGCCAGGCCGAGCGTCTGGAAAGTGCCGCGCGGCATCCGCGCGATCCCGCGCCCGCTCTCTTCCTGCCGGGCCGGGGCCACCTGCAGGCGCACGGTGCCTTCGGCGCGGGTTGCCGCATCTGCATCGGCCATGTTGAAAGCTCCCTCACGCCCGCCGGCGGCAGGCTATCGAATGGAAGCTAGGAAGCCGCTTGGACAATTTCAAACGGCTTGATGCCGGATCGATGGCAAAAGCCCTGCCGATTGACCCAAGGGCGCCGCGAATGCGGGCAAAAAAAGGACCCGGACGTTGCCGTCCGGGCCTTGGAAGTTTTGGGAGAGGATGCCTGAAAGGCAGGTTCTGAATGATCGAATTCGCATCACTTCGCAAGTGCGAAAAAATCAAACCGCGTTGCATAATTTGCAACTTAATCATAGTCCCGGATTAATTGGCCTAGAATCAAATGTATAAATATTAGACGGGTTTTACGTGGAATCCCCTAGCGGAGCCCGTTCCGGAATCTCGGCCGAATATTGTGCGTCGCACCAATTCCAGCGAGGCACCCGGAATTCTGTGGCCACCTGGCCACGAACACCAAACGGCCTGTCAGAGTGCGCAACCCGAGCCGCTGCGCAAATTGATGACAGAATCGCGCCGGCACGTTATGCGCATCGCACCATTTCTTTCGCGCCCGCAACAAGGGGCAGCGATACAAGGGGGCAGAATGAACAAGCTCTATCCCGATGCTTCCACCGCGCTGGAAGGCCTGCTGCACGACGGCATGCTGATCGCCGCCGGCGGTTTCGGCCTTTGCGGCATTCCCGAGCGGCTGCTCGACGCGATCCGCGACAGCGGGGTCAGGGACCTGGTCTTTGCCAGCAACAATGCCGGGATCGACAACGAAGGCATCGGCAAACTGCTGCGCACCCGCCAGGTCCGCAAGATGATCTCCTCCTATGTCGGCGAGAACAAGGAGTTCGAACGGCAATATCTTTCGGGTGAGCTCGAGGTCGAATTCTGCCCACAAGGCACACTGGCCGAGCGGATGCGCGCGGGCGGCGCGGGGATTCCCGGCTTCTACACCCGCACCGGCGTCGGCACCCAGGTGGCCGAAGGCAAGGAGGTGAAGAATTTCGACGGGGAGGATTACATCCTCGAACGCGGCATTTTTGCCGACCTGTCGGTGGTCAAGGCCTGGAAGGCGGACGAAACCGGCAATCTCGTGTTCCGCAAGACCGCGCGCAATTTCAACCTGCCCGCCGCCACCTGCGGCAAAATCTGCATCGCCGAGGTGGAAGAAGTGGTGCCCAAGGGCAGCCTCGATCCCGATTCGATCCATTTGCCCGGCGTCTATGTCCAGCGCATCATCGTCGGGGCGCCCTATGACAAGAAGATCGAATTCCGCACCACCCGCAAGAGAGAAGCGGCCTGATGGCGAAGGATTATACCGAACTGGCGCTGGGCGGGATCGAGCACACGATCGCCAACAGCGACGAGATCGTCCGCATCTTCATGGGACGCGGCGGCCCCGCCACCTACATGGTCGATGCCGCCCGCATTACCGAACCCTTCATGCTCGGCATGATCTGCGCCGACCTCACCCGCCACGGCGCGATGGCCTTCGCCCATGCCAAGGGAATGGACCCGCAGGAAGCGCTCGAAGCGATCATCGCCGGCCTCTGGGCCGAATTGCAGAATCCCACCGATCCCATCGGGGAGCCCAACTGATGAGCACGACCGAAACTGCCGCCAAAGGCTGGACCCGCGACGAAATGGCCGCCCGCGCCGCCCGTGAGCTGGAAGACGGCTTTTACGTCAATCTTGGCATCGGCATCCCGACGCTGGTCGCCAACCACATCCCGGCGGGAGTGGACGTTACGCTCCAGTCCGAAAACGGCATGCTGGGGATCGGCCCCTTCCCCTATGAGGGCGAGGAAGATGCCGATCTGGTCAACGCCGGCAAGCAGACCATCAGCGAACTGGCCCATACCGCCTATTGCGACAGCGCGCAGAGCTTCGCCATGATCCGCGGCGGGCACATGGACCTCACTGTACTGGGCGCGATGGAAGTGGCCGAAAACGGCGACATCGCCAACTGGATGATCCCGGGCAAAATGATCAAGGGCATGGGCGGGGCGATGGACCTCGTCGCCGGGGTCAAGAAGATCATCGTGCTGATGGAACACAACAGCAAGGCGGGCGATCCCAAGTTCATCCCGGCCTGCACCCTGCCGCTGACCGGGCGCAATGTGGTGGACATGATCATCACCGACATCGCCGTGTTCAGGCGGCCCGATCGCCACAGCCCGTTCCACCTCGTCGAGCTTGCCCCGGGCGTGACGGCGCAAGAAGTCGCCGCCCGCACCACCGCCCATTACGAAAGTTAGGCGGGAACAGGCGATGGGAGAGAATTCGCCGCTGGCCGGCCTCAAGGTGATTGAGCTTGCACGGATTCTCGCCGGACCTTTCGCTTGCCAGACTCTGGCCGATCTCGGCGCGGAAGTTATCAAGGTCGAAAGCCCGGCGGGAGACGATACCCGCAAATGGGGCCCGCCCTGGGTGATCCGCGACAATGGCGACCGTGAATCCGCCTATTACCATGGCTGCAATCGCGGCAAGCAGGGCATCATTGCCGATTTCAACGACCCGGCCGACCTCGCGCTGGTCCGCCAGTTGTGCGCCGGTGCCGACGTGGTGGTCGAAAATTACAAGACCGGCACGCTGGCCCGCTTCGGGCTCGATTATGCCAGCCTTGCGGCCGACAATCCGGGGCTGGTCTATTGCTCGATCACCGGCTTCGGCCAGACCGGACCCTATGCCCAGCGGCCCGGCTATGATTTCGTCGCCCAGGCGATGAGCGGGTTCATGGCGCTGAACGGCGAGCCCGACGGCGTACCGATGAAAGCGGGGCTGGCGGTATCCGATCTGGTCTGCGGCCTTTATTCGACCATCGCCATCCAGTCCGCCCTGCTGATGCGCCAGCGCACCGGCCGCGGCCAGCAGATCGACATGGCGCTGCTCGATTGCTCGGTCAGCCTGTTGACCAACCAGGCGATCTATCAGCTCACCACCGGTGAAAATCCACCACGGATGGGCAATGCCCATGCCCAGCTCGCGCCCTATCAGGTCTATGCGGTGGCGGATGGCCATCTGATCCTGGCCCCCGGCAATGACGACCAGTTCCGCCGCCTGACCCGGATGATCGGACGCGAGGATCTGGCCAGCGACCCGCGCCTCCAGTCCAACGCCGGGCGGCTGGAACTGCGCGACTGGATGAACGCCGAGATCGCGCGCGAAACCGTGCGCTTCACCCGGGCCGAACTGATGGCCGCCTGCGAGGCGCATGGCGTGCCCTTCGGCGCGGTGCACCAGCTGGACGAAGTCTTCGCCGATCCGCAGGTGGTTGCCCGCGGCATGCAGATCGCGTTGCCCGGAGGCATTCCCGGGGTGCGCAGCCCCTTTGTCTTCTCCGATGCCGAGCTGGCGCTCGACAAACCCTCGCCCCGGCACGGCGAACACGATATGGCTGTGCGGGCAGATTCGGGCGATTGACCCGGAACAATGCCCAGGGCCGGCCCGACACGGCAAACAAGGAGAGACCCCACAATGAGCACCCCCCTTCCCGATATCGCACTCACTCGCGGCGATGGCAGTCCCGACAGCCTGGCCGCCCATCGCGGCAATGTCCTGCTGGTGGTCAACACCGCGTCCAAATGCAGCCTGACCCCGCAATATGACGGTCTCGAAGCACTGCGGGCGAAATATGGCGCACGCGGATTCGAGATACTGGGCTTCCCGGCCAATGATTTCGGCGCGCAGGAACCCGGCACCGATGACGAGATCCAGGAGTTCTGCCAGGTCAACTACAAGGTCAGCTTCCCGCTGTTCAGGAAGGACACGGTGGTCGGCCCCGACAAGCAGCCGCTCTATGCCGCACTGACCGCCGCCGCGCCGGAAAAGCAGGGCGACGCCGCCGCCTGGCGCAAACTGCTGTCCGACCACGGCATGACGCCCAATGCCGACCCGGAAGTGCTGTGGAACTTCGAAAAGTTCCTGATCAACCGCGACGGCAGCGTTGCGGGCCGTTTTTCGCCCAATGTCGCGCCGGATGACACGGCACTGGTCGGGGCGATCGAGACCGCACTGGGCGCCTGAACAATCTGCGGGCGGTCGCTGGTGTCAGGCCAGTGCCGTCTTCAGCGCATCGGCCAGATCGGTCTTTTCCCACGGGAAGAAATCGCCTTCGGGCGTCCGGCCGAAATGGCCATAGGCAGCCGTCTTGCGATAGATCGGCTTGTTGAGGCCGAGATGGGTGCGGATAGCGCGCGGGGTCAGGCCGCCGAGCGCTTCCATGCCCATGATCGCCGCTTCGATCCGGTCATCGCCGACTGTGCCCGTGCCGTGGGTATCGACATAGAGCGAAAGCGGCTTTGACACACCGATGGCATAGGCCAGCTGGATCGTGCAGCGCCTGGCAAGCCCCGCCGCAACGATGTTCTTGGCCAGATAGCGGGTGATATAGGCCGCCGAACGATCGACCTTGGTCGGGTCCTTGCCCGAGAATGCACCGCCGCCATGCGGAGCCGCGCCGCCATAGGTATCGACGATGATCTTGCGCCCGGTCAGGCCGGCGTCGCCATCCGGCCCGCCGATCTCGAAGCTGCCGGTGGGATTGATGTGATATTCGGTCGCGTCCGAAAGCATGCTCGCGGGCAGCACATCGGCCACCACCTTCTTTACATAGGCCTTGAGTTCGGCCTCCTTCGCGCCCGCATCATAGCCCGCCGCGTGCTGGGTCGAGACGACGATGGCAGTGGCGGCCACGGGCTGGCCATTCTCGAAACGCAGCGTGACCTGGCTCTTGGCATCGGGTTCCAGGAAGGGTGCCGCGCCGGAATGACGATCGGCAGCCATCCGTTCGAGGATCTTGTGGCTGTAATAGAGCGTCGCGGGCATCAGGTCGGGCGTCTCGTCGCAAGCGAAGCCGAACATGATGCCCTGGTCGCCCGCGCCTTCATCCTTGTTGCCAGATGCATCCACGCCTTGCGCGATATGCGCAGACTGGCCGTGGAGGTGGTTCTCGAAAATCAGCGTCTCCCAGTGGAAGCCGGCCTGCTCGTAACCGATGTCCTTGACTACATTGCGCACCGTCTGCTGGATCTCGTCGAGCGCGCCGGGTGCCCATTCACCTTTTTCGAACACGCCCTTGCAGCGGATTTCACCCGCAAGCACGACCAGTTGGGTCGTGGTCAGCGTCTCGCAGGCCACGCGCGCCTCGGGATCCTTGGACAGGAACAGATCGACGATGGAATCGGAGATCTGGTCGGACACCTTGTCCGGATGACCTTCGGAGACGCTTTCGGACGTAAACAGATAATTGGCGCGCATAGGGGTCACATGCTCCCGGGAAAGCAGGGGGTTTGCTCTGACCAGAGTCTCTAACGAGCCGCGCGCCGCGTTGCAACAAAGGCCAGTGTCAGCAAGAGAATTGCCCAGCCCAGCGGCAGGATATTGCCAAGTTTCGCGAACAGGGTCGGGGGCGCGGCAGGCGGCACGAGCGTATCGATCCGCCCCGCCACATGGCCTGGCAGATGGGCACGCACGATCCCGCGTGCATCGATCACCGCGCTGATCCCGGTGGTAGTGCCGCGCAGCACCGGCAGGCCTTCCTCGATCGCGCGCAGGCGGGCCTGAGCGAGGTGCTGGGGCGGCCCCCAACTGCCGAACCAGCCGTCGTTCGAAGGGTTGAAGATGTAGTCCGGGCGATTGGTCCGATCGACCACTTCGCCCGAAAAGACGATTTCGTAGCAGACCTGGATACCGGCCTTCCCCCAGGATCCGAGATCGAGCGTCCGAGGGCCGGGGCCGGGCAAGAAGTCCAGCGCGCCCGGAACCAGGCGGCTTGCCCCGAGCGGCTCCAGCAGCCAGCGCAGCGGGAGATATTCGCCGTAGGGAACCAGATGGGCCTTCGCATAGACGGCCCGAACTGCGCCATTGCTGTCGATTGCGGTTACGGCGTTGCGGGCGCCGACAATCTGGTTGTTGCGGATTTCCAGGTCGACGAGGCCGGTCATCAGCAGGCTGCCGGGGCCGATCTTGCTGCCGATCGCCTCGCGCGATGAGGCGGGACCGGTCATATCGCCCGCCGCGCCATAGTAATCCTGCGGCAGGGCATCGAGCAGGTAATAAGGCGTGCCGGACTCGGGCCAGAGCACCAGCCGGGTCTGACCGGGCCGGACCGGCAGGCTGAGTGCTTCCGTCCGCTTGGATTGATCCCCGAAATGGTCGGGATCATTGAGCTGATCCTGCGGCGTATCGGGCTGGACGAGGGTGACATGGAGTTGCCCTGCGGGACCCGGGCCGGCAGGCCAGAGCATGGCAGCCAGCACCAGACCCCCCAGCAAGCCCAATCTCGCTACCTGCCGCTGGCGGGCCAGCAACCAGCCTGCCCCCGCCAGCCCGACCGCCAGGCCGGACAAGCCATAGGTGCCCAGCCATGGCGCCAGCACGGCCAGCCCCTGCGCCCGGTAATCGCCCAGCAGCACAATCCCTAACGGGTTCCAGGCAAAGCCGGTGAACACCCAGCTGCGCAGCCATTCGGCGATGATCCAGCAGCCCGAAAACGCCAGTACCAAAGCTCCGCCATCAGCCCTGCCGACAATCCCGCGCGCTCCGGCCGCAGCCAGGGCAGGATAGGCCGCGAGATAGAGTGCCAGCAGCGGCACCGCCAGCCAGCCGAGGAAGGCCGGCATCTCAGCCTGAAAGGAAAAAGCAGTGGCGATCCAGCCATTGCCGACAGAGAAATGGGCAAACCCGAACAGCCAGCCCCACAGCCCGGCCCGCCGCCAGCCGCCCGCCTTGCCGAGCAGGCCAATGAAGGCGGCCATCGCGACCAGCGCGAGCGGCCAAAGTGCGAGCGGGCGAAATCCCAGCGCCGATAGGGCGCCGAGGCCCAGCGAGGCCAGGCGGGGGTGCGCTACCAGCCAGCGCAGCGAGGAAGCGAGCTTCGCTTGTGGCATGGCCTGCACCGGGGCAGCGGATCAGCTGGCGTCAGCCGATCTGTTCAAGCACTTCGCCACCTTCATCGCCATCGCTGCGAGGGCGGCGGGCACGGCGGCGGGGCTTGGGAGCCTCGGCAGCTTCCGCAGCTTCTGCATCGCTAGCGCCAGTGCCGATGCCAGAACCGATCGACGGCGGCAGGATCGACGGATCGAGCACCGGAGCAGCTTCGTCCTCGCCCGCATTGTCGCGCGGCTTGCGCGGCCGACGCAATTCGCCGCGAATGCGATCCCCACGTTCGGGGCGCTCGGCCCGCTCGGGGCGTTCCACAGCTTCGACAGGCTCGACGCGCGCAGGCCTTTCGGGGCGTTCAGGGCGCTCCTGCCGTTCCTGACGCTCGGGTCGTTCCTGGCGCTCGGGCCGTTCCGCCCGCTCGCCGCGATTGTCACGGGTGAAGGGATTGGCCGCAGGCTCGTATTCGCCGCCGGCAGAGGATTCCGCCGTATCGCCATCATCGCCGAAGCGGTCGTCATCGAAGCGATCATCGCGGCGGCGGAAATCGTCCTCGCCGCCATCGCCGGCCGAATCCTGGCCGCGTTCATTGTCGCGCCGGGGCCGCATTTCATCCTTCGGCGACCGGCTGTCCGCGATCACGCGGAAATAATGGTCGGCAAACTGGAGGTAATATTCCGCCTGGACGCGATCGCCGTTGAGCGAGGAGTCCTGCGCCAGCTTGCGGTATTTCTCCAGCATCTGCGGCGCATTGCCCCGCGCGCGACTGTCGATCCGGTTGAGCTGGCTGCCGCCTTGCGAACGATTGTTGCCACGGCCGCGACGGCGGTTGTTATTGTTGCCACGAATGTTGTTATTCAAGGGAAATCACTTCCTCAATTGGGACCCGGCCGCCAGACGGCCTATCGGTCACATGTCCCCGCGCCAACGCCCGCACCGGGGCAGATGGTCCCCCATCTGCAAGCAAGCCGCATATACGAGCGGAAAGTTAGGCAAATGTTGGAACTGTCGCTGGCGGCAAGGGAAACATGCGTCCTCGCCACCGCTACAATCCGGTTAGCCGCGATTCCCGGCCTTGCCAAGCCCTATTTCCAGCACAAGCACGCGCGGCCTTGCGCCAAGGTCGCGGTGGAGGCTTGCGGAAAGGTCCGCTGCGCCTGCTATCGCCGTCACCGCCTCGGCCTGGCTGGCGCCAATTTCGACAACCGCCTTGCCGCCCGGCGCCAGTAGCCCCGGCAATTGCGGGATCAGCAGGCGGTAATCATCCAGCCCCTCCGGCCCGGCGAACAGCGCACCGGCTGGCTCGAACTGCCGGACGGAGCGGGCAAGCACTGCAGCCTCCTCGACATAGGGCGGATTGGCAAGGATGAGGTCGAAGCTGCCCAGATCAGCGGCCCAGCCCGGAACGGACCAGTCGGCTGGAACCATCCGCGCCCGGTCCGCCAGCCCCAGCCGCGCGGCATTGGCGGCGGCCACTGTCAGCGCGGCGGGCGAGCGATCGATGCCGATGCCTTCGGCGCGGGGCCGTTCCGCCAGCACCGACAGCAGCAACGCGCCCGAACCCGTACCGCAATCGAGCACGCGGGCGGGGGCGGGGCAGGCCGCCAGCGCCGCCTCGACCAGTGTTTCGCTATCTGCGCGCGGGATCAGCACATCGGCATTGACCAGGAATTCCAGGCCATGGAATTCCTGGCGGCCCAGGATATGGGCAACGGGCTCCTGCCCCATCCTTCGTGCGAGCAGGGGCGCGAAGCCAGCCGGGACCGCCGCGCCGCCATGGCGCAGCAGCAGCTCCGAGCGGGACACACCCAGCGCTTGGGCCATCAGCAGTTCGGCGTCGAGCCGGGCGGTATCGGAAAATTGTGCCAGCGCGCAGGCGGCTTCGCGCAGCGTGTCGGCGATGGTCATGTCACTCACCCACGGAGGCGAGGCGCTTGGCTTCATCCTCGGCGATCAGCGCGTCGATCAGCTCGCCCAGACCCGGGCCTTCGAGAATTTCGGGCAGGCGGTGCAGGGTCAGATTGATGCGGTGGTCGGTGACGCGGCCTTGCGGGAAATTATAAGTGCGGATGCGTTCGGACCGGTCGCCCGAACCGACCATTGCCTTGCGCGCCTCAGCCTCCGCACCCTGCGCCTGCGCCCGCTTGAGATCGTAGAGCCTCGTGCGCAGCACCTGCATCGCCTTGGCCTTGTTCTTGTGCTGGCTGCGCTCGTCCTGCTGGATCACGACCAGCCCGGTCGGCAGGTGGGTGATCCGCACTGCCGAATCGGTGGTGTTGACATGCTGCCCGCCCGCGCCCGAGGCGCGATAGATATCGATCTTGAGGTCCTTGTCCTCGATCTGGACATCGACTTCGCTCGGTTCGGGCAGCACCGCCACGGTGGCGGCGGAGGTGTGGATGCGCCCGCCGCTCTCGGTCACCGGCACGCGCTGGACCCGGTGGACACCGCTTTCGAACTTCAGTTTGGCGAACACGCCGGTGCCGGCGATGTTGGCGACCACTTCCTTGAACCCGCCGATATCGGAGGCGTTGGCGCTGATCACCTCGACTTTCCAGCCTCGCTCGGCGGCATAGCGCTCGTACATCCGGAACAGGTCGGCGGCGAACAGCGCGGCTTCATCGCCGCCCGTCCCGGCCCGGATTTCGAGCATGGCGGGCCGCGCATCAGCCGAATCGCGCGGCAGCATGGCGACGGCCAGCAGGCGCTCGGCCTCGGGCAACTCGCTGCGGATGCGGGCGATCTCCTCCTCGGCCAGCGCGCGCATGTCGGGATCCGGCTCGGACAGGGCAGCAAGGCTGTTCAGCTCCCCGCGCATCAGCGCAACTTCGCCAGCCGCCTTCGCCACCGGCTCCAGCTCGGCATAATCGCGGCTGGCGGCGACGAACTCCTCGCCCTCCAGCGTGCCGGAAGCAAGCCGCGCCTCCAGCTCGGCGAAGCGTGCGGCGATCTGGGCCAGGCGGGTGTCGGAGATGGTCATGCTGCCAACCGCCCCCTTCCCCCTTGATGGGGGAAGGATACGAAGACTTGGCGCCGAAGGCACCTAGGCGAAGTTGGATTGGGGTGAGCGGACGTTCCGCCCAGTGTCCGGCGCAGAGCGCACCCCCTCCCAACTACGGCTAGCGAACAAGTCCGCAAGCCTGCGTATCCCTCCCCCATCAAGGGGGAGGGGCAGGTTGCGTGAAACCTCGAGCCAAACCCGTCATGCTGAACTCGTTTCAGCATCCATCGCGCCCCACGAACCGACGGCCCGAAAGGCGAAATGGACCCTGAAACAAGTTCAGGGTGACGCTGGGGGCAGGCACTACGTGACTTCATGCCTCACTCGAAAGCAACGAAATCGTGCCTCCATTCTGCACGGTCTGGCTCCAAAGCGCATCGCTAATTTTGAAGACGCTACGCAATAGGTTGCGCGGTGATCCCAACAACGCGCTGCTGAGTACTTCTGTATCCGACGCCAGCGCCTTCACCGTGAGTCTTCCCACTTCGCCCGCAGCGTATGGTTCCTTTAAAACCAGAATCATAGTCGGATTGGTCTTTATCGCCCGATCATAGCGCTTTTTGACTGCGCCAGTATCATAGACCAAAGTCGGCCCCCCGCTCTGCCTTATTGCCTTGGCGAGCAGAGTAGCTATGTTGAAAAATCGCTGCTGAGAGCTTTCTACAACGATTGCTATAACTTGCTGCGTTACACCGGGCTCCCCCACAAGCATCGCCAGCCGCTCGATGCCCGCCGCCCAGCCGACGGCCGGGGTGGGCGCGCCGCCGAGGCTTTCCATCAGCCCGTCATAGCGCCCGCCGCCCAGCACGGTGCCCTGCGCGCCCAGTAGATCCGTCACGAACTCAAACGCCGTGTGGCGGTAATAATCCAGCCCGCGCACCAGTGACGGAGCGCGGGTCCATTTCACGTCCGCCGCATCCAGCCCGGCTGTCACCTGCCCGAAGAAATCCTGTGCTTCCCCGCTCAGATAATCGTCGATCTTCGGCGCGTCGGCGGTCAACGGCTTGTCGCGCGGGTCCTTGCTGTCGAGGATGCGCAGCGGGTTGCGTTCCAGCCGGTCCTGGCTGTCCTCGCTCAGGTGCGCGCGGTGATCGCGGAAATAGCCGACCAGCGCCGCGCGCCATGCCTCGCGGCTGTCATTGTCACCCAGCGTGTTGAGATGCAGCGTCACGCCGTCCGCTACGCCCAATTCCTTGAGCAGCTGGTCGGCCATCACCAGCAGTTCGACATCCGCCTGCGGTTCGGCCGCGCCGATCACTTCGGCGTCGATCTGGTGGAACTGGCGGTAACGGCCCTTCTGCGGGCGTTCATAGCGGAACAGCGGGCCGTGGGTGGCCACTTTCAGCGGGGCATATTGCTGCCAGCCATCGGTGAGATAGGCGCGGGCGATCCCGGCGGTGAATTCCGGGCGCAGCGTCAGCGATTCCCCGCCGCGATCCTCGAAAGAATACATTTCCTTGGAAACCACGTCGGTCGTCTCGCCGATCGAGCGGGAGAACACCTCGGTCTTTTCAAACACCGGCATTTCCACGCGGCGGAAGCGGTAGAGCTTTCGCACCCGCTCGAAGGTTTCGACCACGAAGGCGAAAGCCTCCGCCTCTGCGCCGAAGATGTCCTGGGTGCCGCGAATGGGCCGGGGAGTTTCGATCTTAGCCATGGGCGCGCGTTTAACGCAATTCAGGAAAAACGAAAGACAAGCCGAGGCTGACTGACGTCGCCGTATTTTATGCTGCATTGCAAAATCCGCACTCGCCAAGCGGCGCGCGCTGGGCTACCGGCGCGACAACCACTCAAAAGAGGGGAGGATGTCGGTACACCGGGCCCGTGGGCGGGGCCATGCTGTTATGATGGAACGATATTTTCATGCGCATCGACATGATCCCCATCGGGGATAATCCTCCCGAAAGCCTCAATGTCATCATCGAAGTGCCGCTGGGCGGCGAGCCGGTGAAATATGAATTCGACAAGGCATCCGGCGCCCTGTTCGTGGACCGGATCCTGCACACGCCGATGCGCTATCCCGCCAATTACGGCTTCGTGCCGCACACGCTCTCGCCCGATGGCGATCCGCTCGACGCGCTGGTGGTGGCCCGCTCGCCCTTCGTTCCCGGCTGCGTCGTGCGCGTCCGCCCGATCGCGGTGCTGAACCTGGAAGACGAGCACGGCGGCGACGAGAAGCTGATCTGCGTGCCTGATGACGCCACCTTCCCCTATTATGCCAATGTGGTGGAAAAGGATGATTTGCCCGAAATCGTGTTCAGCCAGATCGAACACTTCTTCACCCACTACAAGGACCTGGAAGACGAAAAATGGGTCCGCATCGGCACCTGGGGCGGCGCGGCAGAAGCCAAGCGCGTGACGATCGAGGCGATCGAACGGGCGAAGGCGGTCAAGGGCTGAAACTGGCGGTGGCGGGCCTCAATCCCCCGCCACGGTCATCCCGTCGATCCGAAGCGTTGGCGTGTTGATCGCGCGGTGCCATTCGAGGTCGTCGGCCGGGATCATCGCGGCGAACATGGCGATGAGGTTCCCGGCCACGGTGAATTCCGCCACCGGCCCGGCGATGGTGCCATTGGCGATGCGATAGCCCGAAGCACCCCGGCTGTAGTCGCCGGTCACCGGGTTGACGCCGTGGCCGATCAGTTCGGTGACATAGACGCCATCGGCGATGTCGGCGATCAGCGCGGCGGGGGAAAGCGTCCCCGCCTCGACATGGACATTGCTGGCCGAAACCCCCGGCGCGCCCGAGCCGGAACGCGAGGCATGGCCGGTCGGGGCAATGCCAAGCTGGCGGGCGGAAGCGGATTCGGCCAGCCACCCGGTCAGCCTCCCGCCTTGCACCAGTGCGCGCGGGGCGGTGGGGAGCCCTTCGCCATCGAACGGGCGCGAGCGCAGGCCGCGCAGGCGGTGCGGATCGTCACCAATGCGGATCGCGCTGTCGAACAGCTGGTCTTCCAGCCGCCCGAGCAGGAAGCTGGAACGGCGGGCCACGGCGGAACCGGAAATGGCATTGAGCAGATGGCCGACCAGCGACCCGGCGACGCGCGGATCGAGCACCACCGGCATCGGTCCGCTGGCCAGCCGTCCGGGATTGAGGCGGGCCACCGCCCGCTCGCCCGCCAGCGTGCCGATCATCTCCGGCGCGGGCAAATCGGCTGCAAAGCGGGCCTGGCGCCAGGCATAGTCGCGCTGCATGCCGCTGCCTTCGCCGGCCACCACGCTGGCGCTCAAGCCATGGCTGCTGCCTTCGTAGCCGCCGGCAAAGCCGTGACTGGTCGCCAGCGCGACCACGCTGCGCCCGAAGCTCGCCCCGCCGCCTTCGCTGTTGGTGATGCCCGGCACCGCGCGGGCGGCATCTTCCGCCGCCTCGGCCTGGCTGCGCAGCCTTTCGGGCGAAGGTTCGACCGGATCGCACAGCGCGAGGTCTGTGAAGGGGCCACGCGCGAGCAGTTCTTCGGGCGCGAGGCCGGAATAGGGATCTTCCGGCGCGGCGCGGGCCATGGCGACGGCGCGCAGCACGAGTTCGTCCAGAGCCGGATCGCTGCTGTCGGTCGCCTGGATCGAGGCGGAGCGGCTGCCGATGAACACCCGCAGCGCGACCTGCTCGCTTTCCGAGCGCTCGACATCCTCCAGCCTGCCCAGTCGGACAGAGACGCTTTCGGAAGCATCGCCCAGCGCAACCGCATCGGCCGCATCGGCACCGGCAGCGCGGGCCTTGGCGATCAGCGCGGCGCAGCGTTCCTGAGCCCGGGCGAGGTCGAACATATCGGCTTTCCTTGCATGCGACGAATTTGACCGGATCGCCCTAGCGGGCGCGCCCGCGCGATGCCAGCCAACAAAGTGCAGCTAAGCCCGAGAGGGTATCGGATCAGGCTGATAACCATTCCTTTGGACCCGCACGGCTATTGCGGCGAGGCATCGGCCATGCATAAAGCCTGCCAATTGTGTGCGGACGGGCTTTTCAGCCAGCCTGCAAATGATAAAGCGAGCTATGACGAACACTCTGGAAGACCCGTTCATCACTGCACCGGCAGACACCGCCCAGCGCCAGCGCGAAGGCGGACTGGAAGTGATCTCGATCGCCAAGAGCTATGACAAGCGCGCGGTGCTGACCGATATATCGCTCCATGTCGCAAAAGGCGAAGTGCTCGGCCTGCTCGGTCCGAACGGGGCGGGCAAGACCACCTGCTTCTATTCGATCATGGGGCTGGTCCGCCCGGATTCGGGCCGCATCCTGATGGACGGGGTCGATGTCACCAAGCTGCCGATGTATCGCCGCGCGATTCTCGGCCTGGGCTATCTCCCGCAGGAAACCTCGATCTTCCGGGGCATGACGGTGGAACAGAACATCGATTGCGTGCTCGAAATGGTCGAACCCGATGCCGAGACCCGTGCCGCCGAGCTGGAGCGGCTGCTGGGCGAATTCGGCCTGACCAAGCTGCGCAACAGCCCGGCCATGGCGCTGTCGGGCGGTGAACGGCGCCGCTGCGAAATCGCTCGGGCGCTGGCCGCCAAGCCTTCGATCATGCTGCTGGACGAACCTTTCGCCGGGATCGATCCGCTCTCGATCAACGACATCCGCCACCTCATCATCGACCTCAGGGATCGCGGCATCGGCGTGCTGATCACCGATCATAACGTCCGCGAAACGCTCGACATCGTCGACCGCGCCTGCATCATCTACGGAGGCCAGGTGCTGTTTGCGGGCAGCCCGGAAGCGCTGGTGGCCGATGAAAACGTCCGCCGCCTCTATCTGGGCGAAGGCTTTACCTTATGACGATCCGGCAGCCCGGCGAATGCACCGCTTGGGGCAATCGTCGGCTGCCCCAAGCGGTGCATGCCTGAATGAACTTCGGCCCCCGCCTAGACCTGCGGCAATCGCAGCAACTGGTGATGACGCCACAGCTCCAGCAGGCGATCAAGCTGCTGGCGCTGTCCAATCTGGAAATCGAAGCCTTCATCGCCGAGGCGATCGAAGCCAATCCGCTGCTGGAAATCGGCGAAACTGCTGGCGAAGATTCGCCGGACAGCGCCCCCGAAACGCTGGACGAGCGCAAGACCGCGCTTGAATCCTCATCCGTCGATGCCCTGATCGGCGAAGGGCTGGGCCAGGAAGACCGACCGCTCGACATCGACCCCGAAACGATCGATCGCGATCGCGACACCGGAGACGGTGCGGCGCTGGAATTCGCCGGCGAAGCTCCGCAAGGCTCCGGCGCGGAAGGGCCGGGAATCGACGAGCGCGGTAGCGGCGGCCCGTCGCTGACCGAACATCTGCTGGCGCAGGTCGGCCCGGCAACGCATGACGAGAGGCAGGCGGCCATCGTCCGACACCTGATCAGCCTGCTCGACGATGCCGGATATCTGACCGTGACGCTGCGCGAAGTTGCGATGGAATTGCACATCCCGCTGGTTGAGGTGGAAGCGGCGCTGGCGATGCTCCAGACCCTCGATCCGACCGGAGTGGGTGCACGCGACCTGTCCGAATGCCTTGCCCTTCAGGCCAGGGAAGCCGACCGTTATGATCCGTGCATGGCCCGGCTGCTCGACAATCTCGAGCTGCTGGCCAAAGGCAACGTCAAGCAGCTCAAGCGCATCTGCGGGGTCGATGACGAGGATTTCTCCGACATGCTGGCCGAACTGCGCGGCTATGATCCCAAGCCTGGCCTGCAACTCGCCAGCAATCCCGGCGGGGAGCCGGTGGTGCCGGATATCCTGCTGCGTGCCGGGAAGGATGGCGGCTGGGCCCTTGCGCTCAATCCGGCCACCCTGCCGCGGCTGGTCGTCAACCGCAGCTATTATCTCGAGCTGCGCAAGGACTGCGACGACAAATCCGCGCGCGGCTGGCTGAGCGAGCGGCTGGCCGATGCCAACTGGCTGCTCAAAGCGCTCGACCAGCGCCAGAGAACCATTCTCAAGGTGGCCGCCGAGATCGTCAAACAGCAGGACGGTTTCTTCCGGCGCGGCGTCTCGGAACTGAAGCCGCTGACCCTGCGCGCCGTTGCCGAAGCGATCGGCATGCATGAATCGACCGTCAGCCGGGTCACCTCCAACAAATATCTGCATTGCGATCGCTGGACGTTCGAGCTCAAATATTTCTTCAGTTCCGGCATCGCCTCGTCCGATGGCGAGAGCTCGATTTCAGCGGAAGCGGTGAAAGCCCAGATCCGCACGCTGATCGATACGGAAGTGCCCGAGGACATCCTGTCCGACGACAAGCTGGTTGAATTGCTGAGAGGAAAGGGCTTCGACCTCGCCCGCCGGACCGTGGCCAAATATCGCGAGGCAATCGGGCTGGGCAGCTCGGTGCAACGGCGCCGGCAGAAAGCGCTCGACGCGGCGCGCTAGGCTAACATTGGACGGGGAGACACCTTGCCCGGCCTTTGGGCAATCCCCGCGACTCGTGGATTGAAGCCGGTTTACGTATAATTAACCTTTTCCGTTCACATCTTCCGTGGTTAATAGCGGTCAATCTCCATTTCGCGGAGGTTGACGCATTGTCAGGGCAACGAGGGGGCATCCCATGCGCGTACTGCTGATCGAAGACGAGCCGACAACGGCTAAGGCGATCGAGCTTATGCTCACGACCGAAGGTTTCAACGTCTATTCGACGGACCTTGGGGAAGAGGGTCTGGATCTGGGCAAGCTGTATGATTACGATATCATCCTGCTCGACCTCAACCTGCCCGACATGCACGGCTATGACGTGCTCAAGAAGCTCCGCGTCGCCAAGGTGCAGACGCCGGTGCTGATCCTTTCGGGCATTTCGGAAATGGATTCGAAGATCCGCAGCTTCGGCTTCGGCGCTGACGATTATGTCACCAAGCCGTTCCACCGCGACGAGCTGGTGGCCCGCATCCACGCCGTGGTCCGCCGTTCCAAGGGCCATTCGCAGAGCGTCATCCGTACCGGCAAGCTGGCCGTGAACCTCGATGCCAAGACGGTCGAGGTCGATGGTGCCCGCGTTCACCTGACCGGCAAGGAATACGCCATGCTGGAGCTGCTTTCGCTCCGCAAGGGCACCACCCTGACCAAGGAAATGTTCCTCAACCACCTCTATGGCGGGATGGACGAGCCGGAACTCAAGATCATCGACGTGTTCATCTGCCAGCTGCGCAAGAAGCTCTCGCTGGCTTGGAGCGGCGACAGTTACATCGAAACCGTCTGGGGCCGTGGCTATGTGCTGCGCGATCCGGACGAGGCAGCCGAGGCAGCCTGACCCGCTTTTTGCGCATATTCGCGATCATGAACCTCCCCGGGCTTCGCTCCGGGGAGGTTTTTTGTTAGCGGGCGCGCCATGACAGCACACAAGCCCGGCGATCCGACCACGCTCAACCGCCTTTACGGCCGCTCGCAAGGCAGGCCGCTGCGCAAGGGGCAGCAGGACCTGGTCGAACAGCTCCTGCCGCAGATTGCCGTGCCCGACGATGGCCCGGTCACGGCCGAGCGCCTGTTCGGCAATCCCATGCCGCTCCATTTCGAGATCGGCTTTGGCGGAGGGGAGCACCTCGCCTATCGCGCCGACCTGCTGCCAGATCACGGCTTCATCGGCTGCGAACCGTTCCTCAACGGAGTGGTGGGCGCTCTCACCCATGTCCGCGAGATGGGCCTCACCAATGTCCGTATTCACCATGGCGACGCGCTCGAGGTGTTGCGACGCGTGCCGGACGGGGCGCTGTCATTCGTCTACCTGCTCCATCCCGACCCCTGGCCCAAGGCGCGCCATGCCAAGCGGCGGATGATGAACGACGGGCCATTGGCGCTGATCGCGACCAAGCTCCGGCCCGGCGGCGAATTCCGTTTCGGCACGGACCACCCGGTCTACCTGCGTCACGCGCTGATGGTGATGCGCCGCCACCGCGCCAGCTTCGATTGGCTGGCCGAAGGACCAGCAAGCTTCCAGAACCGCCACGGCGGCTGGTGCGAAACCCGCTACGAAGCCAAGGCCCGCGCCCAGGGCCACGAAGTCTGGTATTTCCGCTTTCGTCGGCTCTGAACGGCTGGAATGCACCAGCCCCCGGAAATTTGCCGGTCGGGCAATCGGTTAAATCTCTATCCCTTCGATAGGAATTTGCTTTGGCTGGACGGCCCGGCTTGTTATCAGCCGCGCCAAGCCATCCGGCCGGAGGCATCTAGGGGAATGGGCGAATGAATATCTGGAGCCAACTGGATGCCTTGCATGCCATTGCAGGGCTTCTCGTTGGGATCATGGTCGGGCTGACCGGCGTTGGTGGCGGTGCCTTGATGACCCCGCTGCTGGTGCTGCTGTTCGGCGTCTCCCCGCAGACCGCAGTGGGCACCGACCTGCTGTTTGCCGCCTCCACCAAGACAGCCGGTTCGGCAGTGCATGGCTGGCGTGCAACGGTTGACTGGAAAATTGTCGGCCGCCTGGCTTCGGGCAGCATTCCAGCCGCCCTGCTGACAGTGTTCACATTACACTCACTGGGCAAGGTCGGCGCTTCGACCCAGGAAACGATCATGCTTGTCCTGGGCGGAATGCTCATCCTCACAGCGCTGGCCGTCGCCTTCCAGCGGCGCCTGATTGCCTTTGGCATGCGCCGCAAGCCGATGCCGCCAGGGCGCACCACAGCCTCGACCATGCTGCTCGGAGCCATTCTGGGCGTGGCCGTATCGATCACATCGGTCGGAGCCGGCGCAATCGGGGTCACCGCGCTGCTGATGCTCTACCCCAATCTCCCGGTCTCGCGAATCGTCGGAACCGACATTGCCCACGCGGTCCCGCTCGCCCTTGTCGGCGGGATCGGCCATTGGGTGATCGGCGATGTCGACCTGGTCCTGCTCCTCAATCTGTTGATCGGCTCGATCCCAGGCGTGATCATCGGCAGCCTGATTTCCAGCCGCGCACCGGATTTCCTGCTCCGCCCCGCGCTGGTGATCGTGCTGCTCCTGTCCGGGGGCAAACTGCTGCTCTGACTCGATTTTCAGGACAGCAGCTCTGGCGGAAACTGCCGATCACGATACGCTTCAGCCCAAGAAAGTTTCGCTTTAACGCGAGACTGGAAAACCATCTCGACGCCCAATTCCTCAATGTCTATCGGAACGATAGGATTTCAGGGAGTCTGTGCTGGTGCAACTTGGCGGTTTGGACATTTCGGCGCTGCTTCCGTTCATCGCGGTCGGCTTTGCCGCGCAGCTCGTGGATGGTGCGCTGGGCATGGCGTTCGGCGTGATTTCCAACGCACTGCTGGTCGGCGTGCTTGGCGTGCCGCCCGCTCTCGCCTCGCAACGCGTCCATGTGGTCGAATGCTTCACCACCGCCATGTCCGGCATCAACCACCTGTTGCATGGCAATGTCGACAAGCGCCTGTTTTTTCGCCTGCTGATTCCCGGCGTGGTTGGTGGTGTGGCCGGGGCCTATCTGCTGACCTCGATCGACGCGAGTGTAATCAAGCCATTCGTTCTGGCCTATCTGACCTTGATCGGCTTCTATCTGCTGTGGCGCGGCCTGCGTCACACGGCAGTGGTTCGCGACGCGAAATATGTCGCACCTCTCGGTCTGCTGGGTGGTTTCCTGGACGCGGCCGGCGGTGGTGGTTGGGGGCCAGTGGTTACCTCCAACCTTCTGGTCCAGGGCGCTGAACCGCGCAAGGTGGTCGGCACGGTCAATTCGGTAGAATTCTTCCTGACACTGACTGTCTCGGCTGCCTTCATCTGGCGGCTGGGCCTGGCAGACCTGGCGGGAGCTACTCTCGGCTTCCTGATCGGCGGCGTGCTGGCCGCCCCGCTTGGCGCGGTGGCGGCCAAGCGGTTTCCCGCAAAGACTATGTTGGTTCTGGTCGGGATCGTCCTGAGCCTAACCAGCGGCTACGGCGTCTACAGCAGCTTCGGCTGATTCAAGGGCGGAAGGCTCCTCGGCGAATTCAGCCCACCACCCCTGCGGCAGCCAGAACGGCCAGCTGCAGCACATCAGGGGCGATTGAGGTCATCGGCGCGATCTGAACCGGCTTTTCCATCCCGATCAGCATCGGCCCGATCGTGGCATTGCCGCCCAGTTCCCTCAGCAGTTTGGCCGAGACATTGGCCGATTGCAGGCCCGGCATGATCAGCACATTGGCGGGCTGCGACAAGCGGCTGAACGGATAGTTCGCCATGACCTTGGGATTGAGCGCGGCATCCGGAGCCATCTCGCCCTCATATTCGAAGCCGGGATTCTCGCTATCCAGGATCGCCACCGCATCGCGAATGGGTTCCAGCCACTTACCCGAAGGATTACCGAAGGTCGAAAAGCTCAGGAAAGCGACCCGCGGTTCATGGCCCAGTCGCCGGGCAACCGCTGCGGTCTCCTTGGCGATATAGGCAAGGTCTTCGGCGCTCGGGCGTTCGTTGATGGTCGTGTCGGCCAGGAACACGGTGTAGTCCTTGCCGATCATCAGGTGGATGCCGAAGGGAATGTGATCGGGCTTGGGATCAAGCACCAGACGCACTTCCTTCATGGTCTGCGCGAAGGTGCGGGTCAGGCCGGAAATCATCGCATCGCCATGCCCCAGCGCCACCAGCGCTGCAGCGAAGACGTTGCGGTTCTGGTTGACCAGCCGCTTTACGTCCCGCGCCGTCTGGCCGCGCCGTTGCAGCCGCTTGTAGAGATAATCGACCATGGCCGGGACATAATCGGAATCGGCCGAATTCTGGATCTCGAAACTGTCGGGATCATCGACGGCCAGCTCGATCAGCTTGTCCTTTACTGCCTGGGTCCGGCCGACCAGCACGGGTGTGCCATAGCCGAAATCGCGGAACTGGATCGCGGCGCGCAGCACCACATCCTCTTCGGCCTCAGCGAAAACAACCCGCTTCGGATTGCGCTTCACCGCATCGAAGACCTGAGTCAACACGGCGGTGGTCGGATTGAGGCGGGACTTCAGCTTCACCCCATAGGCTTCGAAATCCTCGATCGGCTTCTGCGCTACCCCTGAATCCATCGCCGCCTTGGCCACTGCCATCGAAACCCGCTCGATCAGGCGCGGATCGAAAGGTGAGGGAATGATGTATTCGGTGCCGAATTGCTGCGCCCGGCCATAAGCGGCGGCCACTTCATCGGGGACGGTTTCGCGGGCAAGATCGGCAATCGCCCGGGCCGCCGCGATCTTCATTTCCTCGTTGATCGCCGTCGCGCGCACATCGAGCGCGCCGCGGAAAATGAACGGGAAACCCAGTACATTATTGACCTGGTTGGGATAATCCGACCGTCCCGTCGCCACGATCGCGTCGGAACGGACCGCATGGACATCGTCCGGGGTAATTTCGGGATCGGGGTTGGCCATCGCGAAGATGATCGGCCGGGGTGCCATCGACATGATCATGGACTGGCTGACCGCACCGGCGACCGACAGGCCAAGGAACACATCCGCGCCCTTGATCGCTTCGTCCAGCGTGCGCTTGTCGGTTTCCACCGCATGGGCCGACTTGAACTGGTCGATACCCTCTCGGCCGACGTAGATCACGCCCTTGCTGTCGCAGACGGTAACGTTTTCATGGCGCACGCCCATCGACTTGATCAGCGAGGTGCAGGCCAGCGCCGAAGCGCCCGCGCCGTTTACCGTCACCTTGATCTCGTCCAGCTTGCGGCCGGTAAGGTGGCAGGCATTGATCAGGCCCGCCGCAGCGATGATCGCGGTGCCGTGCTGGTCATCGTGCATGACCGGGATCTTCATCCGTTCGCGCAGCGTCTGCTCGATGATGAAGCATTCCGGGGCCTTGATATCCTCGAGGTTGATGCCGCCAAAGGTCGGTTCCATCAGGGCCACGGCGTTGATGAAGGCTTCGGGATCTTCCGTCGCCAGTTCGATATCGATCGAATCGACATCGGCGAAGCGTTTGAACAGGACCGCCTTGCCTTCCATCACCGGCTTGGAAGCCAGCGCGCCGAGATTGCCCATGCCGAGGATGGCGGTGCCATTGGTGATCACCGCCACCAGATTGCCCTTGGCGGTGTAATCATAGGCCTTGCTCGGGTCTTCGTAGATCGCTTCGACCGGCGCGGCTACGCCGGGGGAATAG
The DNA here is from genome assembly GCA_947479055.1 of Erythrobacteraceae bacterium. Taxonomy (GTDB): domain Bacteria; phylum Pseudomonadota; class Alphaproteobacteria; order Sphingomonadales; family Sphingomonadaceae; genus CANJYE01. The sequence goes on from CANJYE010000014.1 coordinate 64,650, forward strand.
GCCAGGCTCAGGTCGCGCTGCGTCGCCATCGGCTTGGATGCGATGATCTCGATTTTCCCGGGACGAATGGTCTCGTGATAGAAAAGCGCCTCTCGCTTCGTGAAGCGAACATTGTTGTCGTCGGCCAAGCGCAACCTCCTAGAATCACCGTCGCACTAGGCCCTGATCGGAAAAGGCGCAAGCGGCAGGGGATAGGTGCCGCCAGACGCTTTCCGAATCGCGCGCCAACCCGCTAACCCGCTTCCATGGCAGGCGGCGAAACCCCGATGATGGCGCAGTATTCCGCGCTCAAGCGCGAGGCCGGCGATTGCCTGCTGTTCTACCGGATGGGCGATTTCTTCGAGCTGTTCTTCGATGACGCGAAAATCGCCGCGCAGGTGCTCGACATCGCGCTCACCAGCCGGGGCGAGCATGAGGGCAAGCCGGTGCCGATGTGCGGCGTGCCGGTCCATGCCGCCGAAGGCTACCTTGCCCGGCTGATCAAGGCCGGGTGCCGGGTGGCGATTGCCGAACAGGTCGAATCCCCGGAAGAGGCGCGCAGGCGGGGCGGATCGAAGACGCTGGTGAAGCGCGACATCGTCCGCTTCGTCACCGCCGGGACACTGACCGAGGAAGTGCTGCTGGAACCGCGCCGGGCCAATGTGCTGGCGGCGGTCTGCGAACTGCGCGGGACAATCGGCATCGCCAGCTGCGACATCTCGACCGGACGGATGGAGCTGGAGCAATGCCCGCCGGACCGCCTTGCCGCTGCGCTGGCCCGGCTTTCGGCCAGCGAACTGGTCGCGCCCGAGGAATGGGCCGAGGCTCCCGCAGGTGCGATTGCCCGCCCGCCGCGCGATTTTGCCAGCAATGAGGGCGAAAGCCGCCTGAAAGCGATCCACGGCGTCGCCACGCTGGACGGGTTTGGCGGCTTTACCCGCCCGATGCTGGCGGCGGCGGCCGGGCTGATTGCCTATCTTGACCATGTCGGGCGCGGCAGGCTGCCGCTGCTGCTCCCGCCGGTGGCCCATGCGGGCGATTCGCGGCTGGCGATGGACGAGGCGACCCGTGCCAGCCTCGAAATCCTCCATGCGCAGCAAGGGGGCCGGCAAGGCAGCCTGATCGCGGCGATCGACCGCTGCGTGACCGGGGCCGGTGCGCGCCAGCTGGCCGGCGACCTGTCTGCCCCGCTGACCGATTTGGCGGCGATCAACGCAAGGCTCGGCCTCGTCCAGTGGCTGCATGACGATCCGCTGTTGCGCGCCGACCTGCGCGAGGTGCTGCGCGCCCTGCCCGATCTCGGTCGCGCGCTGGGGCGGATCGTGGCCGGGCGCGGCAGCCCGCGCGACCTTGGCCAGATTCGCGATGGGCTGGGCGAAGCGCGCCGGATTCGCGATCGGCTGACCCGGCGCGAGGATCGCCCCTCGCTGCTCGACAGCCTGCTGCCCGCACTGGGCGGCCATGGCGCGCTGACCGATCACCTGTCGCGCGCGCTGGTGCCCACCCCACCAACCGAGCGCAGCCAGGGCGGCTATGTCGCACAAGGCTTTGACGCCGCGCTCGACGAATTGCGGACCATTTCCGGCAACGCCCGCCGCGCCATCGCCGCGCTGGAGGCGGAATATCGCGAAGAGACCGGCATCGCCGCGCTGAAGATCCGGCACAATGGCGTGCTCGGCTATTTCATCGAGGTGCCCGCCCGCCATGGCGATGCGCTGATGGAGCCGAACAGCGGCTTCACCCATCGCCAGACCATGGCCGGGGCGGTGCGCTTCAATTCGCTCCACCTGCACGAGCAAGCCAGCCGCATCGCCGAGGCGGGCGGCCACGCCCTGGCAGCGGAAGAAGCGCATTTCGAGGAGCTTGTCGGCCAGGTCATGGCCGCCCAGCTGGCCATTGCCGCCACCGCCGATGCACTCGCCCGGATCGACGTTTCAGCAGGGCAGGCCGAACGCGCGGCCGAAGGCGGCTGGTGCATGCCCGCGATCACCGATGACCTTAGCCTTGCCATCGAAGGCGGCCGCCACCCGGTGGTGGAAGCCGCGCTGGCCGGCGGCGGGGATCGCTTCGTCGCCAATGATTGCCACCTGTCACCGCTCAACCGGCTGTGGCTGGTCGGCGGCCCCAACATGGGCGGCAAATCCACTTTCCTGCGACAGAACGCGCTGATCGTGCTGCTGTCGCAGGCTGGCGGCTTCGTGCCGGCCAGCAGCGCCCGCATCGGCCTGGTCGATCGCCTGTTCAGCCGGGTCGGCGCGTCAGACAGCCTCGCGCGGGGCCGTTCGACCTTCATGGTCGAGATGGTCGAAACCGCGACGATCCTGACCCAGGCAACCGAGCGCAGCTTCGTCATCCTCGACGAGGTCGGGCGCGGCACGTCCACTTATGACGGGCTGGCGCTGGCCTGGGCGGTGGCCGAGGCTGTGCATGGCGCCAACCGCTGCCGCTGCCTGTTTGCCACCCATTACCACGAACTGGCGCGGCTGGCCGACAGTTGCGAGGCATTGTCGCTCCACCATGTCCGCGCACGCGAATGGAAAGGCGATCTCGTTTTGCTGCACGAACTGGCCGACGGCCCCGCCGACCGCAGCTACGGCCTTGCCGTCGCCCGGCTGGCCGGTGTGCCGAAGGACGTGGTCGCGCGCGCCAAAGCCGTGCTCGACCGGCTGGAGAAGGGACGGGCCGAAACCGGCGGGCTGGCGGCGGGGCTGGGCGACCTGCCGCTGTTCGCCGCCGCCGCCAGCGCCCGGACGAAGATCGCGCAAGACGATTTGCGCGACCGGCTGCGCGAACTCGATATCGATGCCCTGTCCCCGCGCGAGGCGCTCGACCTGCTGTACGATCTGAAGCGCGAGGCCGGGGCCACCGATTCTTAAGATTTCGCGCTTAACTTGCCCCATGCGATGTACAGGATGATCTTCGAAAAGCGCTGGGCAGCAATCATGTTCGTTTCGTTCATGCTGCTTTCGGCAATAAGCCTCGTCGGCACCCGCGAGGATGCAGGCGCGCTCAGCGATGTGCAGCGCCAGGTGGCCGGCCAGCGCGAGGCCTTCGACCAGACCGTCGGCAATCCCGAACAGCCCGCAGCAGAACCCGCCGAAGATGACGAAGCCGATTTTGCCGATGACGAGGAACTGCTCGACACCGCCGGTGGCGACGAGGTCGATCCGGCAGGCGAAAATGCCGACAATACGGCGGTGTCGACCGAAACCGTGGTCGAACTGGTCGAGCCGGGGCAGGAAAACAATTAGGACCGGCCTGTCGAGCGACGGCCGATTCGTGTGCATGATGTAGCGATGGCTGGCTGTCCTGTGGCGGGAACCCGAGGGCGAAGGCTGGCTGTCCGAAGAGGATGACGTTGCTACCGAAAATAATCTCGCAGGGTTGCCCTCAATGCAATCAGGTGAAAGGCAGCAAATTAGCGGGCGGCCTAGCCCCTTGAAGAGGTATGGTCGCGGCGAACTTCCTTCGAACTTGCATTTCCATCGGGCTTACGGTCCAAAACAGGCTCGAAGTAGAGGCATTGAGGATGAATGAGTGGGATTTCAGCCCTTCGGATACCGTTTCGAAATCTCCTCGAGCCTGACTCCGGCCGAGACTAAGGCGGCGATTCGGTCGAAAAAGACGAACATATTCGATGCCAAGAACGGCGCGCGCGGCTGGATCGCCGGTCCTTTTATCTGCCTTTGGTTCAGCGGTTTGGACAGTCACGGCCCTATGTTGTTCGGGCTTATCTCAGCCGACAATTTCGGCACGCGTGTACACGGCAGAGCTGGGTCAGACCTTAACGGCGTCCTGATGTTTACATTCTTGATCCTGTTGATGGTTTGGCTGGTCTTCATGATGATTTCCGAGGGTCAGGCGGCAGGAGGGCAGTTGCTGGTCACCGCTTTGGTATTCCTCGTGGGTGGCCCGCTTATTTATCCGATCTTCACCAGCTTCTCGCGCATGCTGGTCAGCGACCAGTGCCGCACCTCCTCGGGCAAGGCGAGGGTGCGCAGGAAGTTCGACAGGTTGTAGGCCAGGGCGTGAAGCTGGAGCCGCACGGCGTTGGCCTGCATCGTGCGGCACG